>DASTPZ010000305.1:0-4876 GCA_035761965.1 Flavisolibacter sp. | reverse complement strand
CCAGGCCTTGCTGTCTTCCCAGAACCGGGGAAAGGCTTAGCCCAGTGGACCTTGGCGATTTATTCTTGTGAAGATGCGGCACCAGTATTCCCGATAGGGTTCCTACAGCCGTGCCTATAATGAGGTCATCCAGGAAATGCTGTCCTGCCCGGTAGCGCAAATAGGCTGTGGCGCCAGTGGCCAAACCGGCAGCAGAAAAAAAGGCCCATTTCGCCCTCGATTCTGGATGGTAATCAGACAGGACTTTCGCCATAAAAAAAGTGGAGGTGCCTACCAGGGCCACATGACCTGCAAAGAATGAATTCTTGCCTCCGCCGCCCAGTCGTTTGTCCATCGGAGTCTCAGGATTGTATACATAAGGCCTGTACTTGTCTACAAAATACACGGAGCCTGTATACAGAAGCCCGGTTATAGACATGGCTTCGAGGTATAGAAAACCAACCTTACCCGCATCTTTGCGGATCTCTTTATCAGCTAGCAGCAGCAACGGCAAGGGCATGGATCCATAAAAGAGGATATCGCTTGCATCCGCTGCCTTCGGATAATAAACATCCGCACCATGCCTGTTATAGGAAGCAAGGTCATTCTTATCGAGTGCCATGATCTCAGCAGGCGTCGACCTGTCCTTGTTGTAAATCTTGGTAAAGGCAAATCCCGACCAGCCTGCGGCTACGGCCGTAAGCGGGATATCTACTGCCGGTTTAAGCCGGTATACAGGCTCTGCAGCGGGCCTTGCGTTCGGCAAAAGAGGTTCAGCCGGTGCCTGACCATTGAGTGAATCGGATACGGAAGCTATTTGTGCTTCATTCTTCAGCATGGCCAGGATCATCCCTGCTAGTAAGACTAATTTCTTCATACTGCTTGATTATGATCTGGGATGCTTGCAATGTTCGGGCCAGGGGCCACCTGGCCGGATGGCGCTGCTCTATACCAAAGGCATGTTGAAAACAGATAAAAAGCTTAAAGCGGTCAGGCATTGCTGTGATGCTCTAATTCCTTGTTAAATAGGGATGAGCGCGCAATTTAAGCCCGTCGTTTGCAGTTAGAAAGATACACACAAGTAAACCCAATTACCTATGCAATTTGTGAAACAAGGCCTGGTTGTGGCAACCCTCGTGGCTATGATTGTGGCGTCTTCGTGCAAAAAAAACGATGTGGCTGATGGCCTGGCCCCCACACCGGCCGGACCGCCGCCGGCTGCGGGCAATCTTACCGATGCCCTGAAAGATTCAGCCCTGGCTTATTCCCGCGATATTTACCTCTGGTACAACCAGATCCCTGCGAGCTTTGATGCCCGCAGCTATGATGACCTGGGCAAGATAATGACGGCCATCAGGCAATATAGCACAGAACCGGGCTTTACCGGCCCTGTTGACCGCTGGAGCTTTGCGGTTAAGCAGCAGGAATGGGATAACGTAAGCGCCGGTATCGCTGGAGATTTCGGTATCAATGTATTCTTCAGACAGGAAGGTGATCTGCGGGTACGGTCGGTCGAAAAAGCTTCTCCCGCCGGCCTGGCCGGTGTACGCCGCGGCTGGCGCATCGTAAAGCTTAATGGAAGCACCAATATTACAACCGCTAACTCGAATAGCATTGTAGAGGCTGTTTACGGCAGCAACAGCACAGCATTCGGCTTTCAAAAACCCGATGGCACTACTGTCGATCTTACTCTCAATGCAGGCACTTACCAGGAAAACCCGATCATTCTTGACTCGGTTTATACTGTCAGCTCCAGGAAGATCGGCTATTTCGCATTCAATTCTTTCCTGGGCGATACAACCCGTGTGTACAGCGAGTTTTCCAGGATATTCAGCCGCTTTGCATCTTCGGGTGTGAATGATGTGGTGATCGATCTGCGCTATAACGGCGGCGGCTATGTTACGATGCAGCAAAAGCTGGCCAATTGGCTGGCACCCGCGTCTGCAAACGGGCAGCTGATGATGACTCAGCAGTTCAATAATAAATACACCAACTTTAATAGTACGGACTATTTCAGCAAGCTGGGCAGTCTGAATCTTGGCCGGATCTTTTTTATTGTGAGCAGCAGCACGGCTTCGGCGAGTGAGCTACTGATCAATAACCTCAAGCCTTATATGAATGTGCAACTGGTTGGGCCTTCCAAAACCTATGGCAAGCCGGTGGGCTATTTTCCTATAGAAGTAGGCGACTGGTATATTTTCCCAGTGTCTTTCCGATCAACGAACAAGAATGGTGAAGGAAATTATTTTAACGGACTGGCCTTGAACAGCCAGTCGGCGGACGGGCTCGACAAGGACTGGGGCGATCTCACAGAAGCTTCGCTGCAAACAGTGGTTAACTATATTACTACAGGTGCTTACCGGAGCCAAAGCGCAAATGAGCGGGATGCTTACCGGGCACAGCAGGAGGTTAGCTCAGGCAACCGGGTATTGGATGCATCTCATTTCAAGGGTGCGATCGATCTCAGAAAGAGAAAATAACCAGGACGACTATTCATTATTTAGAAAGGGCGCTGTTAAAATAAGCAGCGCCCTTTGTTTGGTATGATCCCTGAAAATAGGGGCGAGCTGTAAACAGGCTGGTGCACTTGCATTTTTCAGCCTGCTGCTTGCAGGAAAGCTGCGGCACCGGCTTCTTCCTAGCATGCTATTTGTTCAAAACCGATTATGAATTATGTGGATATCATCCTGCTCCTGGTAGTAGCACTGGCCATTTGGGGCGGCTGGCAAAAAGGATTTATTCTTGGCACAATCAATCTCCTGGTGTGGATCGGCAGTCTTGTAGTTGGTTTTTTTTGCTATAAATACCTAGGAGTTTTCCTCGAACGCATATTTCCTTCTCTTGGGGTATGGACCCTGCCTTTGGCTTTCCTGCTCACCATCATACTCGCAAGGCTGCTGCTGGCCTTTGTGTTCAATGCGGTTCTAAGAAAAACGCCTGAAACTGCGCACCGGCATGGTGCCAACAGGGTCATGGGGCTTATACCGGGTTTGCTCAACGGATTGATCTATGCCACCATCCTGGCCGCCATCCTGCTTTCGGTACCAATGGTGAACGGACTTACTTCCAAGACCAGGGAGAGCGAGATCGCCGGGAGGCTTGCTCCTAATGCAGGCTGGATCGATGATAAATTATCACCCATTTTCAGCGAAGCGGTAAAACAATCGCTAACGAGAGTTACGCCGGAGCCTGAGACCGATGAAACGGTCGACCTTAACTTTAAGGTAGCAAAGGCAAAACCCAGGGCCGATCTCGAGAGCCAGATGCTTCAGCTGGTGAACGAAGAGCGTACAAAAAGGGGGCTTAAGCCATTGAAAGCGGATCCCGAGCTGGTACCGGTTGCAAGGGCTCATTCGCAGGATATGTTCGCCAGGGGATATTTCTCTCATTATACGCCTGAGGGAAAAGATCCGTTTGACCGGATGAAGGCTGTCAATATAAAATACCTCACGGCAGGTGAGAACCTGGCGCTGGGACAAACCCTTCGTATCTGTCATGACGGCTTGATGAAATCGCCCGGTCACCGGGCCAATATCCTGAACCCTGCCTATGGACGCCTGGGTATAGGCATAATGGATGGAGGCGCTTATGGACTTATGATCTCCCAGGAGTTCCGGAACTAGTAAAGCTTCTTATTTTTTAAGCAGATCAGTGATGGTCCTTGCAAACTTGCGCTGATCGCCAGGTGTTACACCTTTGCGGATACAGCAAAAAGCCCCCAGCTCCTTCAGCTCTGCATCAAGGCTGTCGTTGATCTTGTCGGAGTAAAAGATAACCGGGGTGGATTGCAGCCAGGGTTGCCTGCGGATAGATACCAGCACTTCCTTCCCATTCATTTTAGGCATTTGATAGTCGAGTATGATCACATCGGGAATTTCTTTTCCTGCATTGAACCTGAGGTGCTGCAACAGCTCAGGACCATTCAAAAAACCCTTGCATACATTGTCAAGACCTATTTCCTTAAAAGCTGTATGGATAAAAAGCAAGTCGTCTTCATCATCATCAACTATGTAGAGCAAGAATGGTGGTTGAGTCACAATTGAGCATTTTGATTTTCTAAAAACCATTGAAGGCTATTCTCATCACTGCCGGGTTTCTTCTGGTCAAAGGTGTAGGTGAGGAAATATTGGATGATAATGGCAAATTCCTTTTTGTAATGTTTGGCAAGATAGCCAGATGTGATCTTGATCACCTGCTGTGCTTCCGTAGGCGGACGGCCGGTCCTTTTTTCGAAATATTGGAAAAATGTTTCCACAGTTATGTTTAAACGCTTTTTGTTTTCTCCATTTCTCTCATCAAAATGTCATTTGCCAGGTCCTTTAAAAGAGGATGTTGATCCTCAACATATTCGCTGATCGCTTTCATGATTTCCAGCGCTTCCTCTCCTGAAATATTCAGCCCCGCTTTCAATTGCTCGATTAAGGTTTCCATCCCTGGCAAACATTTTGGATAAATGATAGGTGTTGAAGGTAGGAAATAATTTTCTTACACGGCCAAGGCGATATAGTATCTGGTGAGAACGGCATGACTGCTATTAAATGCTTGCCGTATGGATAAATTAATTCAACAATTGATCGCAAAACACAACCTGAACAAAACCGAGGCATTGGATGCCATCAAAATGGTTACAGACTACCTGAAATCGGAAAATCCGAGCCTGCAAAAGCTCATCGATTCTGTTATGGAAAACGATAACGGGAAAGAAGGCGAATAAGGACAGGTTTTATCGACAGGCGGGTGCAGGATTTTCTCAATGCCTCTGCCTGTTTTGTTTTTCGAGATAGGAGATCACCGCCAGTCTAACATCGGAGGCAGGATTGCTGGTGCCCGAAGGCGTTTCATGCAGCTTGACGATACCTGGGTTGGAGGGGTTTAGAAATTCCAGGTTGGCCTCCTT
>DASTPZ010000304.1:0-6260 GCA_035761965.1 Flavisolibacter sp. | reverse complement strand
GATGTTCGGGCGGTTGCCTGCAATAAGGCTGTTAAAGATGGCGAAAATGAGCAAGAGCAAAACTACCCAGCGTCCGGCACTGTGAACATGTCTCAAGGCATCGTAAATACTTATCTCCATGCTGATTGATTTTGGTTGGATCAAAACTACAACAGGCATCGGCTTCTGTCAAATTTAGTTGCCGCTGCCGGCTGCAAACCTCAAAAGCCTTCATCGGGCAAGGGATAACACGTCGATTCGTCTGCACAACGAAGCATGCTGCTTCTACCTTTTTAATTCTCCCAGTCGGCGATGAAGATATTGGTATCCCTGGTTCCGCCATTGTTCCTGTTGCTTGAGAATACAATGCGCCGTCCATCGGGACTGAACATTGGGAAAGCATCAAAACCCTTGTCGCGGCTGATCTTTTCGAGCCCGCTTCCATTTGCGTTCATGGTATACATGTTAAACGGAAACCCTCTTTTGTACTCATGGTTGCTGCAGAAGATGATCCGGCCGTCGGGCATGAAATTAGGTGCCCAGTTGGCTTGTCCCAGCGACGTAACCTGCCTGGCCTCCGAGCCGTCCGCATTGGCCACAAATACTTCCATCTGGGTCGGGGCCACGAGCCCTTCCTTCAACAATTCCTTATACTCCCTGATCTCGCCTTCTGTCTTTGGACGGCTGGCGCGCCATATGATCTTCTTGCCATCCGGGCTGAACCAGGCACCTCCATCGTAGCCAAGGGCTGTTGTAACCTGGACCGACTTGCCGGTGGCAAGATCCATCACATAAAGATCGAGGTCTCCATTCCTTGTCGAGGTATAGATCATTTTTTTGCCATCGGGTGAGATCGTGGCCTCGGCATCATAGCCCTTGCTATCGGTCAGCTTCTTCACGATCTTGCCATTGAGATCGCACATATAGATATCATAGCTTTCGTATACAGGCCATATATAGCGGTTGCCGTATTTGGAGCGGTCGACCGGCGGCGGGCAGCTGTCGGCGCCTTCATGGGTGGAAGCGTAAACGATATGACGGTTGTCTTTTGTAAAAAAAGCGCAGGTGGTGCGGCCCCTACCTGTGCTTACCATTTTATACTGGAAGCGTTCTCCTTTTGCAGGCACCTTTCCTACAAAGATCTGGTCGCATGGCACCTTATCCGAAACCGCTGTACGCTGAAACACGATGTATTTTCCATCGTAGCTCCAATAGGCTTCCGCATTGTCGCCGCCAAAGGTCAGTTGCTGCACATTGCGAAAATGCACTTCCGCAGGATAATGGAGCGTGTCGGACTGGGCGCTGAGCGCGCAGGAACAAAACAAAAAGGAAAAGCTCAAAAGAAATTTCATCTGCCGATATTTGGTGGATTGTTAAAAGCGTTCAAATTTATATCCCTAAACCAAGATCGCAGTCAGAAATCTGTCACAAGCAATGCCGGTTTTTTTAGTTTTGGGTATGCGCAAATCATTGTACCTGCTTTTTGCCGCCTTTGTTTTCTTTTCCTGTGGCGAAGAAAAAGAAGAGGGTGTATTGTCCTCGCCTCCGTTCAAAGCGCTTACAGACAGTATCGAGCGATCCCCATCCGACGCCGGGCTATATTATAGAAGAGGTGTTATGCTATACGGCAGGAACTTCCCTGAACAGGCCGAGCAGGACCTTCGCAAGGCCTGGCAATTGCAACCCGAAGAATCCTATGCCCTCAGCCTTACCACACTGCTTCGTCAAAAAAGCACCGACTCCGCCCTGACCTTCCTGCAGCAGGCCAGCCAGAAGCTTCCACAAAGCATCGCGGTCAAAATAGGTATTGCAAGAGCCTACGAGCAAAAAAAGCAGGCCGACCAGGCGTTGGCCATTTGTGAGCAAATTATCGATCAATACCCCGGGCAGCTTGACGCCCTGCTGCTGAAGGCGGAACTGCTCAAGGAGCAGAACAGGCAGGCCGAAGCCATTGCAACCCTCGAAAAAGCTTATTCCTACGCGCCTGACGATGTAGAGCTGGTACATACCCTTGCCTTCGACTATGCCGAATCCGGCAATCCAAAGACCCTGGCGCTTGCGGACTCCCTTATCCGGGTGGATGTAGAAGCTTCACATGCGGAGCCTTATTACTTCAAGGGTGTTTACTATTCCAACAAGGGCAACCAGGCCGAAGCCATCCGGCAATTCGATGCCGCCATCAGTCACAATTATAATTTTATGAATGCCCATATCAACAAAGGCATCGTATTCTATGAACAAAAAGCCTATCAAAAAGCAGCCAAAGCTTTTGAGCTGGCCATAGCGATATCGCCTTCGGATGCCGATCCTTATTACTGGCTGGCCAGGGCGCAGGAGGCAATGAACGACAAAGCCAGCGCCAGGCTCAATTACCAGCGCGCCTATGAGCTGGACAAGACAATGACAAAAGCCGCAGAAGCTGCCAAAAAGCTATAGCCGGCAGCCGAATTTTCCTATCTTGCGGCCGCAAATCATCAGCCATGGCCCTAATTGCTCCCTCTCTTTTAGCTTCCAATTTTTTAAGGCTCGAAGCCGAATGCAATATGCTCAACCAAAGCGAGGCCGATTGGTTCCACCTCGATGTAATGGATGGCCGCTTCGTACCCAACATCAGCTTTGGGCTTCCGGTGATAGAACAGATCAGGACCGCAACAAAAAAGGTTTGCGATGTACACCTCATGATCCTGGAGCCGGAGCGTTATGCCGAAGCCTTTAAAGCGGCAGGCGCCGATATCCTTTCGGTTCATATCGAGGCCTGCACCCATCTTCACCGAAACATCCAGCAGATAAGATCATTGGGCATGAAGGCCGGTGTGGCTGTTAATCCGCATACGCCCGTGGGCCTGCTTTACGATATCCTGGGCGATATCGACCTTGTTTGCCTGATGAGCGTGAACCCCGGATTTGGCGGACAGAAATTCATTCCTCATACGCTCAACAAGATCCGCGAGCTCAGGAGAATGATCGACGACAGCAAGCTGAATGTACAAATAGAGATCGACGGCGGCGTTACCGTAGACAATGCAAAAAGCATTGTTGATGCGGGCGCGCATGTGCTGGTGGCCGGCAACACGGTGTTTAAAGCTGCCGATCCAATCGCCACGATCAAAGCGCTGAAGGCCATTTAAGAGAGCTGGGAAAAACAGGTTGATTAATTTTGCTGCATGAAGGACCTGTTCTCCAATCAATCTGGTATTTATGCTATGTACAGGCCGGGCTATCCTCCGGAGCTGTACGATTACATACTGCAATTTGTAAATGACAGGCTCCATGCCTGGGATTGTGCCACCGGCAACGGCCAGTGCGCCGCAGTGCTTGCCGGCCATTTTGAAAAGGTCAGCGCCTCCGATATCAGTGCTGCGCAGCTGACCAACGCGGTGCAAAAACCCAATATCAGCTACCTGCTTTGCCCGGCCGAGCAAACACCCTTCCCCGACAACAGCTTTGACCTCATCACCATTGCTACCGCCTACCACTGGTTTGATGCAAAGGCGTTTTTCAAAGAAGCAAACCGCGTGGGCAAGCCCGGTGCCGTGGTGGCTGCCTGGGCCTACCAGCTGCTTTGCTCGGATGATGAGCAGATCAATAAGATCATCCTTCGTTTCTACCAGGATATCGTCGGTCCTTACTGGGACCCTGAAAGAAAGCACATCGATGAGTCATACGCCAACATTGACTTTGCTTTCGAAGCCCTGCCTTCGTCGCATTTTACACTCCGGCAGTGCTGGACAAGGGATCACTTCAAAGGATTTTTGCAAACCTGGTCGGCCTTTCAGCATTATTTGCGGCAGAACGGAACTTCTCCCCTCCTTCAAGTTGAAGCCGAGATCGATGCAGCATGGAAGGACGGAGAAACTAAGATCATCGAGTTTCCCTTGTTCCTGAAAATTGGCCGGGTAAGCAAGACCGCCTGAAGTGAAAGCAAGGCTTGCTCCCTTTATTCCGGAACTTTCCGGTATTTTAGCCGCAAAACTGCTTTGTGAACCGGTATCCTTTCCTGCTGCTGCTCATCCTTTCCTGTGTCACCTGCCTGGCCCAAAAAAAATCGGCTATCGTAAGCGGCAGGGTAATCGATGAAAATGAGAACGCGCTGGTCGGTGTATCCATCTCCATACTGGGCCAGCAAAAAGCAGTGGTCACCTCGGACTCAGGCAATTTTACGATCAGGGTTCCGTCAGACAAGGCATTTGCCCTTCTCTTTTCTTTCAGCGGGTATAAAACGGCGCAGCAGAATTTTTTGCTGAATGAAGGCGAGCAGGAGCAAGTTACCGTTCGCCTCGAGCCTGGCAACAGCCTGATGGAAGAAGTCACCATCAGGGACCAGCGCGAACGCACCGAAACAGGTCTAATCAGGCCCAATCCAAAATCGGTCATCAACCTGCCTTCTCCTGTAATGGGCGTTGAAGGGCTTCTCAAAGTATTTGTAGGTTCGAACAATGAGCTTACTTCCCAATACAATGTAAGGGGCGGAAGCTATGACGAGAACCTGATCTATGTGAACGATTTCGAGATCTTCCGTCCTTATCTCGTAAGAAGCGGACAGCAGGAAGGCCTGAGCTTTATCAATCCCGAGATGGTCCGCAACATCAGCTTTTATACCGGCGGCTTCCAGGCCCGCTACGGCGACAAGATGAGCTCTGTTCTCGATATCCAGTATAATACACCAAAGAAGTTCGGCGGCTCTGCCTACCTCAGCATCCTCGAACAAGGCTTTCATATAGAAGGCACAGGGGCGGGGCAGAAACTCTCCTATATCATGGGCGTTCGCAACAGGAGCAACCGCAACCTACTGAGCCGGCAGGAAACACAAGGCAGCTATGTGCCCTCTTCTGCCGATTTCCAAACCCTGGTGCACTACCAGCTCAACCGCAAATGGAGTGCGGAGATGCTGGGTAACCTCTCATCTACCCGCTTTACGCTCATTCCTCAATTCAGCCAGCTCACCTCCAGCGTTTTCTCGCCCTTCTTCACCAGCAGCGTGGGAGTTGATATTTATTTCGATGGCCGCGAAAAAGATGCATACAGTACAGCCATGCTGGGCATATCCACAACCTATCAGCCAAAGGCAGGGCTCAAGCTCAAATGGCTGGCCTCCAGGTTCGAGAATGATGAAACAGAGAACATCGATATAGCCGGCGCCTACCTGTTCGGAGACCGCGACTTCGACCAGAGCAGTGCCACCTTCGGTCTGATCGTTAATCCGCTGGGTGCAGGCGTCAACCTCACCTATGCCCGCAACAAGCTGAACATCGTCAATTATAATTTTTCACACAAGGGAAGCCTTACGCGGAAAAAGCACCTGGTACAATGGGGGCTTGGCTACGATAGAACCCTGATCACCGACAGGCTGAACGAGTGGGAGTACCAGGATTCTGCAGGCTATTCCCTTCCCTACGACCCGTCAAGGCTTTACCTGAACAAGGTGATCAAATCGGCTGCCAACCTCAGCATCGATAAATTCAGCGGCTATATCCAGGACAATCTTGCTTTCAACCGCAATGGCAATTCATATACCATACAGGGAGGCATCCGCTTCAACTATAACGGGCTTAACAGGCAGGTACTGGTATCACCGCGGCTCTCCGTTTCGGTGAAACCAGCCTGGAAAAAAGACATCATATTCCGGGCCGCCGCAGGCGCTTATCACCAGCCGCCCTTTTACCGTGAGCTCAGGCGGTACGACGGCAGCGTCAACGAAAACCTGAAAGCGCAAAAAAGCTGGCAGGGCGTGCTCGGTATGGACTATAATTTCTTTGGGTTCAACAGGCCCTTGCGTTTGACCGCGGAGGCATATTATAAACGCATGAGCAATGTTGTGCCTTACGACATCGACAATGTAAGGGTTCGTTATTTCGGAGAGAACAGCGCCAGGGCCTATGCAACAGGCATAGAAATGCGGCTTTTCGGGGAACTGGTTAAGGATGCTGAAAGCTGGGTAAGCCTCGGCATTATGAGAACCAGGGAAGACCTGGAGAATGATTTTTATAAGACCTATACGCTCGATGCAGACAACAAGCCGATAGACAGCAGCACAGTGGAGGGCGGTTGGCTGAGAAGGCCTACAGACAGGCTGCTCACCTTCGGCATGTTCTTCCAGGACTACCTTTCAACCAACAAGAACTTTAAAGTCTACCTCAATACGCTTTACGGCACCAACCTTCCTTACAATATTCCCGGCAGCGTTCGCTATCGCAACGCACTTACGATCCAACCCTATATCAGGATCGACATAGGCTTCAGCGCGCTGCTGCTTGATGCCGACAAATCAAACCGGCGCAGCC
>DASTPZ010000303.1:0-33446 GCA_035761965.1 Flavisolibacter sp. | reverse complement strand
AATGTTCTATGGAACTTCAAAACGGTAACAACAGGCCCTTGCCCTGTTTTCATTTACTTTTGCGGCTATGGAAAGCAAAGTTCGTGTTCGTTTTGCGCCCAGTCCAACCGGAGGCCTTCACCTGGGTGGTGTACGTACGGTTCTGTACAATTACCTGTTTGCCAGGCATCATGGAGGCGAGTTCATTCTCAGGATCGAAGACACCGACCAAAGCCGTTATGTGCCCGGCGCCGAAGAATATATTTTTGAGACCCTTGCCTGGTGCGGGCTGCAGCCAGACGAAAGCACCCAGCACGGGGGCCCTTACGCACCCTACAGGCAAAGTGAAAGAAAAGCCTCCTATCGCCAGTACGCCGAGCAGCTGGTTCAGGCAGGTCATGCCTACTATGCCTTCGATACGGCCCAGGAGCTTGATGCCATGCGGCTGAAGCTACGCACGGAAGCCAATCCCAACCCTCAATACGATCATACGGTTCGCGGGCAGATGCGTAACTCGCTTTCCCTGAGCGCGGAAGAAACGAAGCAACTGCTCGACAACCGAACGCCCCATGTCATCCGCATCAAGATGCCCGAAGGCGAGACCGTTTCCTTTACCGATATGATCAGGGGGGAAGTGAGCTTTGATACCTCGACCGTGGACGACAAGGTATTGCTGAAAGCCGATGGCATGCCCACCTATCACCTGGCCGTAGTAGTAGACGATCACTTGATGAAGATCACCCACGCCTTCAGGGGTGAGGAATGGCTTCCCAGCGCTCCCGTGCACGTGCTGCTGTGGCGCTACCTGTTCGGGGCTGAAAACATGCCCAAATGGGCGCACCTTCCACTGATACTGGGCCCCAGCGGCAAGCTGAGCAAACGCGATGGCGCCAAATATGGTTTCCCGGTTTTTGCCATGAACTGGACCGATCCCAAATCGGGCGAGCTAACGGAAGGTTTTCGCGAGCGCGGATTCCTTCCCCAGGCCTTTATCAATATGCTGGCCATGCTGGGCTGGAACGACGGCACGGAACAGGAGCTGTTCAGCCTCGAAGAGCTGGTGCAGAAATTCTCGATAGAAAAAGTTCATAAAGGCGGCGCCAAGTTCGATTTTGAAAAAGCGAAGTGGTTCAACCACGAATGGATCAAAAAGCAGCCTGCCGCTTCCTACAAAACGGAAGTAAAGCAGCTTTTCGAACAAAAAGGACTGCACATCAGCGATGATGTTTATTTCGAACAGGTGCTCGAGCTCGTAAAGGATCGCTGCACCGTGCTTACCGATTTCTGGGAACACAGCGCTTTCTTTTTTAAAGCACCGCGCCAATTTGATACCACACCCATACTCGCCAAATGGAACCCTGCTAAAAGAAGCTTTTTCGAAAGCTTTCCTTCTGCGCTCAAGGGCGTGAGCGACTGGAGCGCAGGCACGCTGGAGAACCTGTTCAAGCAAATGGCCGAACAATCATCCATCAAGCCGGGCGAGCTGCAGCTGCCGCTGCGTATTATGCTGGTGGGCGGAAAATTCGGTCCCCCTGTATTCCATATCGCCGAAGTGCTGGGCAAGGAAGAAACCATCAGCCGCATAAAGGATGCCCTACAATCCTTTCCGGCTCAATGATGTGAGATCATACCGGTCCTTCCTCACCGCCCTGATAAATTATCGCCGCCTACGGCTTACATTTGACCCGAAAATTCTTCCTTGAATATGAATAGACCCATACGTGTGCTTGTAGCTAAGGTTGGTCTGGATGGCCATGACAGGGGAGCTAAAGTAATTGCCACCGCCTTGCGCGATGCGGGCATGGAAGTGATCTATACCGGCCTGAGACAAACCCCCGATATGGTGGTAAGCGCCGCACTGCAGGAAGACGTGGATGCTATCGGCATCAGCATCCTTTCAGGCGCACACATGACCGTATTTCCAAAGCTGCTCGGACTCATGAAGGAAAAAGGAATGAACGATGTGCTGCTGACCGGCGGAGGCATCATTCCTGATGAGGACATGAAACAGCTCAACGAACAAGGCGTGGGAAAGTTGTTCGCACCCGGCACGCCAACGGCTGAAATCGCAGGTTATATCAGCGAATGGGTAAAGGAGCACAGGCCGTTTTAGCATCCTTGGCATAACATAACCAGCTTTTTTACCGGTTAGGCTTATACGTAATTTTTACATCTCACACAGCCCTGGCTTCTCCGCCGGTTCTGCATTTATTTTACATTGACCTGTATAAAGAATTGTCGAGGCAATAAAGATTGGAAAAACATCGATCCAGGCGAGGAATTGATGCCAGATGAACCACCTGGTTTGAAGAAGGTCTGTCCTGGTGGCCCCTGGCGCTATTTTGAAGCATCGATCATCACGGTCGACAGGATCGTATAACAGCGTTTCCAGGCCGCTGCTACATCGGCATTCCAATCCACGCCCAGCCCCTGCTCCAGGGTCCATAGCAAGGCCACACCAACAGGCGCATAATAAGAAGGCCGCACTCCGTAATGCACATGCCTTATGGCAAGAGCCCTGATATCGTCCGTTAGCTCGTCCAGCGCGTCTAGATGGCCAACAATACTGCTCAGCATATCGATCAGCTTTTTGGACTGCTCGGCCCTGCTGCCTTTGAACATGCGCTTAAAAGAAGGATGCTCGGAAAAAAGCTTTTCGTAAAACACGTCACCTACCAGTACCGGGTCCATCCGGCGGAATATACCCCAGGTCCTTTTTACAAGGCCGATCTGCTCCTCTGTCATACGCATGATGCGAACTGTTTTTAATTCTTCCATAAGATGCTTTTGTTACAGCCGTTCCCAAAATCCTCTTCAGTTGCCCATGAGCGTCTTTCCATCAGCAATATACCGGGACCTCACCGTTTGAGCGGGGCCAGCTCTTATGGATGCGATTTGCGCTTTTCTTTTGTCACAAGTTTTAAAAAACCGGCCAAGTAATGAAATAAAATATGTTGAAGCGTGGTAAATACCGAATGAAGCGTGCGTCTACCTGAACTCATAATGAACCCGGTCGGCCTGCCCGCTGAGCAGGTTGGTCGTGGTCAGCGTTGCAGGATAACCCTGCCTGTCCAATTGCCAGGAAGTGGCTGTCTGCCAGATCACCTCGCCCCCGGCATCCTTATCTGTATAGCCCAGGGGCAGGTTGTTTGTGGCTTTGCCCGGCAGCCGGTCGATCCAGTCCAGCGTTGTTTTTACGGCAACAGCCATTTTGTTTTCCCTGGAAAGATCATATTTATAGGTTCGTACGCGGCTCAATACCCCGTCATGCGTTATGACCTCGCGCACCATATTGCCGTTATTCCAGAAATAGGTATGATTGATACTGCTCCTGCTTTTGCCGTTATCGCGTATGTAATAAAGCCTCCTCAGCTGTTTTTGCTCATCATAGTCAAAGCGGTAGCTGAACCTGTAGGCAAGGGGATCATTGCCATACTGCCTTGTACCTTCGAGCCAGGCAAGACAGCCTTTCTCATCGAGCCTTCCGCGGTAGATTGCCAGGGGTTCGCTTTTTTCATCGGTAAATTGCCTGATCACCACCATTCGGTCCTTGTATTCATAGAGGAATTTCTCATTCTTCTCTTTCATCTCCCTTATCCTTCCCAGCCGGTCGTAAGCATAGCTGGCAGTAGCAGTATTTCCCTTGAGCATAGTTACCGTAAGAAGGGAAGTATGCGCCTGCGCAACCGTATCCCTGCGGCAGGAATTACAGCAGAAAAAGACGATCAGGAGAATGGCGGTCAGAATGGGCTTGTTCATGATGCGTTGTTTGAAGGACAAAATTTGTTCAGGATAAAACCAATTAAAAACTTAACTGGCCGAAACGTAGGAATGAGCCATCGAGGCGTAGCCGGATACAGGAAGCCGCTTACAGCAGTGCTATCCTTTCAAAGAAGCCCTATGTACTTTATCCTCCTTATTTTTGAAAAAATTCAGCGCATGTATCAAACCCTGCTTACCTCTCTTGAACAAGGCATACTGACCGTGACTGTAAACCGGCCCGATAAAATGAACGCACTTAACAGGGAAGTAATGACCGACCTGCAGGAGCTCATTCCGGCCATCGAAAAGGATGCGGAAATCAGGGCAGTTATCCTGACAGGCTCCGGACAAAAGGCTTTTGTAGCCGGTGCAGACATCAAGGAATTCGTAGGGCTTGGACATGGTGAGGGCATGGACCTTGCAAGAAAAGGCCAGGAGATCTTTTTCAGCATCGAGAACTGTAGCAAACCCATTGTAGCCGCGGTTAACGGATTTGCCCTCGGCGGCGGCTGCGAGCTTGCCATGGCCTGTCATTTCAGGATCGCAAGCGAGAATGCGAAATTCGGCCAGCCGGAGGTGAACCTCGGACTGATACCCGGTTATGGCGGCACGCAAAGACTGGTGCAGCTTATTGGAAAAGGCCGAGCGCTCGAGCTGCTGATGACAGGCAATATGATCGATGCTTCCACGGCCCTTTCATATGGGCTCGTTAACCAGGTAACCAAGCAGGAGGAGCTGCTGCCCAGGACAAGGGCCATCCTTGAAGTTATCACGGCAAAAGCCCCTTTGGCCATTGCCAAATGCATCAGCACCGCGAATGCTTCTGGAACGCCAGGCGGCTATACGGCAGAGCTCGAAGCTTTTGGCGCCTGCTTCGAAACCGAGGACATGAAAGAAGGAACGGCAGCCTTCCTGGAAAAAAGAAAAGCTTCGTTCAAAGGAAGATAGAACAGGCTTTGGGCCATGCGAAAAGCGGTCAGAAAATCCGGACGGTTTTCATATACCTGCCCCGGTAATAATCATTCAGCGGGGTGATGGTTACACCATAAGCCTTGCCTGAAGTGGAGTGAATGAACTCGAGCTTGCCATCGCTGTTGGAAACGACCAGTCCCATATGGCCTACGAACCTTTCTGTACTGTCAGTCCCTGTAAACAGTACCAGGTCGCCGGGCAGCGCTGCTTCTGCGGCTACCTCCTTGCCCACTTCCGTAAAATCAATGGAAGACCTCGGCACAATGATCCCAAAATGTCCGAACACATAAGTGATGAAACCCGAGCAATCGAAACCACTTTTGGGGTCGGCGGAAGCATATTTGTAAGGCACACCAAGGAGGGTTCGGGCAAAACCAACCACCTCTCCGGGCGGAACGCCCCTGGTATCGATCGTTGTGCCGCGGAATGCAGTAGCCGAAGCTGGCGTGCTATCCCTTACCTGCTCATAAACGACCACTGTGTCGGGAAGGCTGTCCTTTTTTACAGCATGTGCCTGTAAAGAATCAGGTGCTTCAATGCTCACCCGTTCTCCCTTCTTATCGGGGAGATAGATACAGCCGCTTATGCCCGCCAGGCATAGCACAGTCGCTAGTACTTGCCGTGTTTTCATGACCCTGGTTTCTGCTTCTATCTGTACAATTTTCGGGCTAACTTTGCGGCACTTAATTAAAATCTATGCCAGATTACAGAATCGAAAAAGATACCATGGGCGAAGTAAAGGTGCCGGTTGATGCCTTTTACGGAGCCCAAACGCAAAGAAGCATCGATAATTTCAAGATTGCCCAGGACACCAACAAAATGCCCAGGGAAATTATCCGTGCCTTTGCCTACCTGAAAAAAGCTGCGGCCATGACCAATCATGAAGCAGGCATCCTGCCTAAGGAAAAGCTCGACCTCATTTCAAGGGCCGCCGACGAAATACTGGAGGGTAAGCTTGACGAATATTTTCCACTGGTGGTCTGGCAAACGGGCAGTGGCACGCAAAGCAATATGAATGTGAACGAAGTGATCGCCTACAGGGGCCATGTGCTCAATGGCGGACAGCTTGCAGACAAGGAGAAAGCCCTCCATCCAAACGATGATGTAAACAAATCGCAATCCTCGAACGATACATTCCCAACGGCCATGCACATAGCGGCCTATAAAATGCTGATCGAGACAACCATCCCGGGCATAGAGAAGCTGCGCAACACGCTCGCTGCAAAGAGCAAGGCCTTTATGAATGTAGTTAAGATAGGTCGCACGCATTTCATGGATGCCACGCCCCTCACCCTGGGACAGGAATTCAGCGGTTATGTATCACAGCTTGACCACGGCATCAGGGCTATTAAGAACACCCTGCCTCACCTTTCAGAGCTCGCGCTGGGCGGCACTGCCGTTGGTACCGGAATCAATACGCCTCCAGGTTATGCAGAGAATGTAGCCAGGCACATCGCCAACCTTACCGGCCTGCCCTTTGTGAGCGCAGAAAATAAGTTTGAATCGCTCGCAGCGCATGACGCCATCGTTGAAGCACATGGAGCACTTAAGACCGTGGCTGCGAGCCTGATGAAGATCGCCAACGACATCCGGATGCTGAGCTCGGGTCCGCGCTCAGGCATAGGCGAGATATTTATACCCGATAACGAGCCGGGATCTTCCATCATGCCGGGAAAAGTGAACCCAACGCAAAGTGAAGCGCTTACCATGATCGCGGCACAGGTGATGGGCAATGATGTTGCCATCAACATCGGCGGCTCGCTTGGTCATTTTGAGCTCAATGTTTTCAAGCCGCTGATGATCTATAATTTCCTTCACAGCGCAAGGCTCATTGGTGAGGGATGTGTAAGCTTCAACGATAAATGTGCCGAAGGCATAGAGCCGATCGAAGCCAATATCAGGAACCATGTGAACAATTCGCTTATGCTCGTAACGGCGCTCAATACGAAGATTGGCTATTATAAAGCAGCCGAGATCGCGCAAAAGGCGCACAAGGAAGGCACCACGCTGAAAGAAATGGCTGTGAAGCTTGGTTATGTAACGAGCGAACAGTTCGACGAATGGGTGGACCCGGCTAAAATGGTGGGAGAACTGTAAGCAAATAAGCTTTGATATAGATAAGGGAAGTAACGGTCTGCCGGCCGTGCTTCCCTTTTTGCTTTTTTTAAAAGATTACTTCACAATCATTTATGCATGAGACTTGCCTTTCAGGCATAGATTGGCTACTTTAACATTGCATAGATAAACAGTTTACGAACCCATCAATCCAATCCGTATGAAAGATCGATATCAAGCGCCGATCCAGTTCAGTGGATATCCACTGAGCGTGTCAAAAGCAAAACAGGTGTGCAGGCAGCCTGCAAAGCCCCTCCGTCCAAAGCTTTTTTTTGAACGCACGACCGCCATCCAGCAAAACCAGATCAGCAACGATCCCCGTAACTGGGACCTAAGCTGGTTTGCCAGTTATGAATAAGAAAGCGGCTGATGCAGACTGCCAACAGGCAGCAGAGCCCAGGACAACCACCTGCCTTGTGCCATGCCACCCGTTGTGGCAGCTGCAATGCATTTGCCTGCTCAATAGCTTGAGGTCTATTCCTGCTTCAATATCTTTTCTGTTTTCAGCAGCTGGTCTTTTGCATTCAGCACCTGCAGATAGTACATGCCGGCAGGCAGCGCTGCTATGTTCACGATCGTTTCCTCTGTTCTTGCTTTCATCTCCTTTACCAGTACGCCGCTTGCGTTATAAAGCCGGAGGGCATAGGGCCTTGCCATACTCAGTCCGATAGAAACCCTGAACATATTGTGAGCAGGATTGGGCGAAACGCTGATATTCTTCTCTGCCTCTTCCTGGAGCATGGTAACAGGATCCCTTACAGACAGCACCGCGCCGAGATAGCTGAACTCGAGGATAGAGCCGGCATTGGGAGGAGCTGAGCCTCCATTGTTAAACCCGCCCGTAGGCCCGGAGGTTTGTCCGCTTGCATCGCAGGCCAGATAAAACCGAATCCCATCGGGGTGAACGGCAAGGTCGCGGTAACGCCCCTGCCCCCTGAAATAAGAGGCAGTGTCTACACCTCCTGCAAGGTTTACGAAGCCTGAGCCGTTGGCATTTAGCCTCATCCTGTAAACACGACCTGCCTTAAGACAGGTAACCAGTATGGAATTATGCCAGTTCGGTATTTTGGTGTGCGGGTAGATATCGATGCTGGATGGGGCGACAGTCGGCCAGCTAAGGTAATCGGCCGTAAGCGCGGTGATGGTTGCTTTGGGACGGGTAAAAAGTGTTTTTGCCGGCGGCGCATTGCTGGCAGTGGCGGAACAATGCCCATCCTCATCCACCGAGCTGTTGCCACCCAGGGTAAGTCCATTGTAATTGTTGTCGCAATACCCCGATACTTCGTTCCATCCATAATTGCCGCCGGATGTAATAATGTTTATCTCATCGTCTGACTTGTCGCCGTGTTCGGAGCTGTAAAGACGCAGATTGCCCCATACATTGCCCCATACGATGCCTTGCGCATTCCGGTGTCCCATCGAATAAACATAGTCTCTCGCAGTAATGGACGAGCTATTGTAAAAAGGGTTGTCGTTCGGCACCCAGTCATCTGCGCCTCCATCATTGTCTATTTCTGAATTCAGCCTGATGATCTTGCCTTCAAGCACGTCAAGTGCTTGCGCATTATTGGTGCGCGAAGAATTATTGAACTGGCCTGCACCGAGGTCACCGATGGTATAGTAAAGCTTCAGATCAGGACCAATGGTGAGCCTGCCTGAATTGTGATCATTGCTGCCCGGAATATTTTCAAGAATGGTAACCGGGCTCGACAGCGAGTTACCACTGTAGGTATATCGCACGATCCTGGTGGCAAAATTACAGGGGCCGGAAGCATTGGCATCGGTGGAACAGTTTTGTCCCGTTGGCCGGCTGTACACATAGGCCAGGTAAACCCATGGCTTGGCCGCCCTGGTAGCGGCGTTGGTGGAAAAAAGATTGGGATGGAGGGCCATACCCATCAAGCCGCCCTGGGGCCAGCGCCCCCCATCGTTTGGTGCAAAATTCTTGTTACTGGAAAGGTTAAGCAATGTAGTGCTCGTTCCGTTTGAGATATTGATGCGCTTAACAAGGTAGCTGACGTTTTCGGTGACCCAGAGAGAATCGTTAGGGCCATAAGCGATCTCCCAGGGCGAATTGAGGCCTGAAACAACGGTTCTCCTGGCAAAAGGCTCGTCCTGGGCCAGGAGGCCGGCAGGAAAGCTGAAGGCCATCAAGAAAACAGAAAGCAATGGTGGTTTTTTCATAGTAGCCGGATTTAAGGGCAAGTTAGCCGCTACCCTTTTCCAGCGCAATAGTATTTGTACCCCGGAAAATGCTTAGTAAAACCTGCTGATTTTTAGAGGAAAAACCTATTGTCGTTGAAATTCAGCTGGCTTACCTTAGTACTGTAATCGAGTATCCGACCAAACCTATCCGACTATGAAAATACCTGTACCCATACCTGCCATTTTTGGTGCGCTGGTTTTTCTTGTCCTCACCGGCCTCTCTTCAAAAGCGTATTCACAGAACATCGACTTTGGAAAAAGCTATATTAATGTGACCAAGGGTCTCAATGGAGGCACGCTGGAGAACGGTGACGTACTTGAAATCAGGGCTGCCTTTGTTGTGCGATCGGGAACCTATGATAGCTGCAGCTATTCAGATGTGATCCCTGCCGGCACCACCTATATCCCCGGCACCATTAGAGTGCTTACCAACGAGGGAAAGATATACAAACAGTTTTCCGATGCCCAGGGCGATGATGAAGGCTGGCGCAACGGCAGCAGCATACGCATCAACCTCGGGTACAACCAAACGGCGTCGCCCGCCAGGTGGTTCCGGAGGGGAAGGGTTGCCAATACCCATCGTCCTTCGTTCTATGGCGGAACCTGCATCATGATCGCTTCCTTCAGGGTCCAGATCACCGCTTCCCTGGGTTCGCTGATCAGCACCGGCGGCGGTACCATGACCTATAAGAACGGCTCATCACCCATTCAACTGTTCACGTTTCCCAATAATATCATCGCCGTTTATACCAACTTCGGCATGTGCGCCAATGCAGTGGGCACGAACTCGCTCGGAACAGAGTTCAATGGCACATTCGGCAGCGGTCCTCTGCGTAACAGGGGCGTTTCCGCTAACGTGCCGCCAAGCTATTCTTACAATTTTTTCACGGCCAACACACCAAACGACTATTTCTATGGTATAGCCAACAATACCAGCACCATCAATGCCTATACCACATCAAATGCCTGGCCCAAGCCCGATGGTGCTCCGCTGACCCGCCGGGTATTCTCTGTATGGGACATCATCGGCGACCATACCAATGCCGCTTCACCAACTGCAGGTAACCCTGCGGCCGACACAGTGGCAAATAAAAATGCCGGATATATGCTGGTGATCAACGCAAGCTACCGTATCGACTCGGCCTTCCAGCAAACGATCTCCAATCTTTGCCCGAACACCTACTACGAGATCTCCTGCTGGATGCGTAATATCTGCTCCAAGTGCGGCTGCGACTCGGCCGGAAGGGGCTCGGGAAGCTCAGGCTATATTCCAACCGCCTCCAACGACTCTTCCGGTGTTTATCCAAACATCACTTTCGAGGTGGATGGCGTGGACTATTATACCACAGGCAACATCCTGTATACGGGGCAGTGGGTGAAGAAGGGCTTTACTTTCCGGACCGGTCCCAACCAAACGAGCTTCACCCTTAAGTTTTTCAACAATGCCCCCGGCGGCGGCGGTAACGACTGGGCCCTTGATGATATTACGGTAGCCACCTGCGGCCCCAACCTTACCTTCACTCCAAGCAACCAACCTGTTGTTTGCGATGGCAATGTTGTTAACCTTGGCTGTTACATCCGCTCCTATTTCGACAACTATAATAACTTCAAATGGCAGCGCAGTATCAATAGCGGAGCCAGCTGGACAGACGTAGGACCGGCCAGTGTGGGTACACCTACGCCAGCAGGCGGTGGTTACGAATATTTTGTAAGCTATCCTGCCTTTGTGGCCAATATGTCCGACAGTGGCACCAAATACAGGGTCGTAGTGGCGACCACGCCAAGCAATCTTACAGACCCCGATTGCGCCTTCGACGAAACCACGTCGGTGCTCACGCTGAGGGTGATCAACTGCGGACTGCCGCTGCAGGCCGACTTCCTATCCTTCTCCGGCAGGCTGGAGAGTGGCATTGCAAGGCTTAACTGGACCACCAATAAAGAAGACGGACCTGTTCAATTCCTGGTTGAAAAAAGCATGGATGGAAGAAACTTTGCAACAGCTGCTACCATTAATGGCAATTCAGGCAATGGTGATATCAATTATTACAACTGGTCTGAGCCCTATTCCAATGCAGCTACTTACTACCGCATCAGGCTTGTAAGCGGCACCAAGCAAAAGCTGTCGAGAACAGTGAAGCTGGCTGCTGAGAAAATGGCTCTCGGTTTTGGCAGCGTTCCAAATCCATTCACGCATACGCTTACCGCCGAGATCAATTCACCGGCACAGGGAATCGCGCATCTGCAGCTCATAGATAACCTCGGCAAGATCGTTCGCAGGCAGCAGGTGAACCTCGCCGAAGGCAGCAACCAGGTGCGGCTCGACCAGGTTGGCTCACTGCCAACAGGCCTGTACACCTTGCAGATAGAGCAGGGAATGCAAAGGATCAGTAAAAGAGTAATGAAACAATAAATAAAGACCCCGCCCGGGCCGGACGCCGTTTTTGGAATGCGTCCGGCCCGGGCTTTTTTTATGTAGATAAGTCGATGGGAATCCCCGGTAACCTTTCGAACATGACTACATCACTTCGGCCCTATCGCTTTGTTCGGTGCTGGTCGTTACCGTTTGCGGAGGTGAATCCGGCTCATGCTTGCGAACAAGCCGCTTTTGGAACAGAAGCAGGGTAATGACGCCGATAGAGATGGAAGCATCGGCGATATTGAAAATAGGGCTGAAGAATTCGAACTCCTTTCCTCCAACCCATGGCAGCCAGTCGGGAAAAGAAGAGCGTATGATGGGAAAATAAAGCATGTCTACAACATTTCCGTAAAGAAAGCTATTGTAGCCATTGCCCGAAAACTGCGCTATACCGGCATAATCTACATAATCGTTCAGGGAAGCGTTGAAGGTCATCCCCTTGTCGAAAATAAGGCCGTAGAACATAGAATCGATCAGGTTGCCGAGCGCTCCTGCATAGATAAGAGAAGCACAAATCACAAAGCCGCGCGAATACTGCTGCCTGATGATGCGCCCGAGGTACCAGGTGCCAAAGATCACCGCAAGAAGACGAAAGATCGTGAGCACGAGCTTGCCATTCTCTCCCCAAAAGCGCATCCCCCAGGCCATACCGGGATTCTCCACGAAATAAAGCTTAAAGCCATTGAAATCCCTTCCTTCGCCGGAGCCAAATACCTTCATTACCTCTCCCAGGGGATAGCTCGTCTTGATCCAGATCTTAAGGGCCTGGTCTACTATGATGATGACGGCAATGATCAGTATGGCAGAACGAAGCTTCACATGGAAATTTTTAGATGCTCAAAGATAAGGGGCTGTTATCAAACAGGATGGAAGGCTTTACTGTATACAGGGATGGGCCGGTCTATACAATGCGGCTTGGTTTTGCCTATTCATGAAAATAGATCCGCTTCACCCGCTGCGAAACACCGGTCATGATCTCGTAAGGAATGGTTCCGATCCAGGCTGCCAGTTCCTGGACAGGCAGATCCGGGCCAAATACAATGGCCTCATCACCCAGCTTTACACCGGGAATGTCCGTTACATCGAGCATGGTCATATCCATGCACACGGTGCCAATAACAGGGGCCAGTGCTCCATTTACCAGCATATGTCCCTTACCATGACCAAAGCGCCTGGAGTATCCATCTGCATAACCGATCCTTACCGTGGCAATGATGGAATCTCTCTGTACGAGGCCTCTGCGGTTATAGCTTACAGTCTCACCTTTTTTCAAATGCTTGAGCTGCGCAATGGTAGTCCGCAGCGTGGCAACAGGAAGAAGCTCAAGAAGCTTATCATTATCTATCTCGACCCCATACATGCCGATGCCAAGCCTGACCATATCGAGCTGGAGCTGGGGATGACGCACAATGGCGGCAGAGTTGGCAATGTGCTTCAGAAAGCGGTAGGATAGCTTGCTTTCAAGTACCGTAGCCGCCTCTTCAAATCGGGCCGCCTGCTCCCTCGTAAAGCCATCCTGCTCCGGGTCCTCGCTCGCGGCCAGGTGAGTAAAAACCGACTGCACGGTGAATGCACCTGAAGCAGAAAGATGAAGGGACAAGGCCTCAACTTCAGAGAGCGCGAAGCCAAGACGGTTCATGCCGGTCTCTATTTCCAGGTGAATGGGATAAGCCGCCATCCCCTGCGCAGCCAGGTAGTCTTCGAAGGCATGCAGAAGGTCAAACGAATAGATAACAGGCTGAAGATGATGATCGACAATGGACTGGAAGGAAAACGTTTCGGCATTCATCACCATGATGGGGATACGGATGCCTGCCCTTACCAGGTCGGCACCTTCATCGGCATAGGCCACACCAAGGTAATTTACATGGTGGTATTGGAGCACACTGGCTATTTCCGCTCCGCCGCTGCCGTACGAAAAAGCTTTGACCATGGCCATTACCCTGGTTTCCGGCTTCAGCAGCCGCTGGTACTGCTTAAGATTATGCACCAGGGCATTTAGATTGATCTCCAGCACCGTCTGGTGAAGCTTTTCTTCAAACAGCTTTGCAATGCGTTCGAAGCCAAACTTTCTTGCTCCCTTGATGAGGATGATCTCCCTGAAAAAACCCGAGCTTCTGAAAAGGCCAAGGAAGGCTTCTGTATTGTCAAAGGCCTGCAGTTTTACCGAATCATCCAGGAGGGGTGGCAGCCATGCCCTGATCTTTTCGCCTATAAGTACAAGCCTGTTAATGCCGTAAGCCTGCAGCAGGTCCCTGATCTCGGTATAAAGCGAGGCTTCTGTCCTGCCTGTTTCGAAAAAATCTGAAAGAATGACCGTGCGGCCGAGACCGGCTCCCTGCTGCTGCTGAAAATCGAGCGCCGCGCGAAGAGAATTGATGTCTGCACTATAGCTGTCATTGATCACCAGGCATTCGTTGAAGCTGTGGATGAGCTGAAGCCTCATGTCAATGGCATGAAGCCTGTTCATGCGCCTGGCGATGACGTCTTCCTTATAACCAAGCACCAGCATAATGGCCGCACAGCTGATGGCATTCTCTATCGATGCTTCATCGGCGAAGGGAAGACTGAAGTGGTAATGGGCATTTTCGAAGAGCAGGTTTACGGCTGTATGCCCTTCCTGCTTTTCAACTGAAAGTACGGTTATGTCTTCTTCCCCGCCTGCACCCCAGGTTAGCAGCTTTGTTCCCTGTTTCTTATATGTTCTTTTACTGATGTCCTTTCCCCTGGCAATTAAAATGGGGCAGTGCTCAAAAAGCTTCAGCTTTTCCTGCAGCTTCTGCTCATCGCTCACAAAGCCTTCGCTGTGCGCTTCGCCCAGGTTGGTAAGCAGGCCTATCGAAGGCCTTATGATGCGGGCCAGCTTCTCCATCTCGCCCGGGCGTGATATACCAGCTTCAAACAGGGCCAGGTCGTGGCGGCTGTTGAGCTGCCAGATGCTTAGCGGCACACCTATCTGCGAATTGAAGCTTCTCGGGCTCCTGGCAATGGTGTGGTCTTCCTGCAGCAGCAGGTAAAGCCATTCTTTAACGATGGTCTTGCCATTGCTGCCTGTAATGCCGATCACCGGAATCGAATGCCTGCTTCGATGATAAATAGCCAATTGCTGGAGCGCCGCGAGCGTATCGTCTACCAGGATGATATTAGATCCGGCCAGTCCCTGAACAGAGCCGGGATGACTGACAATGAAGTTGCGGACTCCCTGTGCATAAGCATCGGCCAGGAACACATGTCCGTCGTTTCGCCCCGCCCTGAGCGCAAAGAACAGCGACGCATCCGGCTGCTGAACCTGCCGGCTGTCGTATACAAGGTAACGGACAACAGGGTCACCTGCCTGTTGAAGAAAACGGCCTTTTACAATTTCACAAATGTCTGAGACCAGGTACAAGGGGCTAATGATTAAGGTTGTTCTTTGCTTCTTCTTTTTGCAACCTGCATGGAATAGAGGATAGATCCTCCGAGGCAGATAACGATCACCATCAGCGAAATGGTAATAGGCACATGCACATCGGCTACCAGCGGAAGCAGCATCTTGAGACCTATGAACACCAGCACGATGGCGATACCCTGCTGCAGGTATTCGAATTTGTTAACAGCGCCGCGCAGGAGGAAAAAAAGTGATCTCAGGCCAAGCACAGCGAAGATATTGCTGGTATAAATAATGAGTTCTTTATTGGGTGATTCGGTTACAATGGCAAAAACTGCGGGTATGCTATCGAGTGCAAAAACAATATCGGTGGTAGCCAGCATTACGATAACAACGAACATATTGGTATAATAGCGCTTGCCGTCCTTACGCACCGTAAGCTTGCCACTTACATCTTCATGAATGATGGGAAAGAACCTGTTCAGGAATTTATAGACAGGATTATCTGCCGGATTGAACTCGTCTTCCTGCTTTACCGCAAATATCTTTATGCCTGTATACACAAGGAAGGCGCCGAATACATAGAGCAGCCACGAGAACCTTTCCACCAACACAACACCTACTGTAATAAAGATGATGCGGAAGACAATGGCCATCAGGATGCCGATAAGCAACGCCCTGGCCACATGATCGCTTTTTATGCGGAAGAAGCTGAAGATGAGGATGAATACAAAAATGTTATCGATGCTGAGACTCCACTCCATCAGGTAGGCGCTGATGTATTCAAGTGCCGGGGGACGGCCGTATTCGAACCAGACGAATCCGAAAAAAGCAAAGGCAAGTGCCACCCAGAAAAGGGTTTGAAAAAGAGCTTTTTTTATGCTGATCTCGGCAGAGCTTTTGCTCAGCAGTCCGAGGTCTAAGACGACTGCTACTAAAATAACAATTCCGAATACCAGGTAGGTTATCTGATCCGTACTCATATTTCCTTTGCTTAGTGGGCAAAGATAGTCAACCGGCAATCATCAGGCCTTATTTGAGCCAAATTGCTGGCGCCTCACCTGCTGGTAGATAAAGCCGAAGAGTATGACCAGCAGCACGGGCAGCACAATATTGATCACTTGCCATTTGGTCCTCTCAGCGCTTGTACGACGGGGGTCAAGCAGCCTCAGTGTGTATTCCTTGGCCCTTGTTTGCAGGATATCGGTCGGGTTCACGAGGTAGTCCATGGCATTCAGGAAAAAGTCCTTATTGGCGAAGGTATAGTTCGTATACAGGTTCTGCCCCATCTGCAAAGGACCGGTATTATTGCTGAACTGGTTCATGGCCAGATCGCCATCCGCCACCACGATCATTTTATTGGAAGACTGGTTCCGGTTGATATAGGGATAGTTCATAGCGGCCATCGAATCGCGGAGCCCTCTTGGAATCCTCCCTGTATAATGCGATACGAAATTTCCTTCCAGCAATACACCCACCGGCACGTTCTTGCGCCGGAACAGCTCTTCGCTCGGCGCGATCTGCAGGAACTCGAAATCCACGCGGGCGGGGGTTTCCAAAATCCTTGCATTGGGAGACGACTGCAACAGCACGGTCTTTTTAATGCCACCCGACTCTACCGTATCAAGCACCGATGGGAACAGTGCCCTTACACCGTCGAGGTTCTTGCTGATCGGATGATCCGTTCCATTCAGAACGGGGAAAAAAGGCCAGTCCACCAGCCGCATCTGGCCCGATCCATTATTGCTCACCTGCGGAAGCTTGTCGTTCTGCATATCCTGCAAAAGCGCCTGGTTGATCCTTACCCCATAATTGAAGAGGATATCCTCCAGGTTCAGACCCCTGTCGAAAGCAATAAAACCCTGCGATTTATAAAGACTGTCGAACTCGGCATACATGTTATCGATCATCCAGAAGACCTTTCCGCCGTGCATTACATACTGGTCGATCTTGATCTTATCCTCGTCTGTAAAAGCCTGCGTGGGCTTTACGATCACCAGGGCATCGAACTGCGGAACGAATTGCGTGGTACGGATGTTTACCGTATCAAAATCATAGTTGGCTATAAGGGTACGCACCACATCGTCTACATTATAGCCCCAGCCTTCTCCATGACCCAATGCATAACCCACTAAGGGCTTCCGGTCGAGCGTGATCTTTTGTATGGCACTCGCGAACTTGTACTCCATGGAGGCTTCTACATTATTGTAGAGCGCGGCCAGCTGTTCGGGCTCGGTGCCAAAGGACTGCTCGCCCTGGAGCAGGTTGACCCCTATGGTGGTATCGCGGTAACGGATAAGCGCACCGGGCAGCACAAGCTTCTGGGTCTGCTCATCCCCCACCTTACTGGGCGCCTGCAGCGTAAAAGCAGGTATGCGGTAAACATAACCGATGGAATCGATAACATACCGGGCAGCAGAATCATCCAGCCCTGCAAGGGGATCAGTAAAGCTGTACTGGATATTGGCACCGCCGTATTCCTTGCATTCCTGCAAAAACTCACGCACGCCATTGGCTAGCTTTCTGAAGCCCGCAGGGAACTCACCTTCCAAAAACACTTCTATGCGCACCGGCTCACGAAGCTTGCTGAGCATCTCCCTTGTAGGCTTGCTGAGCGAATATCTTTTTTCCTCGGTGAGGTCAAAACGCTGGTGAAAAACAGAAGCCAGTATGTTCACCGCTACCAGGCCTGCCAACAGCGCTATCCACCAAATGGTCTTTTTGCGGTTTGTCCTCATCTTTTACCCAGGTTTTGTCTGGTGATCAATAAAAAGAAAACGATCAGGCTGAGGAAATAAACGATATCCCTTGTATCGATCACCCCGCGGCTGATGCTTTGGTAGTGAAAGCCGATGCCGATCATCTCAATATAGTAATCGATGCCGTTCTCAAAAACAGAAAGCTGGCTGATGGCATTGAAGCCAAAATAAAACAGTACCGAAGCAATCAGGCTAATGATAAAAGCTACCACTGCATTGGTGGTAAAGCTGCTCACGCAAACGCCGATCGCCGTAAACACCGCAGCCAGCAGCAGCAGGCCCAGGTAAGATCCCGCAGCTGCCCCTGCATCGATGCCGCTGGTGGCGGCCAGGTGGTTGACGGTAAAATAATAAACGGCAGTGGGGATAAGGGCGATAAGGGCCACGATCAGGCTTCCGAGAAATTTTCCCGTTACTACCTGCCAGCTACCGAGCGGTCTTGTCTGGAGTATCTCGAATGTACCGCTCCTGAACTCATCGGAAAAGCTGCGCATGGTGATGGCAGAAATGAGAAAGAGCAGTATCCAGGGGGCAAGACGGAAGAACTCATCGAGCGAAGCATAACCGGCTTCAAGGATATTGTTCCTGAACACGAACAGTACCAGCCCGTTGACAAGCAAAAAAACAATGATCGCAATAAACCCTGTCAGGCTGCTGAAGAACTGCCGCAATTCCTTTTTACAAATGGGCCACATGATTGCTGCAAAATAATTAATTGCCGGTTGGGAAAAGAATAATCCTGCTGCTCTTCCTTCAATTTGTGTGAAAAGCGAGGTAAAATTACCGGCCTATGTTGCGCTGAGGCGCTCTATCTCCAGGCGGCGGGCCTTGTTAAGCTGCTTGAGGCCTGCCTGCACAAGCCGAAAGCAGATGGCCCAGGCAAGGATACCCAGGAGAGGATACTTGATGTCGAGCACCACGGGTACCGGAAGAATGCTGAAATCCGCATTCCATATCATATGAAGCAGAACGCTCGACAGCAGCACCCGCAAAAAACGCGCATCTGAAAGCATGCTCCATTCAAAGGACCTTTCTCCCTTTACCAGCCAGAGGGCCGCGGCGGCGTTGGCTGTCCATACGATGTGCATGAAGGGCGAAAGCAGTCCCCTGATCACGATATTATCTACCATGGCCTCGAAGCTGCCCGAGCTCCTGTAAGCGTAACCCGCGCTTTCAAAGGCCGCAAAGCCCATACCCACGGCTGCCCCGAACAGCAAGCCATTCAGTATCCACCTGTACCTGGCATAACGTCCAACGATAAGCACCACGGCAAAAAGCTTGGCCGCTTCTTCAATGATCCCTGCCGCCGATGCGCTCAGCAGGTCGCTGAGAAAGCCCAGGCGGTCAAAGAATATCAGGGCTACAAAAAGCGCCATGACGCCACCCAGGAAGGCGAGCGCCATTACCATGAAAATGGAGATATTTCGGGGCGCGTTCAGCTCCAGGAAAAAAATAAGCGTAGAAACCGGAACGGCAAAAGAGCCGATGAAGATGAGTCCCGGAATGAGGTTAGGATTTTCGAAGGTCCTGAACCCGATAATCATCAGGATGGAGATGGCCACGCTTACGACCAGCATGCGCGAAAACAGCCAGGGCCTTGCCCAGGTTGTTTCAATATCGGTCAGCCCAGGTGTGCTGCTGATGGTACCGGTCACGAGCTGGTCTTCCATCTGCACAAGGGTATGTTTTTTAAATACCTGGGAGAATATGTCCTTCAGCCTGAGATCTCTCAGCTCCTCCAAGCCTATAAAATTCGTGAAGTGGTCGCGCATGGAACTGGGTTCAGGCTCAGGATTGATTTCTTCGGCGGGCAAGACCGTTTTCCAGATCGATTTGCCGATCCTGAGCACATCGTTCGGGTGCAGAACACTTCGTGCGATGATGGAGCCGTTGATCTTGACCGGCACGGCGCAATCCGTTGCGTCGATCAGGAGCCGTCCGCCTGTATTGGTAACAAGTATCACCCCGCCTTCGTATTGCAGCTCTTTGATAAAGACCGATCCCTCTGCCGCCGCACCGGCCAGGATGATGGTGGCATGCCCGGCGATCTCCGTACTGAAATGGTCGTCCTTGCCGTCTATGCACTCCAGTACGATGGTGGATAAGTCTACAGCGGTTTCCATGAATGTGGTATTGTACCGGATGAATTTATGAAAAAGGTCTCTTCCTTGTATGCGGCTCCCGGCTTTATTTTAAGCATGACCACGCAAAGAGAATAAAAAAACCCCGCAGTCGCGGGGTCATATCTTAAAAAGAATATAGCGGATCAAACAGCGAAGCTTTCGCCACAGCCACAGGTTCGGCTGGCATTGGGATTGTTGAAATAAAAGCCCTTGCCGTTCAGGCCGTCCGAAAATTCAAGCACGGTATTAACAAGGTAGAGAAAACTTTTGAGGTCGGTAACCACCTTTATCCCGTTGTGCTCGAATACCTGGTCGGCGGGCTTGGTCTCATTGTCGAAATCCATTTTATAGCTGAGCCCCGAGCAGCCGCCACCTACAACGCTCACCCGCAGAAAATAAGAGGGATCGTCGGCAATGCCGGCATCCTGCATCAGCTCTGTGATCTTTTGCTTTGCCTTTTCGCTTACGTAAATGCTGTTATCTGTTGCTACCATAAAAACTCGATTACCGGTAGCCGCAGCAACCGGGCCTGCGGCCATCCGTGTTGATTAATGAACTACGCTTTCTTCGAACTTAAGTTCCGGAAGACCGTTTTTCTTCCTGTAGTCGTTTACCGCCGCCTTGATGGCGTCTTCGGCAAGTACGGAACAGTGTATCTTAACAGGAGGAAGGTTGAGTTCTTCAACGATCTCCATATTGTCGATGTTCACTGCCTCATCGATGCTTTTTCCCTTCAGCCATTCTGTAGCGAGAGAGGAAGAAGCAATGGCCGAACCACAGCCAAAGGTCTTGAACTTGGCGTCTTTTATCGTGCCGGTCTGCTCGTCTACCTCGATCTGCAGGCGCATAACGTCTCCGCATTCGGGTGCTCCAACAAGGCCGGTGCCTACATTGGCCTTCGACTTGTCGAGGGTTCCCACATTCTTGGGATTGTTGTAATGGTCGAGAACTTTATCTGAATATGCCATGGTCTAAAGATTAATATGCTGGTGTAAAATGATTGTTTACTTTGACTGATCAATGGTGTGCCCACTCGATCGTATTCAGGTCGATACCTTCCTTGTACATCTCCCAAAGCGGGCTCATTTCCCTGAGCTTGTTGACCGTTTTTGATACCTGGTTGATGGTATAGTCGATCTGCTCTTCGGTAGTGTACCGGCCAAGTCCGAAACGGAGCGAGCTGTGTGCGAGGTCATCGCCCAGGCCCAGGGCCTTGAGCACATACGATGGCTCGAGGGAGGCCGAGGTGCAGGCCGAGCCCGAAGACACGGCGATCTCTTTATTGAAGCCCATCATCAGGCCTTCTCCTTCAACATATTTAAAAGAGATATTGCTAACATGAGGCAGGCGATGCTCCTTGCTTCCGTTTACATAAGCTTCTTCAAGACCCAGGAGAGCGTTCTCCAGCTTATCCCTTAACTTGCTGAGACGGGCCGCATCCTGATGCATTTCCAGCATGCAGAGCTCACAGGCCTTTCCAAAGCCAACAATACCCGGAACATTCAGGGTACCGCTGCGCATGCCTCTTTCATGTCCGCCGCCATCCATCTGGGCTGTTACTTTCACGCGTGGGTTCTTCCTACGAACATAAAGAGCGCCTACGCCTTTGGGGCCGTACATTTTATGCGCGGTCATGGCCATAAGATCGATGCCGTCCTTATTTACATCTACGGGGATCTTGCCTACAGCCTGGGTAGCGTCGCTGAACACGAGCGCACCATGCTTCCTGGCGATGGCGCTGATCTCTTTCATTGGCTGGATCACACCGATCTCGTTGTTGGCATACATGATGGCTATCAGGATGGTTGTGGGCTTCATGGCGGCCTCAAGCTCTTTGAGGTCGATCAGTCCGTCCGGCTTCACCTTAAGATAGGTAACCTCTGCACCTTGTTTTTCCAGGTGCTTGCAGGTATCGAGCACAGCCTTGTGTTCCAGGTTGCAGGTGATGATGTGATTGCCTTTTGAAGCATACATCTCAAAAACACCCTTGATGGCCAGGTTATCGGCCTCGGTGGCACCTGATGTAAAGATGATCTCTTTCGGATCGGCGCCAATGAGCTTGGCAACCTGCTCGCGTGCATAGTCAACAGCTTCCTCTGCCTGCCAACCAAAAGGATGGTTGCGGCTGGCGGCGTTGCCATAGCTATTGGTAAAATAAGGTATCATCGCATCCACTACCCTGGGGTCGCAGGGGGTGGTCGCATTATGGTCGAGATAAATGGGTAATTTCAGCATAAATTATATCCGTCTTTCGTTTTCGTTCTGTCTGCAAATTTACCTCAAAACGGCCTAACTAGGCCCCGAAAGATGGCGCTTGCGCTTAATTTTACCTTAATTCGTAAAAAAATTCCATGCTTAAGGTAGAACATATCGGGATCGCCGTAAAATCACTCGAAACTTCTGTTCCACTATTTGAAAAATTACTTGGCAGTTCCTGCTACAAAACCGAAACTGTGGCCTCTGAACAGGTAAATACCGCTTTTTTTCAGAAAGGAGAGACCAAGATCGAGCTGCTCGAGTCCATGTCCTCCGAAGGAGTGATCGCCCGCTATGTCGACAAAAAAGGCGAGGGCATCCACCACCTGGCTTTTGAAGTGGCCGATATCCGGGCGGAAATGGAAAGGCTGAAAAAAGAGGGTTTCATCCTTCTCCAGGACGAGCCCAAGGAGGGTGCCGATAACAAGCTGGTCTGCTTTCTTCATCCCAAATCCACTAATGGCGTGCTGATAGAACTTTGCCAGGAGAAAAAAGGATAAGGTTATTCAACTTCCGCATAAGAACCGCTGCTCCTGCAAGACAAGTACAAGCCGGGCAACTTCCTGCCCAGTCCGATCGGCAATCGCTTTGACGGCTGTGAGCAGGCTTCTGATCATCATAGGCTATGGGAAAAAAGATACCCCGGGTAGAAACCCAGGGTCTATTCCTCAACGCCTAAAAAAACAAGTTTATAAGATGATCTGCCTGGACAGGTTGAGGCCCTGACCATTGCTGATAGAAACGATATAATTTCCAATGAGGTTGGTGTTGACCACAACCTGGCCAACAGGTTGGCTTAGGGTCTGCTGGCCTGCCACTTGCCCGGCGGGCGTTACAAAACGCACCAGCACATCGCCCTCGACCGCTTTAGGGAACAGGAGGAGCAGCTTACCCGGCAAACCTGTGATCTTTACATCAGAGACGATGTCTTCTGCAGGAACCGACTGAACAGCTGTAAAAGAAAAGCTGCCGTCTGCCTTAACCTGCCTGATGCGGTAGTATACGGTGGCAGCAGAAAGATTTTTGTCCTTGAACCGGTATTGCTGCAGGCTGATACCCGCTGCCATTGCATATGCGATCACCTTCCAGTCCTGGCTGCCACCGGTGCTGCACTCCACCTGAAAAATGTCTGTGCCTGCTTCCTGCGCAGCAGACCATTGCATGAGCACCTGGCCCTGGCTGCGGCAAACAGAGAAGTTGATGAATTTCGATGGATCGAAGCTATAGGGAAAAACAGCGGACGCCGCCTGCCTGGGGTAGGCAAGCCCGTTACGAATAGAATGGATGAAAGAGTTGGACCCCTTCAGCCCCTTGCTTACCGCAAATTGTACCGCATCACCACGCTGGGGGAGCTGATTGCCCGACCACACCGAAGGGTCCATAATATTAGCTGTTGATTGGATAAGTGTTCCGCCGCCGGCAAATGAACAGGTGAAAAAAAACAGCGATAGCGCGATGAGGAAGAATTGCTTCATGGTACGGAATTAAAACTTAGGGTTGCTAAATAAACCAGTTATCGTTTTCTAGGGGATTTTTCTTACTGTGTTCGTTCAGCGAGAACAAAACTATCATCCATTTTTTTCAGATGCAAGTATTTTTACTAGTTTTTTTGCGGAAAACAACATTTAGTCAACGAAAAACTACTTAATCAATTGACAACCAATCCCAAAATTTATAAGTATTTTCCTTTAGCAGGTAGCAAAAAAATGCCCTTCAAGGAGAGAAAATAAGGCCTGGCAAAACGTAGTTATACGATAAAACCTGGAAAAATACCAGGGGCAGGCCGGCAAGGGTGAGGCTGCCTAACCTTTATGCACACAAGCAGTGAATAAAGGAGTAGGTATTACCTACAGCATTGATGTATGCTGGCTTTCGGACCCGGCGGGATATGAGCTTAAAAAGCATGAGTGAAGAAATCTGAAGCTTAGTTTTCGGGGCCTTCGCCAAGCGAATCTGAATTAACGATGCCGAGCTTTTCAACGGCCAGCTGGGCGGCGATCTGTGAAGCGTCTTTTTTATTAAATGCCTTGCCTTGCGCGATCACTTTGCCATTGACGACAGCGGCGATCGTAAAAAGGCGGCGGCCGTTCTCCATCTGCTCATTGATGGTTTCGAATTCAAGCTGTTTGCCATTCTTATTGGCCCAGCCATAGAGCTTGTTCTTATGGTTGATCTCGAGGTTCTCCAGGTCTTCCACGAACATATGCGGAATGATGATGCGCTCACTTACCCATTTGCTCGTCTTTTTATATCCCTTATCGAGGTAAACGGCGCCTACCAGGGCTTCGAGCGTATTGCCAAAGATCTGGCTGGTCTTGAGCGATGCATCGGACTTATTGTAAACGGTAACCTTCTTCAAACCCATCTTAACAGCGATATCGTTCAACTGCTGGCGGTTGACCATCTTGCTGCGCATCTCCGTTAAAAATCCTTCTTCCTTATACGGATAACGCTTGAAGAGATAATCGGCCACGAGCGCGCTCAGGATGGCATCGCCGAGGTATTCGAGCCTTTCGTTGTTTTCATCGATCGTATCTTTTACCGATCGATGCGTCAGCGCCGTCTTGTATAGGGAAGCGTTGCCGGGAGAGTAACCCAGCACACCTTTCAGTTGTTTTTTGAAAGAAGGATCAGAATGCTTTTTATAAAATGCTTTCCAGAAATCCACAGATTGTAAACTACAATTTTTTCTGCATGGATGAACCGGGTCCAGCTTAAGCAGAGTATTTTTTGAAGATCATGCAGGCATTATGCCCGCCAAAGCCAAAAGTATTGCTCAGGGCAGCGTTCACGGTCCGCTTCTGGGCTTCCCAGAAGGTAAAGTTCAGCTTCGGATCCAGATCCGGATCGTCGACGAAATGATTGATGGTAGGAGGACAGATATCATGCTGTACAGCCATGATGCAGGCTATAGCCTCGATCACGCCGGCTGCGCCCAGGCAGTGGCCGGTCATGGATTTGGTGGAGCTGATATTGATCGAGTAGGCATGCTCTCCGAATACATCGGTGATGGCTTTGACTTCAGCAATATCACCAAGCGGTGTAGAAGTGCCGTGTGTATTGATGTAGTCGATATCGGAAGCCTGCATACCGGCATCGGCCAGGGCACGCAGCATCACGTTCTTTGCACCGAGTCCTTCAGGGTGAGGTGCTGTCATATGGTGTGCGTCGGCGGTAGCACCTGCGCCGGCCACCTCGCAATAGATCTTGGCGCCGCGCCTGATGGCGTGTTCGAGCTCTTCGAACACCAGCACACCCGCGGCTTCGCCCATTACAAAGCCATCGCGCTCTTTGTCGTAGGGCCTTGAGGCAGTTTTAGGATCATCATTTCTTTCGCTGAGGGCCTTCATGGCATTAAAGCCTCCCACACCGGCTTCGCTCACCACACTTTCGGATCCGCCGGTAAGAATGAGGTCTGCCTTACCCATGCGGATAAGGTTGAAGGCCTCCATCATGGCATTGGTTGAAGATGCACAGGCGCTCACCACGGCGAAGTTGGGACCGCGCAGCCCGTGGCGCATGGAGATATGTCCTGCCGCGATGTCGAGGATCATCTTGGGGATAAAGAAGGGATTGAAGCGTGGCGTTCCATCGCCTTTGGCAAAATTGATCACTTCTTCCTGGAAGGTGATCAAGCCGCCGATGCCGCTGCCGAATACCACTCCTGCCCTATCAGGGTCTACATTGTCCTTATCGATACCGGCATCCAGCACTGCCTGGTCGCTGGCAACCACGGCCGTTTGCGTAAAACGGTCAAGCTTGCGCGCTTCCTTTTTTTCTATGAAGTTGACGGGATCAAAGTTTTTGATCTCGCAGGCAAAACGAGTTTTGAATTTTGATGCATCGAAACCTGTAATAAAATCACAACCGCTCACACCGTTCCTCAGGTTATTCCAATATTCTGTGATAGAATTTCCCAAAGGTGTAAGGGCGCCCATCCCGGTAATGACAACTCGTTTTAACTCCATAAAGGCTGCAACAGAATTTAATGTAAGATAAAACCGCCTTCTCTGATGCGTTGGCAACTGGAAGGCGGAATTTTTTTATACTGCTCCTGTGAAGGAAACCGGCTCGATTAATTACTTAGCGTGTTCTTCAAGATAAGATACAGCCTGACCTACTGTCGTGATGGTCTCAGCCTGCTCATCCGGAATGGAAATGTTGAATTCCTTCTCGAATTCCATTATGAGCTCAACGGTGTCCAGAGAGTCGGCACCTAAATCATTGGTAAAAGAAGCCTCATTTGTTACTTCTGCTTCGTCAACGCCTAATTTGTCTACAATGATCTTTTTTACTCTTGCTGCGATGTCTGACATTTTGTAAAAGTTTGGTTATAGTGGTGCAAAAATAGAAGATTTTGGATTAAATAAAATTTTGGTCATTCTTTAAGGAATATGATTCAAGTATTTTTTATTTCACTTCTCAAATTCCCGCAAAATCAGCAATTTGCCGGGTGAAGAGATATTTGTAAATTGAACCAATCAAAAAGCGGCAATGGCATTGAAAATCATCGATCACGGAACGCCGGAGTACCAGGAGATCATCAGGCTCAGGGATGAGATTTTAAGAAAGCCTCTCGGACTGAGCTTTACACAGGACGAGCTGGAAAAAGAAAAGGATAATCTTCACATCGCCGCTTTCGAAGACGACCAGATGCTTGGCTGCTGCATGCTGGTGGAAGAGGAACCGCAGACAGTGAGGCTTCGCCAGATGGCTGTTATCAACGATCTGCAAGGTAAGGGCATAGGCAGGGCTTTGATGCAGTTTGCCGAAAACCTTGCGCGCGACCGTGGCTTCAGGCGGATCACCATGCATGCCCGTAAGAATGCCATCGGCTTTTATGAAAAAATGGGCTATAAAAAGAAGGGTGAAGAGTTCCAGGAGATCACCATACCCCACTATGTAATGGAGAAGGAATTATAAGCTCATCCGTATAATCGGGCTCTTCCTTACAATCCCATTTATCCAAGCTTTTGCTTAAGCAATTGCCTCATTTCGTATACTTCATCGGAATTGGAGAAGCCATCCTTGGGCACCAGGAAAAAAGACCTGTTGTCGAAGTAGAGATGGAAAAAATGAGGCGTTTCAACGTAATTCTTGACCGCATTCCATTGCCATGACCTTGACCCGCGTTCATTACCTACGGAAAAAGAGCCCTCTTCGAAGCTCATGACAAAATGATCGCGAAAAGTGGCTGCCCTACGGTAAACCATCCCCGGAAGGATGAACCAGAAGCTGATCATGAGCCCAAACCAAAGAAGGGATCCAACAAGAAATGCAAGCGGCAGGATCTTTTTGAAATAGAACAGAACGGCTGAGGCAAGGGCAAATACATTTACCAGTATGATCATGAGACGGATCTCCCTTTTGCTCAGGAAATGGTAACGCAAAGCCTGGAGCACCTGGTTTTTATTGTATTCGAATTCAATGGTCATGGAAGCAATCTTTCGTGGGCTGTAAAGATAGAGGGCAGCGACCATTCGAAAACAAGACGCAGGCAAAAACATCAAGGACATCATCCTGCCATCCATGGCGCAGAAAGCCGCAAGAAAGAATATAAAAAGCCTTTCCACTGCGAGGCAGTGGAAAGGCTTTGCTTTAAGAGGTTGATTACTTGTTCATCATCTGTTTCGCTTCGATGCTCAAGGTTGCATGAGGCACAGCCCGGAGACGGGCCTTATCGATGAGCTTGCCGGTTACACGGCAGATGCCATAAGTTTTGTTCTCAATCCGCATCAGGGCCTTTTCAAGGTGGTCAATGAACTGGATCTGGCGGCTGGCCATCTGGCTCAGCTGCTCGCGCTCCATGCTCATGCTTCCATCTTCCATGGTCATGTACCGACCATCTTCCATATCGCCCTCATCCTTACGGGTGATCAAACCCTGCAAATAGGCTAGCTCTTTCTTGGCTGTCTCCAGCTTCTTCATGATCAAATCTCTAAACTCTACAAGTTCCGCATCTGAATATCGCATAGTAGGGCCGGTTTGTTCTTGTTGTGGTGAATCCAATACTGATCTGGTAAAATCAGGATCGTACTTTACTGCTTTTGTTGTTGACGTCTTTGGAATAACGATTTTTGTTGGCTTCGGTGCCTCCTTCCGGGGCGGCGGCGCCTGCTGTACCAATGGCTTGATAGCGGGCTTTACCTCCTGGGGCGTGGGCGCAGCCACTACGGGCTTTTTAACGGGCTGAGCGATCTTTACCTGCTCAGGTGAAGACTTTACAGGGCTCGCCGGGATTTTTCTGGCAGGAGCAGAGACAAGCTTTTTGGCCGGTACAGGGGCCAGCTTTTTAACAGGCTTGGCCTGTTTGGCTATCTTTTTAGGGGGTGCAGCTTTTTTAACCGCTTTTTTCGGGATGGGCGCAGCCTTTTTGGGTGATGCTTTTTTCGCCACCGGCTTTGCCGCCTTTTTTGCAGCAACCGGCTTGGCACCGTTTGTACGGGCAGGCTTGGCCGGAGCCTTTTTAACAGGCCTGGCCGCTTTCACAGCCTTTTTGGGTGCTTGCTTTTTTGTAGCCATACAGTTGTTACCCCTTTTTTAAAACGATGACCCTTAACTGGTTATCATTCACTTCGATCTCTGTGCCACCGTCGATTTGCGTTGTAAGCTCCAGCTTGTCTGCCAGAATTTCGGCGCAAATATAGTCATTATACTTGGCTAAAGATAGACCTATGCCATTATTGGCAGCCACCAGTACCTCGATCCGGTCTGTAAGCTCAAACCCGCTGTCCTTCCGGATTTTCTGTATCCGGTTTACAAATTCGCGGGCATCTCCCTCCTGTACCAACTCTGGTGTTACATTGATATCGAGCGCTACGGTAAGGGACCCTTTATTGGCGACGGTCCAGCCCGGTATATCCTCACTACTGATCTCTACTTCGCTGAGTGTGAGCTCAACAGGCTCATCGTTAACGGGGATTGAATATCTGCCTTCTTTTTCAAATAAAGAAATATCATGCTGGGAAAAATCCGAAATCGCCTGGCTCACAGCCTTCATCCTTGGACCAAGCTTTTTGCCCAGGGCCTGGAAATTAGGCCTGATCTTCTTTTTTATGAATCCTTCGGTATCTGTCAGGTAGTCTATCTCCTTCACATTCACTTCTGCTTTAACCAGGTCTTCTATTTTCTGCAATTGTTGTTCCATGGCAGGATTGAGCACCGGTATCAGCACTTTCTGCAGGGGCTGCCTTACCTTGATGTTCACCTTTTTACGAAGGGAAAGTACCAGCGACGATACATCCTGTGCAAGCTGCATGCGTTCCTCCAGCAGGCTGTCGATCATTTTTTCCTCTGCCTTTGGAAAGTTCACATGGTGCACAGAAGCCTCGCTGAACCTGCCCGTCACGGCATTAAGGTTCACGAAAAGCTCGTCGCTAAAGAAAGGCGAGATAGGCGCCATGAGGCGAACCACTGTTTCCAGGCATTCGTAAAGGGTCTGGTAGGCAGCGATCTTATCGCTTTCATATTCTCCCTTCCAGAACCGTCTGCGGCAAAGACGCACATACCAGTTGCTCAGGTGGCCATCCACAAAATCCTCTATCAGCCTGCCGGCCTGGGTCGGTTCATAATCTTCAAAAGCAGCCGTTACTTTTTTTACCAGGGTCTGCAGCGAAGAGAGGATCCAGCGGTCGATCTCAGGCCTTTGATCCAGCGGAATAGATGTTTCCTTAAAAGCAAAGCCATCCACATTGGCATAAAGGGCAAAGAACTGGTAGGTATTATACAGCGTACCAAAGAACTTACGCTGTACTTCTTTTATACCCTCAAGATCGAACCGGAGGTTGTCCCAGGGCGAAGCATTGGTAATTAGATACCACCGGGTGGCATCTGCACCAAAATCACCAATGGTTTTGAACGGGTCTACCACGTTGCCAAGGCGCTTGCTCATTTTATTGCCATTCTTGTCAAGCACCAGTCCATTCGATACCACGGTCTTGTAGGCAACCGAGTCGAACAGCATCACACCCAGGGCATGAAGCGTATAGAACCAGCCTCGGGTCTGATCTACCCCTTCAGCTATAAAGGAAGCGGGAAAGCTTTCCCTGAACTTGGCTTCTTGTTCAAACGGGAAATGCCATTGCGCATAAGGCATGGCACCACTGTCGAACCATACGTCGATGAGATCAGGCTCGCGGCGCATGGGCCTGCCAGAATCGGAGACCAGCACTACCTCATCAACATAAGGCTTATGCAGGTCGAGTATGCCATCGTGCAGGTAATGTTTATTGATGTCGCCACCCAGCACCTCCCCAGCCTTCCTGATCTCGCTGTTGAGCTCGGCTATGGAGCCTATGCATTTCTCCTCTGTTCCATCCTCCGTTCTCCATACCGGCAGGGGTGTGCCCCAATAACGGCTCCTGCTGAGGTTCCAATCAACCATGTTCTCGAGCCAGTTGCCAAAGCGGCCTGTACCGGTCGATTCGGGCTTCCAGCGAATGGTTTTATTCAGCTCCACCATCCTGTCGCGCACCGCCGTGGTCCTGATGAACCAGGCGTCCAGCGGATAATAAACCACCGGCTTGTCGGTACGCCAGCAATGAGGATAGTTGTGTTCGTACTTCTCTACTTTAAAAGCATGGTTCTCTTTTTTCAGCTTTACAGAGATATCGACGTTCACATCCACATAGCCATCCTGGTTCTTATAATCTTTTATATATCGGCCGCTGAACTCGCCGAGACCCTCTACGAACTTACCTTCCTTATCCACGAGGGTCAGTATACCGATATTGTACTTCTTGCCTACCTTAAAATCATCCGCGCCGAAAGCAGGGGCCGTATGCACGATACCTGTTCCGTCCTCGGTGGTCACAAAATCGCCGGCCATGATCCTGAATGGCTTTGCATCGGGCGTGACTTCCCGGATGGCATCAAGTGAATTGGCCTCGTAGGGCAGCAATTGCTCATAGGATAATCCTTCGAGCATTTTTCCTTTCCAGCTGCCCAGCACTTTCCAGGGAATGAGCTTGTCGTCGGCTTTATAGCTGCCGAAATCAAGGTTCTCCCCCTCGGGTTTAAAATATTTAGAAAGCAGGCTCTTGGCCAGGATCACATTTACAGGCAGATGGGTATAAGGATTAAAGGTCGACACCAGCACATAATCGATGTTCGGCCCTACGGTAAGACCCAGGTTGGAAGGCAGGGTCCAGGGTGTTGTGGTCCAGGCCAGGAAATAAACCTCTTTTGAACCTGAACCGCCCTGCTCAAGCGGTGTAAAAAGAAATTCGCTTTCCTTCGTGCGGGAGGCGGTGAACATGGCCACAACGCTGGTATCCTTCACATTCCGGTATGTGCCTGGCATGTTGAGCTCGTGCGAGCTCAGCCCGGTACCTGCAGCCGGGGAGTAAGGCTGTATGGATACACTTTTGTAAAGAAGGCCTTTATTGTAAAGCTCTTTGAGGCACCACCAGAGGCTTTCGATGTATTCATTGGTAAAAGTGATGTAAGGGCGTTCGAGGTCCACCCAATAACCCATCTTCATGGTGAGCTCGTCCCATTTATCCTTATAACGCAGTACGGCTTCGCGGCATTTCTGGTTATAGTCAGCCACGGAGATTTTTTTCCCGATATCCTCTTTTGTTATACCCAGCTCCTTTTCAACACCCAGCTCAATGGGAAGGCCATGCGTATCCCAGCCGCCTTTGCGTTCCACCTTATAACCCTGCATGGTTTTGTAGCGGCACACCAGGTCCTTAAGCGAACGGGAGATTACATGGTGAATGCCGGGCATGCCATTGGCACTGGGTGGTCCTTCGTAAAATACGAATGGAGTGGCTCCTTCCCTGAGGGTTATACTTTTTTCAAAGGCCTGCTCGCGCTGCCAGCGCTCGAGGATTTCTTTTTCGATGGCGGGCAGGTTCAACTGCTTGAATTCTTTATACCGGTTGGCCATAAACGGGCTCCTGAACTTGTTTTAGAAAATGGCTGCAAAGGTAGTAAATTCAACGCATCCGGCGGCATGCCGAATCGAGCCGAAGGCACCACTGGTATCCTTCTCAACGCTTGATCAAATGTGCGGATCCAGCTGCTGCTGATCTTGCTTTGCCCGGCCTTTGCAGTATCAGACACGTTCCATCAGCTCCAGCTTTTGTACTTCCAGCTCGGCTTTGCGAGCCCGGTACCTTATCTGGCGGCGGCCAAGGAAAAGAACAAGCAATGCTCCCACTGCGCATGATGCCATCACCCCGGCCAGCGGCACAGCCGTGCCATTGTTCAGCAGGCCAACTGCGGCCGATGCCATGGCACCCAGGGCCATCTGCATTGCTCCCATGAGCGCAGATGCGCTGCCTGCCTCTTTAGTAAAAGGCGCCATCGACAGGGCCGAAGAATTGGGAAAGCTGAATCCCTGGCAGCTTAAAAAGATAAAAATGCAGATGATAGCCCCGGTCAGACCAAAAAGCCCCAGGACGGTGCCGGCGACAAAGACCAGTCCGACCGCTGTTTGCAGCCAAAGGGTTACCATGATGATTTTCTCGCTGGACCATTTCTTAAGCAAAAGGTTGTTGAGCTGGCTGCTGGCGATAAGTCCGGCGGCAATAAGCGCGAATATCCAACCGTACTCCTGCTCGCTTAAGCCATAAAGCTCCATAAATACGAAGGGGGATCCTGAGAGATAGGCAAAGAGCCCGGCCGATACAATGCCGCCCGAAAGGGCATAAGTATAGAACTGGGGCTCGCGCATTACGGAGGCAAAGCTCCTTAAGATGACAGGTGGCCTCAGGGAAAAGTTGGGATCGGGCTGCTTGCTTTCAGGCAACAGGAAGATGACGGCAATAAGTATGAGCAGGCCCATGACCGTAAGCACGCCAAATACGGTATGCCACCCGAAATGAGCAATGATATAGCTGCCCGCCGTTGGCGCGATGATGGGCGATACGCCGAGCACCAGGATAAGCAGGGAAAATATTTTTGCATTCTCCCTGAGAGGAAACAGATCTCTTACGATGGCCCTTGGGGCAACCATGCCTACACAGCCACCAAAGGCCTGCAGCAGGCGAAAGACGATCAATACCTCGATAGACGTGGCCAGGGCACAGCCGATAGAGGAAAGAACATAGAGCACAAGACCCGTATAGAGCGGCTTTTTACGCCCGAACCGGTCGAGCAAGGGGCCACAGGCCAGCTGTCCGATGCAGATGCCTGCAAAAAAGGAGGAAAGCGAATAGGATACCGCATCCACGGAGGTATGCAGATCGGCGGCGATGGCCGGGAAACCCGGCAGGTACATATCTATAGAGAAAGGACCGATCGCGGAAAGTAGCCCCAGCAGGAGAATAACGGTAAAGCGGCGGCTTCCGGCAAGCGGTGGGGTTGGTGCATTTTTCACCCGGCAAAACTAGGTTTTCGAACGCATAGCCAGGTCCCTATTTTAGGGTATACTCCATAAAAAAAGCACTGTTTTGAAAAGCATTGGGCCATTCAAAACAGTGCCTTGCCGGAGCAAAATCCAGGCTTAAAAAGCTTTTTTAGCACCGCCGGCAGGAGTACCTGCA
>DASTPZ010000302.1:0-19858 GCA_035761965.1 Flavisolibacter sp. | reverse complement strand
GTAATCTGCTATCCCAGGTCGATATCGGTATTGTCGCCGATATTGAGGGTCCTTGTTTCGCCCCTGATGGTGGTATCGCTGCCGATCAGCGAAAAATCAAGCACGATATCGATCAGGTTGGAATAAGACCCGATGATGGAGCTTTTGATGATGGAAAAGTCCACCTGCGTATTATCCCCGATGGTAACGTTCGGGCCAATGATCGAATTCTTGATCGAACAGCCCTTGCCTATGCTTACGGGCTGTATAAGGACCGTATTCTCGAACTGGGGGCTTGGCTCCGTACGCGTATTGAATTTCTTGAGCAGGGTGGCATTCGACTCGAGCAAGGTTTCCCTGCGGCCGCAGTCGAACCAGCTGTCTACCTTGAATGCCTTGAAATTCGCACCTTTTTTGATCATGCAGTCAAGCGCATCGGTAATGCTGTATTCGCCATGGGTCTTGATCCCACCCTTGATATTCGTTTCAAGGCATTCAAAGAGCAGGTTGGATTCATTGAGCTTATAAATGCCTACGAGGGCCATATTCGACTTGGGGATCTGCGGCTTCTCCACCACATGAACGATGTCGTTGTCGCCATCCAGCTCGGCCACACCAAAATTCCTTGGATCATCCACTTTTTTCACACCGATCATGGAGGAAGGATTGGCAAGCACTTCGGCTACGTCATAATCACATATCGTGTCGCCAAGCACGATGATGATCTCATCGCCGTTCACAATGCTGCGGGTGAGCCTTACGGCATGGCCTATGCCCTGCCTGTCGTTCTGGTAAACAAAATGCGCGGTGATATCGGGGTAAACAGACTTTACGTAATCCTGTATCTTTTCACCCAGGTATCCAACAATGAAGATGAACTCTTCCACGCCTGCATCTTTGAGCTGGTCCACTATAATGCTGAGCACAGTCTTTCCCGCCAGGGGTATCAGCGCTTTGGGCTGGGTATAGGTATGAGGTCTCAGTTTTGTTCCTGCTCCGGCGACTGGAATGATTGCTTTCATGTATAAATGTTTTGATGGCCCCAAACACGCTGTCCTGCTCCCACCATCATGAACAGTAAGTTGAATAAAAAGCGGTCGAAATTACTGATTTTTAAATCAACACTCCAAATGGCTTTACTAAAGTTCAGGGGCTTATTTTTGCGGACCGCCCGGGAGCCGGAAGGTCTTCGCCGCAAGGCCGGCCTGCCAGGATTCCATCTGCTCACGGGGCCGCAGGTATAAACAAATTAAACGCATCAACCCATGCAAAGAGACACTCAGGTATTCGATATCATTCAAAAAGAACTGAACCGCCAGCGTATCGGCATTGAGCTGATTGCATCCGAAAACTTTACATCCCTGCAGGTGATGCAGGCCATGGGCAATGTAATGACAAACAAGTATGCCGAGGGCTACCCCGGCAAACGATACTATGGAGGATGTGAATTTGTGGATGAGACCGAGCAGCTGGCCATCAACAGGCTTAAGCAGGTCTTCAATTGTGAATATGCCAACGTTCAGCCCCACAGCGGCGCACAGGCCAATGCGGCCGTGCTGCTGGCCGTGCTCAAGGCCGGCGACAAGATACTCGGTCTCGACCTCAGCATGGGCGGACACCTCACCCATGGCGCGCTTGTCAATTTCAGCGGCAAGATCTACCAGCCTTTCTTTTATGGTGTTGATAAGGAAACAGGACTGGTCAACTATGATCAGCTGGAGCAGGTGGCCAGGACGGAAAAGCCGCGCCTGATCATCTGCGGTGCCTCTGCCTACAGCCGCGACTGGGATTATGCTCGCATCCGCAAAGTAGCCGATGAGGTAGGAGCGCTCGTGCTGGCAGATATTGCTCACCCGGCGGGACTGATTGCAAAAGGGCTGCTCTCTTCTCCCTTCGAGCATTGCCATTTTGTTACCTCTACCACGCACAAGACCCTTCGTGGTCCGCGCGGCGGCATCATCATGATGGGGAAGGATTTTGAAAATCCGTTCGGCCTCAAGGATCTTAAAGGCAATACACGCCTTATGAGCAACCTGCTGGATATGGCTGTTTTCCCTGGCATCCAGGGCGGGCCGCTCGAGCATGTCATTGCCGCCAAGGCCATCTCTTTCGGCGAGATCCTGAGCGATGATTTCACCCGCTATGCCCGCCAGGTTAAGAACAATGCCCAGGCCATGGCAAAAGCCTTTGTTGACAAAGGCTACCATATCATCAGCGGCGGCACTGAAAACCACCTGATGCTCATCGATCTCCGGAACAAGAACATCACCGGCAAAAAAGCCCAGGAAACCCTCGACAGGGCCCACATCACCCTGAACAAGAATGCCGTTCCATTCGACGATAAGAGCCCTTTCGTTACCTCAGGCATCCGCATTGGCGTACCCGCGGTAACAACCAGGGGTATGAATGAAGCACACATGCAAACGGTCGTTGAAATGGTCGATACCGTTCTGATGAACATCGACGACGAAGCCAGGGTAAAGAAGGTCGCAGGCGATGTGCATGATTTCATGAAACAATTTCCGCTCTATCCCGAACTCGGTTAAAATTCCAGCATATGATCCAACGCATACAATCCATATGGTTGCTGCTCGTGGCCATTTTCGCAGCAGTTACCTTCCGCTTTCCTTTTTATACCGGTGAAAGACTGGTCGATGGCCTGCCCGCCGTTACCGATCTCGATGCCCTGACCACCATCTGGCTAACCGTGCTTACCGCACTGGCCGGCGGCGTGGCCTTCGTGAACATTTTCCTTTTTTCGAACCGCAAGCTCCAGCTCAAGCTTTGCTATTTCGGTATCCTGCTTACCGTTCTGCTGCTGGTAATGTATTTTTTGGAAATAGGAAATTTTACGAGGGGAAGCATTGCACTCTGGTGCCTTTTCCATTTTGCCATGCTGGCATTTTATATTCTCGCGGCGAGGGGTATATGGAACGATGAGAAGCTGATCAAAAGCATGGACAGGCTCAGATAGGGCCATTTAAATGATAAGCTCATGGCAGTGCCGTTCAATATACTGAACGGCACTGCTTTTTTGTTAAAGAAATTTGCCGGTCTGGCTGCTCTTTTCTTTTTTCAATCCCTCAGGCTTGCCCGCATACACAAGGTTTCCGCCTTCAATACCAGCTTCGGGACCGAGCTCTATCACCCAATCGGCGCTTTTGATCACGTCGGTATTGTGCTCGATCACGATGATGGAATGCCCCTGGTCGACCAGGGCATTAAAAGAAGCCAACAGCTTTTTGATATCATGAAAATGAAGCCCGGTAGTAGGTTCGTCAAAAATAAAGAGGATGGTGCCCGCCGTACGGCCCTTGCCCAGGAAGGAAGCCAGCTTTACGCGCTGGGCTTCGCCGCCGGACAGGGTATCGGACGATTGACCAAGCTTTACATAACCAAGGCCCACCTCGCTGAGCGGCTTGAGGGCATTGGCTATGGCAGCTGAATCCCTCGTGGCTTCGGTATTGAAAAATCCGATTGCCTCATCTACGCTCATCTCCAGCACCTCGTACACATTTCGGCCCTTATACTGTACCTCCAGCACTTCCTCCTTGAACTTTCTCCCCTTACATACCTCGCAGGTAAGGTGTACATCGGCAAGGAATTGCATCTCCACGATCTTTTCACCTTCACCCTTGCAGGCATCACACCTGCCGCCATCAACATTGAACGAAAAATGCTTGGGCTGAAAGCCGCGCATCTTGCTGAGCGGCTGCGATGCGTACAGGTCCCTTACATGGTCCCAGGCTTTGATATAGGTAACCGGGTTGCTCCTTGAAGATTTTCCGATGGGGTTCTGGTCGATCATCTCGACCTGCGTGATGCCGGCTACATCACCCTTTATTTCACGATGGAAGCCTACTTTTTCAGCTGGGTCGCCCTGGAGCTTTTTGAGCGCGGGATAAAGAATATGTTTGATCAGGGTTGTTTTTCCGCTACCACTCACACCACTCACCACGCAAAGCACGTTCAACGGGAACTCTACGGTAATATCCTTTAGGTTATGCTGGCGCGCGCCTTCGACAATAATGGAGGAAGTCCATTTCCTTAGCTTTTTCGGGGCCTCGATCGTAAGCTGACCACTAAGGTATTGCCCTGTAAGGCTTTTCGGATTTTTAATGATCTGGTCGTAGTTGCCAGCTGCAATCACTTCTCCGCCCAGGTGGGAGGCCAGCGGTCCCATATCGATGATATGATCTGCCTCCCTCATCATCATTTCGTCGTGCTCTACCACGAGTACGGTATTTCCGAGGTCGCGGAGCTCCTTGAGCACACGGATGAGGTTAAAGGTGTCCCTTGGGTGAAGACCGATGGAAGGCTCATCCAGTATATAAAGCGAGTTGGTTAGGTTGCTGCCGAGGCTCCTCGTTAGCTGGATGCGCTGGCTTTCGCCACCGCTCAGCGAATTGGCAAGACGGTTGAGAGTAAGATAACCAAGACCTACATTGAGCATGGTACCAATTCGATGGTTGATTTCGATAAGGATGCGTTTTGCCACTTCCTGCTCATAAGCGCTGAACGATTTTGAAGCCTGGTCGAACCATTCGCGAAGGTCGCGTATCGGCATCCCGCTCAGCTCACCAATGTGCTTTCCATGCACCTTTACATACAAAGCCTCTTTGCGCAGCCGGTAGCCATGGCATTCATTACAGGTAGTACGGCCACGGTAGCGGCTCAGGATGACCCTGTATTGCACTTTATAAAGATTCTGCTCTACTTCCTTGAAAAAATCATTGATGCCGTATACATGTGAATTACCTTCCCATAGAATGCGGTACTGCTCGGCTGTCAGATCCGCGACTGGCTTGTGGACCGGGAAGTCGAACTTGCGTGCCGCACGGATGAAGTTTTCCTTCCATTTGCCCAGCTTCTCCCCTTTCCACGGCGCCACTGCCCCTTCATAAATACTCAGGCGCTTGTCGGGGATCACCAGGTCATCGTCGATACCCAGGACCTGTGAGAATCCTTCACACACCGGGCAGGCGCCATAAGGGTTGTTAAAAGAAAACAGGTTGGGCGAAGGCTCTTCGAAGGTCATGCCGTCGAGCTCAAAGCGGTTATTGAAATGAAGCAGCTTTGCGCCATCCACTTCGAGGTATACATCACCTTCCCCTTCATAAAAAGCAGTACCGATGGAATCGGATAAACGATGTTCATCGTCCTCATCAAAGGACTTGGTAACGACCCTGTCGATGAGCACATAAACATTATCGGGGTATTTGAAAGCCGATTTGTAATCTTTATTGTCGTCGCCGAGCAGGTCCTCGATCCGGTAGGTAGCACCCTCATTTACAGGTTTCTCTTGCTGCGACCTGGAATGCGGGGATACGTAAATTCTCGAGAAACCTTTTTGCATGAGGATATTGAGTTCCTCCCTGATATCGCGGTTCCGGTGCTGCTTAAAAGCGGAAAGGATGAACACCTTGCTTCCATCTTTAAAGGACCGGATGGCTTCGAGCACGTCCCTTACATCATCTTTTTTCACGACCCTTCCGGAAACGGGGGAGATCGTTTTGCCGGCGCGGGCATATAGAAGCCTTAGGTAATCGTAGATCTCGGTCATGCTTCCTACCGTGCTGCGCGGCGTACGGGTGATCACTTTCTGCTCAATGGCAATGGCGGGGGCCAGGCCCTTGATATAATCCACGTCGGGCTTATCCATGCGGTTGAGGAACTGCCGCACATAGGCGCTCAGGCTCTCCGCGTAGCGACGCTGTCCTTCGGCAAACAGGGTATCGATCGTCAATGACGACTTTCCCGAGCCCGAAACGCCTGTTACAACGATGAGCTTGTTCCGCGGAAAACTGACATCTATATTCTTTAGATTGTGCACCCTGGCACCTTTGATGAGGATGGGCTCATCGGCGTGCGGGGGCGCGGCTTGTTTTTTTGGCTTGGTAGCGAGCTTTTCTTTCATCTTATAAATCCGGGCAAAGGTAAGGACTTGCTAAATACTTTAGTTTCTTAAACGTTAACAGTTCTTTTAGGGAAATATAGAGCAGCGGTGCAATAAATATTGGGATATTTAAAAAAGAATTCTATTTTTATAGCAACAAAAAAATCCATATCCTGGTCAACCAATAAACCACACTTGCCTATCGCATAAACTTCTACTCCTTAGTTCAGTACAATTGTTGTCCATATCCTAGAACCACCTAAAACTGTAGGAGTTTATGAATCTATTATCTAAACTGTCCGATCACGAGCTGATCAACTCGTTCACAGCTGGCAATGTAAACGCCCTTGAGGTCCTTGTATTGCGTCACAAGGAAAAGCTTTACACTTCTATCTTCTTCCTTGTTAAGGACAAGTATCTTGCCGAAGATATTTTTCAGGACGTTTTTATCAGAATTATAGATACGATCCGTAGCGGACGGTATACCGAGGAGGGGAAATTCTTGCCCTGGGCCATGCGCATAGCACACAATCTCTGCGTGGACCATTTCAGGAAAGTGAAGAGAACGCCTACGATCAAGAACAGCGAAGACCAGGATATTTTCGAAGTGCTGAACTTTTCAGAAGATTGCGCTGAAACAAAAATGATCAAACGCCAGAGCTATAACCGGGTAAAGGACATGCTTGACCTGTTGCCCGATGACCAGCGCGAGGTGATCATCCTGCGGCATTATGGCGACATGAGCTTCAAGGAGATCGCTGCGGTAACGAACTGCAGCATCAACACGGCACTGGGAAGGATGCGTTACGGACTGATCAATCTGCGCAAGATGATGATGCAAAAGCAGATCGCACTATAAATACCCAGTGGAGTCAAATTCTTGTCATTCTTACTCTCCCACTACATGCTTGCCGTAGAAGGTTGAATAAGAATGACGCCCAATTCTCGCAGTAAAAATCCCGCTGTATAGCGGGATTTTTTATTATCCTTTTCTAAAGGCCTCAGCGTTGCCTGAACAGTCAGGAACCATCCAGGCCCAAGGCAGGCCTTGGACCCTTCCTTCGTTTTAAGATCATCGCATCAAATAAATATGCGCAGTTATTCTGCAGGCGTAAGCGAGTTGATCACGGCTTCCGATACACCTGTGAAGCTGAAGCCCCCATCATGAAAGAGGTTCTGCATGGTCACGAACCGGGAGAGGTCGCTGAAAAGCGTTACACAATAGTTGGCGCAATCGTCTGCGCTTGCATTGCCGAGGGCGCTCATTTTTTCTGCGTAATCGATGAATGCATCGAAGCCTTTGACGCCACCGCCTGCGGTCGTACGGGTGGGAGACTGCGAAACCGTATTCACTCTTACCTTCTTGCGCACGCCATAATGATAGCCAAAGCTGCGCGTCACACTTTCAAGCAAGGCCTTTGCATCTGCCATTTCGTTATAATCGGGAAAAACACGCTGGGCGGCGATATAGGTAAGCGCAACCACGCTTCCCCATTCATTCATGGCATCCATATCCCAGGCCGTACGCAGCACCCGGTGCAGGCTCATGGCTGAAATATCCAGGGTTTTCTGGTTCCATTCATAATTCATCTCGGTATAGTGCTTACCCTTGCGCACATTCAGGCTCATACCGATAGAGTGGAGCACAAAATCAATCCCGCCGTTGAAATGTTTCTGTGATTCTTCAAAAAGCTTTTTGAGGTCATCCATATTTGTTACATCGGCGCCTATCACGGGTGCCTGAACTGTATCAGCGAGCTTATTGATCTCTCCCATCCTCAAAGCCACCGGGGCATTGGTGAGTACGATCTGCGCTCCCTGCTCATGGCATTTCAGGGCTGTCTTCCAGGCGATCGACTTTTCATCCAGCGCACCGAAAATGATTCCTTTCTTTCCTGCTAAAAGATTGTTTGACATATCAGTTGTTTTGCGGGGGTAAAAATAAATTTAAATCATCCAGCTTGTAAAACTTTTATTTGCCTGCTTGAACAGGTAAATGAGAAAAGTTGCATTGATCTGGATCCTGCAAAGCTGCTTTGAATATTGTCTATCTGCCGGCTATACCCGACCAGTTGTAAACAAGAAAGGCAATCCCGTAGGCGACAAGCAGGAAAAGCGAAAGCGCCGGCGCCAGCGCAAAGCAGGCAAGGCTGACCAATCCCAAAGCAACAAGGAGCAATGCATACCGGTCGCGCCAGCCCTTGTTTGCAAAGCTCAATGGGTATTCAATATTACCAAGCGGAAGGGCAAGCGAAACACAAACCAGTCCGGCGCCAAAAAGATAGGGCGTATATGGCGATGCTGAGTCGGCGGTTCCAAGGGTGGCTACCAACAGTATGGCTATGCCCGCAACCAGGGCAGAAACAACTGTTATCGCCGACCATCGTTCCGTATGTGTAAGCGCATATTTGCCTGTCCGGTTAAACAGTAAAACAAAATTGGCGATCGATCCGATGGTCCAGGATACTACTACCATCAGTATATAGATGCCACCCAGGATCCAGCCGAGAACAGCGGTAGACCCACTACCTCTCGAGAGGCCGATCAGCACCCTGAAAGAAATATAAAGGATAATGGGCAGCGCTACCTGGAAATTCCTGCCTTTGTTGCTTATCCAGAAGCTGTATTGCAGCAGCCATTTATAGGGAAGTATTCTCGATTTCAAAGCTTCCTTCAACCCCGACTTGGCCGAAGCATGGTTGGGATCGATCCTCAGCGCCTCCATGAAATGACGCTCGGCATCGCGGTTACGCCCTCTCTCGAGAAGATTCCACCCGATGGTGGTATGCGTGAGCTCATTCTCAGGGTCTTCTGCAAGCGCCGAATTCATGGTCTCAAAGGCATCGTCGGTTCTCCGGAGCTTGTTGAGCGCCGTGGCACGGGCATTGAGACAGGTTACATGAGTAGGGTCGAGCGCAAGCCCTTCATCGGCCCTTGCAAGGGCTGCTTCGAAATTCTTTTCCCTCAGCAGCACAAAGGCCAGCATGCCGAAATACTCCGCCACATAGGGATTGAGGGAGATGGCCTTTTCAAGGTTGGTGACCGCCTGGGTGAGTTGGTCTTTCTGATAATAACCAAAGGCAAGCAGGTAAAAATAAAAACTGTTCTGCGAGTCGACAGATATGGCATTTTGAATAGCAGCAATTCCCTCGTCGAACTGCTTGCTGTCGAAATGGAATCTTGCCATCAGCGAAAGTGCGGTTCCGTTGCCCGGCTCCAATCTCAAAGCTTCGCGTATATGCGTTTCGGCATCCTTATGACGGCCCTGTTCGAGCAGGAGCCCTGCCCTTTCCAGCAGGCTTTGAATATTCATCTGCTCTATTTTTTGATGTTCAGGTACTTGAGTATATCGTCGTATAGTCCCGACTCGTTGGCATAAAGCGCATAGTTGCGTGCCGAAGCAAACCATTCGAGCGTGGTGGGCCTGTGCTGCTTTACCGCTTTCAGCAGGTCCTTCGTCTGCAATGGCTGTATGCTCCCCTTCGACATCGATTCGCGGAGCTTTTCCTCTACCGCTATATCCACAACGGCTTTCAGATCGGCACCCGAATATTTTTCGGTGTCCGCGGCTAGCTTGCCATGATCGATATCGCCTGCAGGTTTGCCATTGAGCAAGGAAACGATGATCTCCTGCCGAGCCTTTTGATCGGGAGGCTCCACAAAGATGACCCTGTCGAAACGGCCGGGCCGCCTGAAGGCCGGGTCCACACTCCAGGGAGCGTTAGTGGCCGCGAGGATCAATACGCCATCGTTGCTATTGTTGATGCCATCCATTTCTTCGAGAAACTGGTTGATCACGTGCCGCATGGCCGACTGTTTCAGATCGCTGCGGCTTGCGCCCATAGCGTCAACTTCATCAAAAAAGAGTACACAGGGTGCACTGCGCCTGGCGAGCTGGAATATCTCGTGAAGGTTCTTTTCGCTGTTGCCGATCCACATGTCGAGTATATCGTGCAGGCCAACGCTGATAAAGCGGGCATTGATCTCGCCTGCCGTAGCCCTTGCGATAAAGGTCTTTCCGCAACCCGGCGGGCCGTAGAGCAGGATTCCTCCGCCCGTTTTCTTCCCGAATGCCTTGAAGAGATCGGGGTTATTCAACGGCTGTATGATCTTGATCGATATCTCTTCTTTCACCCTTTGCATGCCGCCTACATCGGCAAAACGCTCTTTGGGCTTTTGCAGAAAATACCGGTCGTCCTCTTCTTCCTCTTCGGCGACCATGCCGGCACCCTGTCCTGATACCCTCAGCAGGCCATCGATCTCAGGATCGGAAAACCCGGGCTGGAGCAACAGCAGCTGCTGGTAGAGTTCCAGCGCATGGTGCATGGCGTTCTCTTTTATGAGGCATTTGATATAACGTACGGTATCGGCCGTTGTAAGCCTGTCCTGTAGCTGCTCATAAATAATCGTGGCAGCAGAGAACTTACCGGTATGAAAATAACATGTCGCCAATCCCAGTTGCGCTTTTTCATTGCCGTAACTATGTTCCAACACGGCCTGGAACTGTTCGGAAGCCTCGGCATACATTTTCTCCTCCAGCATAAGGGTAGCCACGTGCAGGCGCAAGGGCACATTCTGGGGAGAAAAGGCAAGTGCCTCCAATAGGTTCTTTATCGTTTCGTTCTGCATAATGGAAATAAGAGGTTAATTCATCACCATCTCCCTCGCATTTTCGAGGGCCGCTGCAGTAGGCTTTTCACCACTGAGCATTTTAGCGATCGCAACGATCCGTTCATCGGTATCAAGCAGCCTGACGCCGGTGGTCACCGCATCGTTCTTTACGGCCTTATAGACCAGGTAGTGGGCATCGGCCTTGCCTGCAATCTGCGGCTGATGGGTGATGCAGATCACCTGTCTTGCGGCGGCAAGCTGTTTCATGATCACGCCAACCTGCCGGGCCGCCTCACCCGATATGCCCGTATCGATCTCGTCGAAGATAAGGGTGGGGAGATCCATCGAAGTGGCTACAAGCGATTTGATGCAAAGCATCAGGCGGCTGAGCTCACCGCCACTGGCCACTTTGCGCAGCGGCTGAAACTGGTTGCTTTTATTGGCATCGAAAAGGAAATTGATCTCGTCGAAACCCGTTTCGGAAAGCGCGCCTTTTTGCACATCCACCTTTAGCCTTGCATTGGGCATGCCAACCTGTACCAGCATCTTGTTCACCTGCTGTTCCAGCGGTTTTACCTGCGCCCTGCGGCCGGTAGAGATCCTGGAAGCCTGCTCCTCTGCCGTTGCAAGCAGCGAGACATAATCCCTTTCTGCTTTTTCGATCGCTTCATCGATATTGAGAACGGCCTGGAGCTTGTCGTGCAAGCCGGCCTTTATTGCCAGCAGCTCCGCCGTTGTTTTTACGCCGTGCTTTTTCAGCAGGCGGTAACCCAGCGACAGGCGCTCATTGATCCTTTCGATAGAGGCAGGATCCGAATTGACATGGCCATTGATCCGGTCTGTTTCATCAGCTATATCCTGGAGCTCGATATATGCCGATTGAAGACGCTGCACCAGTGCGGGCAGGTCTGCCTGCATCTCGCTGAATTGCTGGAGGCTGCTCACCATGGCCTTCAGGCGCCGGGTAACAGGCTCCTCGCTTTCTTCAAGCTCGTAATAAGCTTTTGTGAGGGCATTTTTGATGCCTTCGGCATTACTCTGCATCCGGAGCTCCGCTTCCAGTTCTTCCAGTTCGTTCTCCCGGAAGCCGGCTTCTTCCAACTCGGTGAATTGAAACTGGTGGTAATCGAATTCTTTATTGAACTGCGTCTTTTCCTCTTTTAAGGCGGCAAGCTTTTTTCTTGCTTCCTGGGCATTTCCATAAACCAGTTGGTAAGCCGAAAGCATGCCGTGGTTACCTGCCAATGCATCAAGCACCTCGCGTTGAAAATCGCTTTCGCCAATCTCGAGCGTATCGAATTGCTGGTGAAGGTCAACGAGCAGGCTGCTCAGCCGGTTCAGCTGGGAAAGGTTGACCGGTGTATCATTTATAAAGGCCCTGGATTTGCCATTTGGAGCGATCTCCCTTCGCACCACGAGCTCCTCGTGCACATCCAGCTCGTTGGAGCGGAGAAAGGCCGCCACATGCTGATCAGCCGCCTCACCCTTGAAGCATCCTTCCACTATGCATTTCTTTTCACGGTTCAGCAGCACATTGCTTTCGGCGCGCTGCCCGAGTATGAGCCCAAGAGCACCCACAATGATGGATTTACCTGCACCCGTCTCACCTGTGATGATGTTCAAATGGGAAGAAAAATCAACCTCCAACCGGTCGATGATCGCATAGTTTTGAATGGACAATCGGCTCAACATAATCTGCGACAAAATAAGTCATTTCCGCATTCCGCAGCTAAAAAAACCATGGGTTTTAACAGCGGTTTTTGCCATGCACAACGGTGGATAAGAACAAGAAATGACCGTATTCCAAACTTTGCTATGTAGACTGAAGAAGGCCGGGAATATTCTGGTTGTGGAGCATATAAGGTCTTAGGACAGCTTGAAATGAAATCCCTTCCGGTAAGGACTATGTTTAGCGACAGGCAGTATCTGGCTGCATGCGTTGAGCAGGATGCGTCAACGGAATGATGCAGCATCCATCAAACAAAAAGCCATCCTCCCGGATGGCTTTGAATAAGTTGATAAAAGCTTATTTGAGCTCAACAGAATCTGTAAGTTCGGAATCCACCAGGATACGGCCGCAGTTCTCGCAAACCATGACCTTTTTCCTTTGCTTGATCTCGCTTTGCTTCTGGGGCGGGATATAATAAAAGCATCCGCCGCAGGCATCTCTTTCAACCGGAACAACGGCCAGGCCGTTGCGGTAGTTCTTGCGGATCTTCTCGTAGCTCGCAAGCAGGCGCGGATCGACATGGGAACGGGCATCCTCGGCCGATTTATTATACTGTCTTTCTTCTTTTTCGGTAGCTGCAATGATCTTTTCCAGCTCGCCTTTTTTGGTATTCAACACACCTTCCTTGGTAGCAATGGTCTTTTTAGCCTTTTCCAGGGCAACCGCTTTTTCGGCGATCTCCTCGTTGGCATCCTTTATGTGCTTTTCGCAGAGCTTTACTTCAAGCTGCTGCATTTCGATTTCCTTATTGATGGCCTCAAACTCCCGGTTGTTCTTTACGTTCTCGCTCTGCTTCTCATATTTTTTTATGAGGGCCTGCGCTTCCTTAATGGCTTCCTTTTTCTGCTCAATGAATTCAGTAATGCCGTTGATCTCCTCCTCTATCCTCAGCTGGCGGGCATTCAGGCCCTGGATCTCATCTTCGAGGTCGGCTACTTCCATAGGCAGCTCTCCTTTCAGGATAAGGATCTCATCCAGTTTGGATTCTACTTTTTGCAGCTGTACGAGCGAGGACAGCTTTTCTTCCACTGAATATTCTTTAATGTTTGCCATTTATACTTTGAAGTTTTTAGTTGTCTCAGGTTAACCTAAAAGCCGGCAGGAACAAAAACCTGTTCTTACAGCTCATTTTTCCCTGTGAAATAGCTCACCGGGTTGGTATTTACCTTTGATTTAAGGACGGCAAAAGTAGGAAATTTTTCGAGTAAAAGGTCACGAACCAGGTCAGAGGTGAACTGTTCGCTTTCGAAATGGCCTATGTCGGCAATGACGAGCCTGCCATCGGCCTCAAAAAACTCGTGGTATTTGACATCGGCGGTAACATAAACATCAGCTCCCTGCTCAACCGCCTGCTTGATAAGGAAGGCTCCGCTGCCCCCACAGACCGCTACCTTCCGGATAGGCCTGCCCAGCAGCGACGTATGCCTGATGACCCCGGTATGGAAGGTTTTTGCCAGCGTTTCAAGAAAGACCGCTTCGGTCAGAGGGCTCTCCAGATCTCCGATGACCCCTGCACCGATACCAAAATGAACATTATCCATGGTAAATATATCATATGCGACCTCTTCGTAGGGATGGCTGGCCACCAATGCTTTCACAACCTGCTTTTCAAGAAAGAAGGGATATACGATCTCGATCTTCGTTTCTTTTTCGTAATGTCTTTCACCCACCTGGCCCACATAGGGCTGGGCACCGGCCATAGCCTTGAATGTACCCGTCCCCTCGCTGTTGAAGCTGCATTCCTCGTATTGGCCAATATGGCCGGCACCGGCTGCAAACACGGCTTTTCGCACCTTCTCGGCATCCGCCCCCGGAGCGAAGGTGATGAGCCTTCGCAGCATGGCAGGCTTGGGCTGGAGAATGGCGGGCTTTGCCAGGCCGAGCAGCGCGGCGATCTTTCCGTTAACGCCGGCCACCACATTATCTAGGTTCGTATGGGCCGCATAAATGGCAATATCTTTCCGGATGGCCTTGATAAGGGTACGCTCGACACTGTTCTTTCCGTTGAATCTCTTCAAACCCTTGAATACAATGGGATGATGAGCAATAATAAGGTTGCAATTATTTGCCAGGGCTTCCTCCAGCACTTCCTCAGTTACATCCAGGGTACAGAGCACACCCGTGCATGTAGCAGACCTTTCGCCGGTAATGAGCCCGGCATTGTCATACTCTTCCTGGAGCTCCGGAGGCGCAAATCTTTCCAGAACAGAAATTAATTCACCGATTTTCATCAGGGGAAGTTAGTGCATTAGTAGTTTTGGCGGACCGGTCTGAACCGCATTCATAATGAAGAAACCGTTCGGTCAACTGTTCACCGGCCTTTTGCAAAGGCCTGCTCCTGCCCGGAGCATCGAGGCTGTGCAGCGCAGGCAGGCTGCCAAGCGCATTCGCCTCCAGCTGCGCAATGTCCTGCGCGACACGGTATTGATTTCGCTGGGCGTTGTTGCGGCCGGGTTCGGACTAAACGGCTTTCTTATCCCTAACGGCTTTATCGACGGCGGTGTTATGGGTATCTCCCTGCTGACCAATAGCCAGACCGGGCTACCTCTTTCTCTGCTGATCATCCTTTTCAATATTCCCTTTCTTTTACTGGGCTACCACCAGATCAGCAAAAGCTTCAGTCTCAAAAGCATCCTTGCCATAACGGCGCTGGCGCTTGCCGTTGCCTTTATTCCTTACCCGGTCATCACAAAAGACAAAATGCTGATCGCCGTGTTCGGAGGCTTTTTCCTTGGCGCAGGCATCGGGCTCACCATCAGGGGCGGCGGTGTGATCGATGGCACGGAGGTGCTGGCGATCTACATGAGCAGGCGCAGAAGCCTTACTGTGGGCGACCTTATCCTGCTGTTCAATCTCATTATCTTTTCTGTGGCGGCCTACCTGCTGTCCATAGAAGTAGCGCTTTACTCGATCCTTACCTACCTGGCCGCATCAAAGACCGTTGATTTTATTCTGGAAGGCATAGAAGAGTTCACTGGCGTTACCATCATATCCACGCGGAGCCGGCAGATCACCGAAATGATACAGCAGAAGCTGGGTCGCGGGCTTACCATCTATTCGGGACGAAAAGGTTTCGGCAAGAGCGGGGCAAGCGATCAAACGGTCGACATCATCTTTACCGTTATCACAAGGCTGGAGGTAAACAGGCTTACTACAGAAGTGGAAAAGATCGATCCCAGGGCCTTCATCACCATGCAAAGCATCAAGGATACGAGAGGTGGAATGGTGAAAAAGCGGGCGCTCAAAGAAAATTGACCAGGTGCTTAAAAAATCGTAACTTTTAATTTCTCCTTCCCTTTGAACGATTTGCTTCAACCTTCATTCTTTAAAACGGCTAAATTTGTTTGCTATGTTCAAAAGAACCAAAGGTTATTTTCTGCTTACGATGCTCGTACTTACCGGGTTAGCCGGAAGAATACATTCGGACACCTTATCCGGCAAGGAGCGCCGGCAGCTCATCGCAGCCCTCAAGCAGTCAAAAGCCGAATTGTCTGCATCCCTATCCGGTCTTTCTGAAAAGCAGCTTCTCTATAAACCCTCCGCCAAAGAGCCCTCCATAAGGGAGCTCATCCATTCGGTTGCGCATGCCGAGGCTTTTTTATGGCAAACGGCAAAATCGGCGCTGGAGACCCCGGCCTCTGCCCTGAAAGCAAGACCAATGCCCGATGCTGTTGTAGCGACCCAGGTATCTGTTCTCCTGCCTGCTTCGGTGGCCGGCAGAACTGGTTCTGCTTCGGCAGAAGAGGCGCTGAAAGCATTCGAAACTACAAGAACCGAAGTGATCCGTTATGTAAGAACAACAACTGAAAATGTACGCAACCACCTGGTGAATACACCTGCAGGTACTATGGATGCCTACCAGCTCATGCTCACCAATGCACTCTATACCCGTCACTGTCTTTCAGAGATCGAAAAGAGAAGAAGTGAGCCAGATTTTCCACGTTAAAGTTTTGGCGTTCTCATCCTTATTTTTAATGTATCGCTTGATGGGAGCGGTATCTACCGGGATTTTCTTCTATCCTGCATGAGCAAAGGGCAGCTCATTTTCATTAGCTTTGAAAAATGACGAGAGCGGGAGCGTCCTATGAGATGTTCAGGGAAAAAATGAGGCTGATCGCCGATGTGCGCCATGCAGCGGCCGTATTGCAATGGGACCAGGAAACCTACCTGCCGGCCAAAGGCGCTGCGGCCAGGGGACAGCAGATCAGCAGCCTTTCGGAGATCTCTCACCGGTTGTTTACCGAAGACAGTCTTGGCCACCTCATGGAAGACCTGCTCCAGGCAGAACTTTCTCCTGCTGAAAAACGGAATGTGCAGCTTAGCTACGAAGATTATCTAAAGAACAAAAAATACAGCAGCGAATTTGTAAGAACGCTATCGGAGCAGGTAAACAGGGCCTTCCATAGCTGGATAGAGGCCCGTAAAAAAAACGCCTTTGGCCTGTTTGAAAAAGAGCTCGATGCCCTTGTGCAGCTGAAAAGACAGGAAACAGATATCCTCGGTTATGAGCATCATCCTTACGACGCCCTGCTCAATGAGTTTGAAAAAGGCTGTACAACGAGGCTGATCGACAAAACCTTTGCCGGGCTTCTGCCGGAACTGCAAGCCCTGTCTGCCAGGATAGCCGCCCAGCCACAGGTGGATGACAGCTTTCTTCGGCAGCATTTCCCAAAACAAGGTCAATGGGAATGGAGCCTGTTCCTGATAGAAAAGCTGGGATTCGACCTGGAAGCAGGCAGGCAGGACATCAGCGAACACCCGTTCAGCACGAGCTTTGGCAGCCGCGATGTACGCATCACCACCAGGATAGATGAAAATGATTTTGGCAACATGACCTGGAGCTGCATACACGAAGTAGGCCATGCGCTGTATGAACAGGGCCTGCCTGAAGAGCACTATGGCCTGCCGCTTGCGGAAGCCTGCTCTTACAGCATACACGAGTCGCAATCAAGGCTTTGGGAAAACAATGTGGGCAGGAGCTTCGGCTTCTGGCATCATTATTATCCTTACCTGCAGCGGCACTTTCCGCAGCAGTTCAATAATGTACCACTGGAGTGGTTCTACAAAGGGATCAATAAAGTTCAGCCCTCGCTCATACGCACTGAGTCGGATGAGATCACCTATCATTTGCACGTGTATGTGCGGTATGAGCTTGAAAAGAGCCTCATCGGCAATACGCTGAGCACGAGGGATATACCTGCTTTCTGGAATGAGCAATATAAAAAGCTGATAGGGGTGGATGTTCCCGACGACAAAACAGGCTGTCTCCAGGATGTACATTGGAGCCATGGCAGCTTTGGCTACTTCCCTACCTACAGTCTTGGAAGCTTTTATGCAGCCCAGTTCTATGCGAAAGCGAAAGAGGATATACCAGGTCTTGAAGATCATCTGCGATCAGGGAACAGCTCGGGTTTGCTCGCCTGGCTCCGGGCAAAGGTCCATAGCCGCGGACGATGGCTGACGAGCGAGGAATTATGCGCGGAAATAACCGGAAAAACACTTGATACTTCTGCGTTCATAAACTACCTGTTGGATAAATACGTATCTATTTATACCTTGTAACCAATCGATTCTTATGAAAAAACGCTATCTCGCTCTCCTGCTGCCGCTTTTTGCAGGATGCATCAAAGAAAAGATCGAAAAAAAGCAGGAAAATATGGTCATCCAGGCCGTGGTTAATGGTCAGTGGAAAGTGACCAGCTTTACAAAGGGCAGTAATGATGTGACCACCCAGTTCTCCACCTATAAATTTCAATTCAGGGAGAACCGGACAGTGGAAGCCATCAACAACGGGGCTGTCGAAAGCACGGGCAGCTGGGATGCCGACGCAGACAGCAAAACGATTACCACCCAATTTCCGACCCTTGCTCAACCACTGGTTTATTTCAATGGTACATGGAACATCTCCAGCACAACCTGGACATCGGTAAAAGCCAGTCTCAGCACCGGAGGTGAAACCAGTAACCTGCGGCTCGACAAGCTTTGACAGGCCAGGCTATTTTACCGTTTTCCGGAAAGCAGGAATAATTTTTGCTGCTACTGAACGTTTTATAACCCACCTTCAGAAAACTGCCTGGGGAGGCTTAAAAGAGAGAGAACTTGATACGGAAAACCACCATTCTAACGCTATTTGTCTTTTTTACCGCGATATCCTTCGCTCAAACCGCCAATTTCACTACAACCACTACCTCCGGCTGCTCACCGCTGGTGGTGAACTTCCAGGACCTTTCCACCGGAAACCCGGCCACCTGGTTCTGGGATTTCGGGAACGGCGCCACATCGACACTCCGGAATCCATCGACAACTTTTTTCAACCCTGGCACTTATACCGTAACCCTAACCGTAACCAACAGCCAGGGATCCAATACCCTTACCAGAACGAATTACATCACGGTATACGGCAAGCCAGATATCGGGTTCACCGTAAATGACAGCACTGCCTGCTTCCCGCACCGGGCCCAGTTCACCGATCTTTCTATTGCCAGCCCTGGCACTACCAACACATCCTGGCTTTGGGATTTTGGAGACGGCACCCAGTCCACAGCCCAAAACCCTTTGCATGTTTACACCAGTGCCGGCAACTATACAGTAACGGTAAAGGTCACGAATAACCGGGGATGTTTTGCCGTATTTACCAAACCGGCCTATATCAGGATCGCAGGTGGTGTAGCTTCTGCTTTTACTAATACAACACCTACGGTGTGCAAGCCCCCATTCAACATCAGCTTTACCAACAGCTCTACGGGCCCCGGTACCCTGACCTGGTTCTGGGATTTCGGTGATGGCAATACATCGACCGAACAAAATCCGGTACACACTTACAATGCCGCGGGCGATTACACTGTGCTGCTGGCTACAACCAGCAGTGACGGCTGTTCAGACACATTGAGAAAGACCAATGCCGTTCCCATACAGCCCGTTACAACCAGCTTTGCTGCGCCGGACAGCATTTGCATCGACGCCCTGGCCAGCTTTCAGAATACAAGCACCCCTTCCCCATCGGCTTCGAACTGGGTATTCAGCGATGGCAATACCGGCAGCACGCCCAATATATCGAGAACGTTTTCAACACCGGGCATTTACTCGGTGACCTTGTACAACACTTACAGCTTTTGCCAGGACTCTGTCAAAAAGAACATCAAGGTGCTGCCAAGACCGGTAGCGGCTTTCGATGCAGACATCAGGGTAAAATGCCAGCCAAACCTGACGGTGAATTTTCAAAACCAATCCCAGAACGGCGTAAGCTGGTTGTGGAACTTTGGTGATGGCAATACTTCCACGGCCCAGAATCCTTCCCACACCTACACAAGCTATGGCAGCTTTGCCGTAACGCTCATAACAACCAATAGCTCGGGTTGTACCGACACCCTGGTGGCACCTGACTATATCAGGATCGCAAGACCCGTGATCAGCTTTCCGGGCCTGCCAGCCAGGGGTTGCATACCCTACACCATCAACCTTGCAGCCGATATTGTTACGCTGGACCTGACCACTTCGTATCTGTGGAATTTCGGAGATGGCAATACCTCTTCCGCTCCCAACCCAACACACACTTACACCAGCCAGGGCACATATACCGTAACACTGACCATTACTACCAGCTCCGGATGTACGGAAACATTCACGCTGTCTGATGCAGTAAA
>DASTPZ010000301.1:0-29175 GCA_035761965.1 Flavisolibacter sp. | reverse complement strand
TAACGGCCAAGGGTAAAGAGCATGGTCAGCCTTCGGAGATAGCCGGCAAGTGTATGCCAGGCCTTGGCCGCCACGCCTCCCTTTTTATAAATGATCTTCCAGAATGCAGGACTGATAAAGGGCCGCACGGTGATATCCCAGCCATCCTGCCTGAACGCATCGAAATACTGTTCATACTTCAGCCGCTGGCTGGGTGCCACATTCTCCGGGTAAGGACAAATAACGAGCAGCTTTTTTCTTTTGCTCATGGTTTCGATCCCGTCTTTACTGCTTTATAAATTGATATCAGCTTTGATACTGTTCTTTCGGCCGAGAAGGCCTGTCTTACATAGTCATATCCTGCCGCGGCCATCTTCAACCGGAGGTCATCGTCAGCGATCATCTTCCTGAAAGCGTCATACATGCTGTCGATATTGAAAGGCGCTGCAAGCAGACCCGTCTCGCCATCGATCACCATTTCGTTTGTGCCGCCTACATCGGTGGCAATGATGGGAACGCCATAAAACAGCGCCTCCAGTGTTACACGCGAAAATGACTCGGAATCCGAAAGGTTCAGCACGAGGTCATACGACTTCATAGTGCTCTCGACTTCGGCTGTTTTGTTGTTGAACTGAACGATCCCATCCAGCCCATTAGCTTTTGAGAAGTCTGCAAGCGATTGGCGATAGTCAGAATTTTTCTGCATGCCGAAATTACCGCCATAAAAATGAAGGCTGAAATCCCAGCCCGGGTAGTTCGCCTTAGCCCTTTTCAGTACTTCCAGCGCATGCTGGTGGCCTTTGCCGCCCGTATAGTTGGCGAGGTATAAAATACGGACCTTCTTCTCGAGCAAGGGCCTGGGATGATAGACGGGCAGCCGCTCCTGTTCGGGAAGCGGATCGTACATCACCGTTGTTTTGTCGTTTGACGGCAGCGCTCTTCTATTGGCCTCTGAAACGGCTATGATATGGTCCGCATACTTTAGATGCAGCCTGCTCCAGGTCTTGTAGATGATACCGGGAAAGGATTCCGGCATTCGGCGGATGTGCGTGATCACCTTTACGCCGCTGATCATTTTTGTTGCCAATCCCAGCATGTTATAGATATCATTTACATGGATGATGTCTATTCCTTCCCGCTGTACCAGCTTCCTGATCCTGTAAGCGTTTGAAAAAAGCCTGGGCAGGTACAGGGCAAGGCCGCCCGGCCTTTTGCTGATCTCGAGAAATTTCATTGGAATGGCGGCGAACCCTTGATCTTCCGCGGCTCTTAAACAGTGCGAGCCCTTTGGAAAAAGAAAAATAAACTCGAACTCCTTACCTGGAATTTCCGATACCGTCTTGATGAGTGCTTTACTGGCACCCGTGTTGTCAAGGCTATTGTCCAGGAGTAATATCTTCATGGGTTAAGTGCGCAAGAGCTGTTTTGATACACCAGGCAAATGTTTTGAGCCGGTTTGATACAAAAGAATACCCGCTGTTGTTTACCGTAAATGTTTTGGCGGACAAGGCTAACGACGGCTGTCTTTCCTTACTGCCTCATCGAGCTGGCGGGCAAAAATCACTGCGTTCCGCTCCCTGGCTTCCCTGAATGCCCCATCCACCACCTCGCGGCAGCGTGCTTCGTTCTGAAGCAGCTCCTGCAATCCTTTGTACAGCGCGGTCGGGTCGTCCTGGTCTACCACCTGGGCCCAGTCATTTTTTCTTGCGCTGGTTGTATGAAAAGAATCGGCAGGCGCAAAAAGCAATATCGGCCGTCCTGCCACCAGGTATTCAAGCAGCTTGGTAGAAAAAACCGTTTTTACTTCGAGCGCCGAACAGTTTTTGTGTGATAGTGGAGCAAACAGCACCGCTGAGGTCTTCAGCTCTTTTTCCAGCTCCGCCCGGCTCACCCATTTCAGGTTCAGTTTCGATACATCGATCCCGTTCTTTTCGAGCTGTTCTGCGCTGGCGCTGGTGAAGAAATTTACGGTGGTGCCATCCGGGAGCTGCCTGATGGCCTGGCTGAAAACGGAAAGCGCATCGGCATTCATCACATCCGACAATGCACCCGCAAACAATACCTTTTTTTCCTGCCCTGTCAAAGGCCTGTATTGAAGGTCCTGCAGGTCTTTCTGCGGTATGGTATGAGGTAAGATCTCCGGTGCGATGCCGTATTTCTTTGCATAATGCTCTGCCTGGGTGCTGGTCATGCAATACACCCTGGCAGCATTCTTCAGGATAAGGGCTTCGTACTGGTCGGCCAGCTTTTTTGCATAATAGCCCTCGGGGTAATTCTCCTGCCAGAGGTCATGCATATGGGCATAAAAGGGCAGGCCCATTTTCCTTGCCACCTCGAATGCCGCAATAAAAAAAGTAGAATGGGGAAAGGCACCCAGTATTGCATCGGGCCTGAACTTCTTTACCTGCTTTTCGATAAACCGGCGAACATACCAGCGATTATTGTTCATGAACTTGGCATAGGCCAGCTCAAAGAATTTTCCTTTCAGGGGTTTTAAAAAAACCGTCGGACAGGGCGGTGTAAAGCTCTTGTCTTCTTTCATGTAGCGCGAGTAGCCGCCTATGGCCATGCATTCGCCCGGGTATTCCCTGAGCAGGTTTGCCAGCAGTACGGCACTGCCCGACGCATAAGGCGCAAAGGCATGACTGACGACAAGCAGTTTTGTTTTACCTTCTTTCATTATTTGATCAGGCCTTTTTGCTTTAATTCTTCCAGGGCATTGTCAACCTTATCATCGGCCTTTTGCTGCGAGAGCCATTCCACCAGCGGCTTCATGCCGGCTTCAAAGGACCATTCGGGCTTCCATCCCAGCTTTTCCTTGATGAGGCTGATGTCGGCGAAACAATGACGGATATCACCATCCCGGAAATTACCGGTGATAACCGGCTCTATATTCTTTCCCATTACCTTGGCAATGGTATTGGCCACCTGGCTTATGGAAACAGACTGTCCGCTTCCGAGATTGAGCGCCAGGCCATTCACCGCGTCATTGGTAAGCGCCATTACATAGGCCCTGGCAACGTCTTCGGCATAAACGAAATCCCTCCGCTGGTTTCCATCTTCAAAGATCAGCGGCTGGTGATTATTGAGCAGCCTGCCGCTGAAGATCGCTGCCACGCCCGTATAAGGGTTAGATAATGCCTGGTAGGGACCAAACACATTGAACATGCGGAAAGCAACGGTTGGAATATTGTAGGATTTTCCTACCACCAGGCACATTTCCTCCTGGTCCCTTTTATTAATGGCGTAAACAGATTCAGGCTGCAAGGGCTTGGATTCATTGGTTGGTGCAGGAAGCAATTCCTTTCCTTCTTCATCTTTCAGCTCCCACTCCTTCGTCTGCAGCTGGGCCAGCGCACGCGACTTGGGATAGACCCTGCTGCCACCCTCTGTTTGGTAAAGCCCCTCCCCATAAATCGACATGGATGAAGCCACGACCAGCTTCCTGATGCTATCCTTTCTTTTGATCAGCTCTTCCAGAAGGATGGCAGTGCCCATCACGCTTACCGAGGTATAATGTTCGATGGCGTACATAGACTGACCTACGCCAACGGCAGCAGCCAGGTGAATAACGGCGTCGGAGCGGTCAAGCAGCTTCCCGAGCAGCGCACGGTCCCTTACATCTCCCAGCACCCGCTCAGGCCCTTCTATCAGGTATTCCGGCCATCCCTCGTAGCCGCCATGTATTTGTGGGTCCAGGTTATCGAGAATAATAACCTCATGGCCCTGCCTGACCAATTCTTTACATACGTAAGATCCGATAAAGCCGGCGCCGCCGGTGACTAAAACCTTCATTTGTTATTTGATTTTTTTAAGCAATATTATTTCCCGGTTTACGGGCTATGATCTCAATGCAATCTCCGGTCCGCGCAAAATTAAGCAGCCGCGCAAGCTGGTGAACAGGCAGCTCGAATATCTTTTTCAGCAGGAAGCCCTGGCTATGCTTGATTCCCCTTCTGCTATTCAGGGCTATCTGCATGCTGCCAAGTATACCCAATGCACTGCCATTGTGAACGACCTTCTCCACTTCGAAACCCGCCTCATCGAGCAAAAGCCTGAGATTTTTTGGATTGTAGCCAAAGGGGTGAAAAGGAATCCCAAGAAAGTACCAGTATTTCCCAAACAGCCTGAAGTTCAGGCTGCCTGTATTGGGAACACCGATGAACAGCTTTCCTCCCGGCCTGCATATACGGAACATCTCGGCAATGACGGCTTTGTTTTGAATGATGTGCTCGAAAGAATGGTTGCTCCTGACATAATCGAAGCTGTTCGAAGGAAACGCCGCTTCGAGCAGCGTGCCGTGAAAGATATCGATCCCGTTTGCCTTGCCGATCTCGCAGGCCCGCTTGTCGATCTCTACGCCCTGAACCTTCTTCCAGCCAGCCTGCCTGAACTCTGCAAGCTTTTCCCCGCTTCCGCATCCCACATCGAGAACCGACAGGCTTGAGATGTCCAGAAATTCAGGGTCCCGGCTGGAAGTGTTTATAACCAGCCGCTTCAATCTTTGCATCAGCCCTACCTTCTTTTGAACTGCAAAGGGCGCTATCTCTGTATAGGCATAATAGCTATCCTTCGGGTAGAGGTCATGCAATTCCTCCTCCGTGATCATCGGGTTCAGGAAAAGCAGACTGCAATCAGTACAACGGTAAACGTCAAACGATTGGTGATGCTGCAGATAGTGGCGGTCAAATGTGTTAAGCCTGAAGGCAATTTTTGATGACTGGCAGACAGGACAGGTTTCAAACTTTTGTCCATTGCCTTTTTTCGAAATCATATCGTTTTAGAACTTTAGCAGGTGCGCCTCCCAATATCACGTAGTCGCCATAGTCTCCCTTCATCACAACAGCATTGGCAGCAACGACAGTATGCCTGCCCAGTCTTACGCCTGGCAGTATCACCGCGTTGTTGTAAATCTTGCAATCCTCGCCGATAATCACTTCATCCACCTCGATATCCTGGTACTCAGGCGCTATGGAAACATCGGCATAAGGATGATTGATATCCGTTATCGAAACATTGGCAGCAATGGCGGTATGACTGCCGATCTCTATGCTTTTTGCGCAGGTGAGATGCAGGCCCTGCTGTATGGATACATGGTCATGCAGGATAATCTTAGGCTGAAAGCTTTTATCGTTATAGCGATCAAGCCCCTCAATCCTGGCAAAGTCATTCACCTGTACCTTATTCCCTATCGAAATAAAGCCGGGCGTAAGCCGGATCGGCCGGTAGATATATGAATGACTACCGAAGGCCCTGAAATCCCTTTTGTAAAGCAGGTTGAAAACCGTTATCCTGAGTTTTCGCTTTAACCGGAAGACAAAAGAAAACATCGGTTGATAATTATGGTCGTTCTTGTTTATAACGCTCCAGGAAGGCTTGAAAACCTAACCGGTCGAAAGGCTTGAAAAACTCCTTCTTCGGCTGCCTTTTGAAATCCCCCTTCCTGTATATGCCTTCGATGGCATCGAAGAGCTCCTTTTCATCGTTCACCAGGAAAACATCTTCCAAATGAAGTGCATCCTCGGATATCCAGTAGTATTTTCTCTTCAGGATAATTGCTTTTACGCCGAGCTGCAAAGCCTGGTAGAGCACGGTCGAGTGAATAGTGAACATGGCATCACAGACATTAAGCAGCTCGTTCGTTGTGCGCTCGTTGTAAATGACCTCCACATTCTTATAGTCTGCCAGCTCGGCCCTTATCTTGTCGAGGTATTCATATTCTGGGGAGTGCAGCTTGAAATAGAATGTAACACTGCCAAACTTTTTTGCACAGGATTTTACGATCGGGAGAAAGATCGGCGTAAAGTCCTTATTGGATACAAAAACTATGGCATCGAACCGCGTATCCGGGGCCGCAGTGGATTTTGTAGTAAGATAGCTGTTGCCCATGGACAGCTTCTTCCCCGGCATATGCGTGATCTCGTTCCAGTACTCCCCGAAAGTGAAGAAATATTTTGGGAAAGAACTCAGGCCCGAAAACTCTACATATTCGGGGTAGTCGTACATCAAAGTATAATTGCCCGAAAAGGATCCATGCTGCAATTCGACACAGTCTATCCCGAGCTCATTGCAAGCCCTGTACATTCCGGTTGTCCACTGCGATGCAATCACTACCCTCGGGCGAATCTTGCGCATTACCCGCCTGAAAAAATAATATTGCAGTATAAAATCTGCGATCATTTTTTTTGTGAAGCGGGCATCAAGCTTAACATCACTGCCAAAGCGGTCTGCATACCTGGCCAGCAGCCGGTCCACTTTTTTTGATACCAGCGGGATCAACAAAAAGCTGAACTTCTGTATAAAGATGAGGAGCTGGTTGAAATAGCGGTCTGCGTATTTGGTCTCAGGATCAAAGGTCAGGTTGTTGAAAAGCTCTACCTGGTGATAGGCTCCTGCAGGCAGGCTGTTCCGGTAGTCCTCGATCAGGCTGTCGGTAGCATACCCTTTTTCATTCATGTTGCGGGAAGTACATACAAAAACCACCTCTTTTTTCTTGCTTCGCATGAGACGGACTTCATTCCTGACGAGGTCCTTAAAAAAAGCAAGCTTTTTTTTCGTGTCCCATTTTTCACCAGATATGAGCGGATCGTAGGAATACAAGCCATAGTGGCCTAGCAGGGCTTCATACAAGTACTGGCGTACCTGGTTCCAGTAATGAAACTTTCCCAACACAGTATCATCAAACAGCCTTTCCTCTTTCTCAAAGCGGAGGAAGGCCTCTAAAATTGTCTTTACATCATTCATATAAATACAGCACAGCCAGCATCACAAAAGATAAGATCATGGTCAGGTAAAAAGACCTGGAGGACTTCAGCCGCTGGAAAAAGGAAAAAAAGCTCACGACCATGATAAACAATTGTATGGCGATCTTGACCCAGATAGTGCCATGGTATTGATAGTTCTTTGAAAAGAAATACCCGGCCGCCATATATAGCGCCAGGGAGATGACCGAAACGATCATCAGGGAAAAGGTCTTGCCTGCAATGGCATAATAGGTCTGGTAGACCGTATTTACCCCTTGCAGGATCGTGGCCAGTATCAGCCATCGTCCCATTTCCACTGAAAGGGAATAGTCGTTGGACGTAAACAGCTCCACTATGAACGGAAGCATCAGGAGAGTAGCCAACCCGGCACCCCAGATCACGTAGTTGGTATAATCGAGCAGGCGGTTCAGCTTTGCAAACTGCTTTTCGTAATAAAGTCGATAATAATTTGGCTCGTAGGCACGGTAGATCGCTACCGAGAACACGAAGACCAGGTTGGCAAACTGGAAACCTACGTTGTAAAACCCGAGTACCTTCAGGCTTGCGTTGAATTGCTCAATGAAATAGCGGTCGATAAAATCAAACGACAAATAGGCAAAAGAGTAGAGGATCAACGGCGCTGAGAAGCGGAAGGCACGGCCAATAAGTTTCCAGTCTATCGCACCGCCTAATTTAGGACGGATGCGCACAAAACAATATACAGCCACGGCCAGAAAGGCAATTGCATAACCCAGCAACCTGGAGTCGGCCGTGGGCTGGTAGTATATAACAAAAGCCAGGGGTAGGATCAGGCAGGATACCGACTGGATGAATGAAACCCAGAAATAAGCCCGAGCCTTTCTTTCCAGCCTCAGCTCCAGTAAGTGATAGGTGAAGGGTATCTGGAAAAGGCCTGTCAGCAAAACCAGGAATACCGAAGGGTAAAATGGTATGCTGATGGAAAGCAGGTAAAAGGCCAGGGGCATCAGGATGGCCAGCGCGCCGAGAAGAAGCACCGACCAGCCCATCGAAAAAAGAAAGATAGAGGAGAAGATGGAAGCAGTTGGTTTGCCATCTACCAGCTCCTTATTATATTCCTTGATATAAAAGCTGTTGAACGAAAGCGTGAAAAGTGGACCAACAAAAGTGTTGAGCGCAAAGGCGAAACCGATCACGGCAAAGGCCTCCACAGGCAGGTACTTCGTAAAAAGCGGCAGCAGGAAGAAGCCAAGAATGGAGCCGCCAAACGATGCACCCAAAAAGTAAAGGGTGCTTTTCTGCTCCCTTAGCAAAGCCGTTATTGAATGTAGCGAAGCGGTTTTCAGCACGGATGAATGATTAAACAGTTTTGTTCGCAACCTTCCTTATAAATCCTTTTTTTATGAACTGCTGCAGGTATGCGTTCACCTCGTTAAAGGAAAGTCCGCTTAGCTCGGCAATCTCCGACACCGGCTTTGTTCCATCAATATTGAACAATACAAGGTTATTGAACTTATGAAACTTGGAGCTGTCCTCCTTGCTGTCATAATACAGGTCATGCCTGGAAAGCCAGGGCGGAATCACCGACGTATACTCGGGAACAAAATCGTTCTCAAGAACGGTGACGAACTCTGCTGAGATCTTCAGGGCATCGAACAGATGCGCCTCGTCGATATTATCCGGCGTGTCTTCACCTGAATGATATTCATGAAACGGATAGCGCTGGAGTGCTACGCCGGGAATTCGCAATGTAGGCCATTCGTATACCCTCTCGTCATTGCCGTAACCATCGAAGAAATCGATCTCGCGGTAAGGCAGGCCGCTGTTTGCGAGACCGCTTTTTAAGCAGCGCTCGATATAGCTGTCGCGGCTAAATGCTTTTTTCATTACCCAATTTTCACCCGAGCCTACGGTTTCGAGATTATACATTCCAATGGTCTTTCTTACCCGTTCAAGGTTATTGTATACATAAAAGAAAGTGCCTATGGTTTCGGGCACCAGCAGCAGCTGGTAGGAATATTCGCGCTGGGGCAGCTGCTGAATGTACCGGATCAGCTCCATTCCCACGGCACAGCCGCTCAGGTTGTCGTTACAGATCTCGTCGATATGGGCGCTGATGGAAATGATCTTATCTGATTTGCCGGGTACGAATACTTCGGCCAGCTTCATCGACCGGTCACTCCATTCCACTTCGATGCAGATCTCGTATTCTTCATCAGGCATCCTTTCCCACAGGTTTTTGGGAAGGGTGATGCCCCAGTCTACAAGCTTGTAGTTATAGGCATTGCGGTGCTCAAGGAAAAAATTACCGGGTTTGGTGGGATGATAGCGCATATGCCTGGCAATTTCATCCTTCCTGAACCATCCTCTCACCGGCTCGCTATAGGCGGCAACAAAAAGCGGATGTTCATTGAAGTTCACCAGCTCCCGTCCCTGTTTGTCTTTTAGCCATGCTTGCGTTACCTTCCAGCCTTTTGGAACGATCCAATCGCCACATTCCATACCGGCCGGGTACTCGTGTATGATAGTGCCTGGCAGCTCTTTTTTTACGATCGCAAAGGACTGATCCAATCCTTCCGAATTGATCATTCGCTGTAAGGGATAAACGGCGCGAATGAAGGCCATCATCCGCTCTATGCTGGAACGCTTGTCTAAAATATTCATGTTTATTTCAATCCTGTTGAAGTGTATTCTGCGTTGAAGAGCATGGCCTCGTCCAATAGCTGGGCCGGTGTATACAGCCGGTAGCCCGGCTTTATGGAGGGCATGGCATCCTTACCGTCTTCCGTGCTGATCTTTTCCACTATAAGCGTTCCGTTATTGATGGCGATGAAGGCCTTATTGTTGTAGATGCGGTATACCAGGCCGTTCATGAAAGGATGAAAACTTCCCTCTCCTCTTTCGAGCTGTGCCGATTTCAGAAAAAGCCGCTCTCCGTTGCAAAAAGTGGATGCGCCTGCATAAGGCTCATCGAATGCGCAGATGAAACGCTCGATCTCTTCGCCCGACCAGCTCCAGTTGATATAGCCGTGGCGCAATGTATACAGACGGGGCAGGTAGAGCGAAAAATTCTCCTGCAGAACCGTCAGGGTAAAATCCCTGCCTGATACAGCATCGTCGATGAATTTCCTGAATGCATTCAGCCCCTCTGTATCGGCTACCTTAAAATAGTCTGCCGGTATCCTTGCCCACGAAGGAATGATGTATTCGTAAGCACTGAGTATCTCACCGGTGTCGTATCCGCCGGGTACCATCTCCTCGTTCACTACCTGTATGTACCAGGCGCCGATCCGGTTTTGCTGCAGGATCTGCCAGGTGTAGTGCGCGCCGCCACGGTATTTGGGCATCCTGATCGTCATGAAATCGAAGATGCGGCGATTGAAAAGGCCTAGCGTTTCGGTAGAGAAGGTATATGCCTCACCCAGGCCGATGCCTATGCTGCTGACTGTAGCCAGCTGCCTGAGCTCCTGGCTATTGTTGATATCGTCGCAGTGGAACCAGGAAATATTTTTTTCGGAAAGAACCTGGCGAAAGGTTTTGCCGGTGCCTGCAAACATCTCTTCCAGATGCCTCGATACGGCAAATACATAACATTTTATGCCCTGCCCCTCGGCATACTGTATGGCATCGGGTATCCAGGCCGAGGCGCCTGTGAAAAAGAAAAGCTTATCGGGTTTTCCTAGTTTCATTTTGCGGCTGATATGATTTCAACAAGGTATTCATCAACATATTTCCCTTCAAAGAAGCGATGCTCCTTCATGATGCCTACATCCGACCAGCCGGCCTTCAGAAAGGCTTTGTAGGAGCCTTCATTGCCGCGGTAGATGCCGGCGATCAGCTTATGAAGATTAAGGCTTTCGAAAGCATAGCGGGTTACGAGCCTGATCGCATCAGTGCCGTATCCTTTTCCCCAGGCGTCGCGGTCGCCGATCAGCAGCCCCACATCGGCATTCCTGTGCAGCCAGTTGATGCTGCCGATCTTGATATTGCCGATATGCCTGCCATTCTCTTTCAGGAACATACCAAAGAGAATATCCGTATCGCTTTTATTGATGTACCGTATATAATCCAGAACAGAATCACGGGTCTGGTATTTCCAACGGCTCTCCAGGTAACGGGTGATCTCGTAATCGTTCATCCATTTGTCATAATCAGGAGAAGCGTTTTCTTCGGAAAGTATCTCCAGGTAAAGTCTTTCTGTTTGCAATATCATGGTCAGTTGATTAAGTTCCAGGATGCAGGTGTTCCTTTTTCAATATCGCCTGAAGCGCGGCGGCCCAGTATATCGGGCAGGTAGCGTGGGTGAAGGCCATCTCCGGGACGTATGATTCGCACATTCTTTTCCGTAAAGACCTCACCTTTTTTTACATCTTCGGTAATGTATACCGAACGCTTGAACCGGAGGCTGTTGCGCTCTGCCTCCAGTATGTCGTAAGAAACTCTCCCGAGTCCCTGAAAGCCCCTTTCGCTTTCTACAACCAGTGCCTTCAGCTCATCAGGCTCAAGAGAGAACGTAGAATCAACACCACCATCCGCACGGCGCAGCGTAAAATGTTTTTCGATCACCCTGGCGCCCAGGGCCACTGCTGCAAGCGGCACTCCTATCCCCATGGTATGATCAGAAAGACCAACATGACAGCGGAACAGGTCCCGCATGTGCGGTATGGTAAGCAGATGGGTGTTCTCAGGCGTTGCCGGGTAAGAGCTCGTGCATTTCAGCAGGATGAGGTCTTTGCAGCCCGCTTCCCGAAGCGTATTGACCGTTTCATAGATTCCCGCGACCGTTGACAGCCCCGTAGACACAATGACCGGTTTACCGGTTTGAGCCACTTTCCGGAGCAGGGGCAGGTGGTTGTTTTCGAAAGACGCGATCTTATAGCAAGGCACGTCGAGCGATTCCAGGAAGTCGACCGATGTTTCATCAAATGGCGACGAGAAGGGTATGATACCCCTGGACCTTGCATGCTCGAACAGCTCTTTGTGCCATTCCCAGGGCGTATAGGCTACCTTATACAGGTCGTAAAGGGTTTGCCCGAACCAGAGTGATTTTTCGTCGCTGATGTAGAACAGGCCTTTCTTGACATTAATAGTCAGGGTATCTGGCGTATAAGTTTGAAACTTGATGGCATGAGCACCCGATTCGGCTGCGGCATCAATGATCTCCTTTGCCCTTTCGATGGACTGGTTATGGTTGCCGGACATTTCGGCAATGACAAAAGGCCTGTGCGCATCACCGATGAGGTGGCCGCCTATTTGAATATCATGCATGAAAACAATCTCCTTTAACGATTTCTGCAATTGAATTTAATTCGAAGTCTAAAAGAATGATAGCGCCGTTTGGTGTTTTCACAACCGGTTTGCCCTCTATCATATCCAGCACTTTTCCGTTAGGTTCCTCGTAATGAAAGCCCTGGGGGTGAAAGCCGATGCGGTGAATGGTCACCTTTCCTTCCCTGTAAAAAGCAAAGGCTCCCGGATAAGGCCTTGCCTGGGCTCTCACCCAGTTGTATATCCTTTCTTTCTGCCAGTCCCAGTTTATCACTCCATCTTCCGGTGTTCTCTTGCCATAGTAGGTTGCCTGGCTGTGCGCCTGCTGCCTTCTTTCGAGCCTCCCGTCGGCGATCATCTTCAGTGCTTCCTCTATTCCTTCTGGATAAAGCGCTTCAAACTCTTTGAGCACATCGGCACCCGTCATTTCCGGTGCAATGCTGAATTCTTTCTGGAGCACGATATCGCCGGTATCACAGCCTTCATCAATAAGATGAATGGTGAAGCCGGTTTTGGGTTCATTGTTGATGATGCTCCATACATGCGGCGTACGTCCCCTGTATTTTGGCAAAAGAGAGCCATGTATGTTGAGGGCATATGGTGCCATATCGATGAGAGGCTTCTCTATCACAAAAAGATAGTTGATCGAAAACAGCGCATCCAATTCCCTGCCTTTCAGGAACTCGGCCGCCGCACCGGTCCGCGGGTTACCCTTGAAAAGAGGTATAAGGTTGCGGGTAGCCCATTCGATCACCCCGGTCGATTTTGAATCGGTCAGCACACATTCCACCTTCGCCCAGGCAGGCAGGCGGGTAAGACATTGAAGACCGAGATGTCCGCTGGCAAGAACTGCTAATTTCATCGCTTAGAGATTTCGTTGAAGCGCTCCAGCAAACGGCGGGGGCTTTCTCCGTCGAATACTTCCTGCTGCCTGCTCCTGACCGAGTGGTAGAGAGCAGCAGTTGATCCGGCCTGGTGCTCGAAATCGCAGGCCAGCTGCTCGGAAAGGAAATATTCCTTTATTCTTTGTTGATTGTCGGCTATCTGGTACAGGTATACCATGCCGCCAAGGGTCATGTATTCATAACAAACGGTGCTTGGGCTTAATACTGCATAGGGACAATCGATCATCAGGCTGCACATCTCTTTTGCCGTAAGGCTTTGATGAAAGCTGATGCCGGGATGCTTTCCAAACGCCGCTGAAAGGCTGGCAAGATGCTTATTGGCAGCGCCCAGTACCACCTTGATCTGCGAGTATTTTCCGTCGGCCAGTTTTGATAGCACCCTGGCCGTATCGTTATGGGGATCTGCCCCGCCAAGGGCCACCAGCAGGCTTTTATTATCCGGATCCCTGGACTGGCCGCGGTGCAGGTTGAACAAGGGTTTTACCAGTGCAAACGCGGGCCCCAGGCAAAACTTTGTATAAGCCTCGGCCGAGTATTCTTTTTCGCTAAGACCACCCGCATGGTTGATGACCATATCGGCGGTAAAGTGGTAAGACATGATATCATCCACACATACGAGCGCGGCCCCGTTCGACCTGACGGCATTTTGATAAGAGGTTTCGAACTGGTAGCCATCCAGCACAACAATGTCCCCTGCACCCAACTCTTCACCAAGCAGCCTTGCCTCCTCGGTGTAGCCGGGTTCGCTATCGAGCGAGCGCAGCACGGCTTCACTGCCTACGTCTGCCAGGGGGAAATAATCCATGTTCCTCGTCCAGAACTCACATTTGAAGCCCCTTGAAAGCATTTGCATCAGCGCTACTGAACGCATGATATGCCCCAGGCCTGTAGAGGAATTTCCATCTGCACGGAAAATGATACGCATCAGGTATGGACTCGTATTGATACTCCCGCGTTTTTGATATGCGAGCGGGTTTGCATAAAATTCTGATCCTGCAGGGCAAAAAAAGTTCCCGCGGCAACGGCATCCGCTTTGCCTTCGAGGAACCCATCGATGAAATGTTTGGCTAGTCCGCAGCCGGCCGAAGCAATGACCGGGATCGATACGGCTTCGGATACTTTTCTGATGATATCGATGTCGAGCCCCTGGCGCATTCCATCCTGCTCAATGCTGGCGAGAAGAATCTCACCCGCACCACGCTTTTCCGCTTCCACGGCCCAATCGACCGGGTGCCAGTCGGTTTTCTCCGTACCCCCGTTTATATATACACGGTATTCGCCTGTTTCGTCCTTTTTGAAGTCGATGCTCACCACCACGCATTGTGCGCCATACTTGCGCGAAGTAAGCGTAATGAAAGAAGGGTCGTTTACGGCGATCGTATTGATAGATATCTTATCTGCGCCGTTGGCCAGCAGTATCCTGAAGTGCTCCTCGGTCGTTACGCCTCCGCCGACGGTGATGGGCATAAAAATCTCTTCGGATACTTTGTGTATGATGCGGCTCAGTTTCTCGATATTCTTTTCTTTTTTATCGATATTGATAAAGATCAGCTCATCCGCCGCTTGGTCCTGGTAGATCTTGGCCTGCGAAACCGCATCACCTATTTCGATAACCTGGTCGAATTGCTTTGTGATCACCAGCACCATCCTGTTTGGATCGTAAGAGCTTGATCTCAGCTGCAATTTCGGGATCAATCTTTTCTTTGACATATCAGGGCTTCCACTCAATAAAGTTCTCCAGTATCTTCAAGCCATAGTCCTGGCTTTTCTCCGGGTGGAACTGCGTAGCAAAAATATTGTTCTTTAAAACAGCGGCTGTAACGGTCTGGCTGTAATCATAGGTAGCCACCACATCAGCCGCATTGGCTGTTTTCATAAAATAAGAGTGTACAAGGTAAAAGTCAGGCTTCGCCGGAAGGCCCCTGAACAACGGCACTGTTCTATCGTAGCTCACATCGTTCCATCCTATATTGGGAACTCTTTTGTTGGCTTCCGCAGGTGAGAGCCTTGTTACTTCGGCATCGAACCATCCCAGCCCCTCGAATTCGCCATCCTCAAAGCTTTTCCCGGCCATCACCTGCATGCCAAGACAAATACCCAATGCAGGCTTCCCTTTTTGGATCACCTCTTCGTTGAGCGCCTCCTGAAAGCCACCGGTCCTTATTTTTTCGATACAGTCCTTGAAAGCACCAACACCCGGGATCACTACCCTTTCCACTTCCTTCAGCTCCTCGGGCTGCTTGCAGATCTTTACATCGGCGCCTAAGTAGTCAAAAGCGCTGTATACAGACAGCAGGTTACCCATGCCATAGTCTACAATTCCGATCATGATGTTATGGTCTTTTTCCAACGGTCCAGCTGTTCCTGTGCATCGGCACGATCCATTTTACCATGCTTGGACCATTGTTCAAAATCAGGCAGCTTTTCTCCCATTTCCTGCTCAAACACGTTCAGCTTCCAGGGCGAAACGGTATGGCTTTTGGCGATCTCGAAGAATTCTTCTTCGGTCAGTCCGACCATATCAAGGAAGATCTCGAGGCTGCGGGGCTTCTTACCTTCATACTTATTGATAATATCCAGGCCTTCGTCTCTCGACATGCGATCGTGACGGATATCGATGGAGGTAAGGTGGGTGGGACGGGTATACCCGCGCTTGATGTATTTGATATAGTCCCTCACGCCCTGCATATAACATTCGATCTTTTCGTAGTTATAACCCGGCGGCACGTTCTCAACCAGGTCGCCTTCCCAACCCAGTTCCCTGTTGATGGTTTCGGATTGCATTTTTACATCCCAGGGGATGTACGACCCGAGACAAACCGAGCGGTAGCCGATCTTTCTCAGTTCTTTCAGGGGAGGATAGGTATAAGGCTTCAGATCCCTTTCGTCGATCTTTCCGCCAAGACGCACTGCCATATCGAGGGCCGTGATGCCCAGGTTGATATAACGGTTGAAGCGCTTTTCATCCACCTCCTCGGGCTGATCGTAGCTGTAATAGGCTGTATACTCTGCCGAAGGCTCGCCCCAGAAGATCAGGGGAATATTGTAGCGGATCGCTACCCACATGGGATAAGAAAATATCCCCGTATGGCAATGCCAGCAGAAATCGCCTTTCTCCAGGAAGGACTGGAGCATCAGCTTTTGTACGAGTTTCCAGTTTGGTGTGAACGTATGGAAATCGGCGCCCAGCTTGCGGAGCACCTTGGTAGTATTGTCGTGGAGATTCGGGCGCAGAAAGCCATGGTCGAAGCGCACCACCAGTGGCTTCAGACCGTATTCTTTCATCAGGTAGTACAGTGTCCATGTGCTGTCCTTACCACCGCTGAAAGGAATAAGACAGTCGTAGTCATTTTTGCCCCGGTACGTCTCAACCAGCTCGTCCAGCTCCTTTTTCTTTTGGGCCCAGTCTATCTTTTCCTTCTTGAACTCCTGCTGGCGGCAGATATTGCAAACGCCTTCGGCATCGAAGATGATGCTTTCGTGCGTTTCCGGTAAAAGACAGTTTTTACACCTCCTCAGTTCTGACATATATTGGTTTGTTTAAAAGATTAATGGTTAAAGGTATTTTCTGAATACGGCCTTGGCAGGCTCGCCTATCAGGAATTTTTCGAAGCCCGCGTCGAGGGCCTGTTTTAAAACAGAAGCTGTCTGGTCGAAGGCCTCGGCAAAATACTCTATATCGTTTTTGGTGTGACTGAAGCAAGGCACGAAAGCACCCTGGAACAATACACCTCTTTTGATCATTTCCTGCATGGCCAATGTCCTCAGCCCTGCTGATATTTCCAGCTCCCTGTTACGAAAAACAAATATCGGCATCCAGTCGCAGGGCGCCAGCTCTACATGATCTGCCAGCCCGTGAGAGGCGATCACTTGAGCGCAGAGCTGGTTGAAATATTTGCCTATGCCCTGGTTATGACCGATCACATCCTGGCGCTGAAAGGTCTCTATCGTAGCCAGCGCGGCTGCGATGGTATGTGTTTCTCCCCCGTGCGTGGTAGATATGAGAAATACTTTTTCAGCCCCTTTGTTGCGGATGCCGCCGAGCTCCATCACCTCTTTTTTGCCGGTAAGGGCACAGAAGGAAAAGCCATTGGCAATGCCCTTGCCCCAAGTAGCCATATCCGGACTTACATCGTATTTTTTTATCGAGCCTGGGAAATCGGTTTTGAAGCCCGTGATCATCTCATCCTGTATGTACAGGGCTCCATGCTGGTGCGTAAGCGCAATGGCCTTGCGGAGATAACCCTCGGGCAAACCCCAGTTCTTTTCCGGCTCCGATATGACACAGGCGATCTGTCCCGGATATTTTTCAAACAGGGCGTTCAAGGATTCAAGGTCATCGGCCTTGTAGGTAACCGAGAGTGCAGATATCTCTTCAGGTACACCAAGATTACAGGCAGTCTTGCCGATAAACCAGTCGTCGTAGGAATAAAACGGGTGGTCGAAAGGAAAGGCCACCAGTTTGCGACCCGTGAATGCCCTTGCCAGCTTGACGGCCGCCGTGGTTACGATGGACCCGTTCTTGGCAAATTTGATCATCTGGTGCTGTGGCACCAGCGAAAGGAATTTTTCAGCCATCTCCATTTCGAGGTAAGAAGGCCTTTGAAAGTTCACGCCCTTTTCCAGTTCCGCCTTTACCCGGTTGACCACAGGTTCATAGCCATGACCAAGCACCACCGAGGTAAGCCCCATGGAGCAATCGAGGAATTTATTGCCATCGATATCCCAAACATGGGCGCCTTTGCCATATTCAATGGCAGCAGGAGCACGTTCCGGGAACTGGTCATCGCCCTTGGAATAAGTGTGGGCACCGCCTGGTATGAGATCGTGAATTTTTTTTCTGTACTGCTCGGACTGTTGAAAATTGCTGATTTCTCTCAGCATGATTTTGTCCTGTTCTACTGATTTCATAAGACCCTGGTTGCGTTTTATATGCGCATTGGTTTCGAAAAGCTCCTGTTGGATTTCAAGGTAAGATACATATTCCATCCAGCTTTTCGTATCGCCAACCTTCAAAATTAGTTGATTTATAAGTTCAAAATCAGAAGCTTCATCTACTGTTAGCCTGAACCTGGAATAATCGCCGGGGCCTTTGTAATTAAAGCTTTTGAACAATGTGCCGCCCTTTTCGGTGGAGTTACGCCAGATGTAAGGCGTTACATGCTCCCTGTCTGACCGGAGGCTTGCCTCTTTCCATGCTTTTTCGAGAGCGGAGAAGCGGAAGACCTCCACATCCATCCCATCAGGAAAGGCCGGATCGATCGTATTTGAACAATAATCATACCCGCCGCCGATACAGGTATCAATGACCTGATCTATCAGTTCCGGGTCTATGAGTGGACAGTCGGAGGTGATGCGTACGACAAGGTCGGGATCTTCGGGGCGAGCAGCCCCATAAAATCGGTCCAGCACATCGTCTATGGAACCCCTGTATACACCGCATCCAAGTCCGGTCGCCAATTGCGCTATGGCCTCGGCCTCTGGCTCCACCGTAGTAGCTACGATAAGCTTATCTATCCTGGATGCTTTGAGTGCGCGCTCAAGATGAATGGTCAGCAAGGCCTTACCATTGACCTTCTTCAGCACTTTTCCGGGAAGCCTGCTTGATCCATACCGTGCCTGTGTAATTGCAATGATCTTCATTTCCAGTTATAAGGGTAAAGAAGGGCCTCTTCTTCTACATTTATCCGGTCAATAGCCGCTGCCAGAGAGGTCTCGAGAGCCACGCCTGCCGTTTGCAGGTTGTTCTCGAGCTGGTCTTTTGAATCCACGCCAATGATCACCTGGTCTATTTCGGCTTTCGAAAAAGCATAGCGCAGTGCCAGGTCATACATCGTAAGCGAGTGCTCCCGGGCGAGCGTCTTCAAACCATTTACATATCGCTTCAAAGGCAGGAGCTTGGCCGGCCAGTTGTCTTCTTCCTTAAAAAAAAGTCCCTGTAAAAAAACCGATCGCACCTGGAGCGATTTTCCTTTTTCCTTTGCCTCCCGCATCAGTGCGCCGCGGCGGCTGTAGTTATCAAGCAGGTTAAAGGGCAGCTGTATTACTTCCACATCCGCATTGTCAATGCATACCCGGAATTCTTCATTGGTGTATACCGAGATGCCTATCTTTTCGATGCGGCCCTCCTCCTTTAATCGCCTTAGCTCAACGAGCGATGATGGATTTTCCACCATCTCGGTAAAGCGATGATAGAAATAAACATTCACCTTCTCCAGTCCAAGCTGATCGAGCGATGACATCAACTGGCCTGTAATAGGAGAACCCTGCTCGCCCTTGAACTTGGTGTTAACCAAAAAGCTCTTTTTCCTTTCCTGCATATAACTGCCGATAAGAGCTTGAGCATCCCCATAAAGGTCAGCGCTATCGAGCTGGCGGATACCCCGTGCAAAGGCGTGATCGAGCATGCCGAATACCTGCCCTCTTGAAGGCTGGCCTGATGTATTGTTGATCCCGTAAGGAATCCCGAATTGTACGGTGCCAAGTATAAAGCGATCAGGATGCATGAACGGAATTTGGGTTAAGCATGCAAATCGGGTTATGGCATTGCTTGCGAGGATAGCCGGGAATGGTCATTATGCCGCGTAGAATTTGTTGATACAGCTGATCACGAATTCCTGCTCCTCCGGTGTGAGTGTTGGATACATGGGCAGGCTGAGGCAATGGCTATAGTAGCCTTCTGCTATGGGGAAGCTGCCTTTTTTCCAACCAAGTCCCTGGTAATATGGAAGCGTGTGCACGGGGATATAATGTACCTGGGCAAATATGTTATGAGCACGCAGATGATTGTACAGGCCCAGCCTGTCTTCGGCCTCTATGATGTAAAGGTGATAGGCATGTCCTTCGATCAGTCCTGAATGCCCCAGTATTCCCTTTGCACCGGCAAAGGCCTCGCTGTACCGTTCAGCGATCGCCTTTCTGCGTTCCAGTCCCTCATCGGCCCTTTTTAACTGCGAGAGACCAAGGGCGGCCTGGAAATCGGTAATGCGGTAATTATAACCCAGCTCCTGCATCTCGTAATACCAGCCTCCGTGGTTCTCATGCAGGAGGGAAGGATCCTTGGTGATGCCGTGTGTGCGCAAAAAGAGCAGCTTGCGATAGATCTCTTCGCTATTGGTGGTGATCATGCCACCTTCGCCACAGGCTATGTGCTTAACAGGATGAAAAGAGAATATGGCAGCATCGGCATAATTGCAGTTGCCGCAAAGCTGCCTGGCTCCTTTGCTATCGGTGAAATAGCCGCCTGGTGCATGACATGCATCTTCCAGTATCCAGAGCCCGTGCTTTTTGGCAATGGCCCTGACCTGCTCGAGATTAACGGGCCGGCCGGCAAAATCCACAGGTATGATGCCGCTGAAAAAGCCGGCCGGTTTGGACTCGATCAGCTGCTCAAGCTTTTTGATGTCGATGAGGTAGCTGTCTTTTTCGATATCGGTAAAATAAACATTGCCACCGCAGTAGCGGATGCAGTTGGCCGAGGCGGCGAAAGTAATGGGTGTGGTAATAACATTCGACTGCCCGTTCACGCCAAGGGCGATGGCAGCCAGGTGAAGCGCAGCGGTGCCATTGCTGAGTGCAATGGCATACTTAACACCTATATAGTCCGCAAAAGCTTTTTCGAACTCTGCGATCTTGGGGCCCTGGGTCAGAAAGTCGGACCGGAGGGTTTCGGTAACTGCAAGCAGGTCTTCGTCGGTGATATGCTGCTTACCGTACGGTATTGGATTCATATGCGATCTTGATTTCAAAGTTGGGGTCTACATGGGTTTTGATGAGGTCTCTTATATCCTGCACCGACAGCCAGTCGGTATTGCTGCCTGAGTTGTAGTTGAATCCTTCCGGCACCTTGACCGCGTTGAAATGGCTGATGTATTTATTAATATCCCAGTTGCCGGCCACAGGCAGTATAACATAGTATTTGCCCAGGTCGTAGGTTGTGAAGGAATCTGAGCTGGTGATCATCTCCTCGTGCACTTTTTCGCCGGGTCGGATACCCACTACCTCGTGCCGGCAGTCAGGTGCAATGGCTTCGGCCACATCCGTGATCTTGTAGGAAGGGATTTTTGGAACATACAGTTCACCTCCCCAGGCTGTTTCCAGCGCGTGCAGCACCATATCGACGCCTTCGTCCAGTGAGATGTTGAAGCGCGTCATATTAGGGTCGGTGATCGGGATCACGCCATCTTTCCTTTTCTTCAGGAAGAAGGGCATAACGGATCCATTCGATCCCATTACATTTCCATAGCGTACGACTGAAAAACGTACATCCCTCGCACCTTTGATATTATTGGCTGCAATAAAAAGCTTATCGGATGTAAGCTTGGTGGCACCATACAGGTTAATGGGTGCGCATGCCTTGTCTGTAGAGAGGGCCACAACCCTTTGAACATTGGTTTCCAGGGCTACCCTGATCACGTTCTCGGCTCCGCCAATATTGGTCTTGATGCATTCGTCGGGGTTGTATTCGGCGATGGGCACATGCTTCATGGCAGCCGCATGGATGATATAGTCAACTTCCAGGCAGGCCCTTTTGAGGCGCTCATAATCTCTCACATCGCCGATGAAGAAGCGCATGGCAGGATACTTGTAAACGGGAAATTCCTGATCCATCACAAATTGCTTCTGCTCATCCCTGGAATAGATGATCAGTTTTTTGATATCAGGCCATCGTTGAAGTACGGCTTTCGTAAAGGCTTTACCGAAAGATCCCGTACCGCCGGTGATAAGCACAGTCTTGTTGTTCAGGTCAAGGCTCATATAACTGCTATTAAGATTTTGTGTTTGAAACATATTTAAGGTATAGTCCGTAGCCGCTTTTTTCGAGGCGGGCAGCCTGGTTCAGCAGCTGTTCACGGTCAATGAATCCCATGCGGTAGGCCACTTCTTCTATGCAGCCGATCTTCGTTCCCTGGCGCTTCTCTATTACGCGCACGAACTCGGTGGCATCGCTCAACGAGTCAAATGTACCGGTATCGAGCCAGGCGGTTCCCCTGTCGAGGATGGCTACGTTCAGCCTGCCTCTTTTCAGGTATTCGCGGTTTACGTCGGTGATCTCGTATTCGCCCCTTGCCGAAGGCTGCAGGTTCTTTGCGATCTCCACCACATCATTATCATAAAAATAGAGACCCGGAACCGCGTAGTTTGATTTGGGAGATTGAGGCTTTTCCTCGATGGAAAGCACTTTATTGCTGCCGTCGAACTCCACCACGCCGTAGCGCTCGGGATCAGATACCTCGTAGGCAAAAACATAACCGCCCTGCACATCGTTCAGCTCGCGCAGTTGCTTGCCAAGACCGGTTCCGTAGAATATATTATCGCCAAGCACCAGCGCCACCTTATCGTTGCCAATGAACTGCTCTCCTATTACAAAGGCCTGTGCAAGCCCGTTGGGCACAGTTTGAATAGCATATTCGAAGCGGCAGCCTACCTGGCTGCCATCGCCCAGCAGGCGCTGAAACTGCGGATTGTCTTCCGGTGTAGTGATGATAAGGATCTCCCTTATGCCTGCCATCATCAGGATGGAAAGCGGGTAGTAGATCATTGGCTTATCATAGATGGGCATAAGCTGCTTGGATATGGCCTTGGTGATCGGGTACAGCCTGGTACCGCTTCCGCCGGCAAGAATAACTCCTTTCATGATTGAAGGGTCGTGTATTGAGTTTGATAATACTGCTGGTACTCACCCGAGGTTACATGCCGCAGCCATTCTGTATTCTCCAGGTACCAGTCGATGGTCTGGCTGAGGCCTTCCTCGAAGGTTACGCTGGGCTTCCATCCCAGCTCCCTGTTGATCTTGGTTGCATCGATGGCGTAGCGGCGGTCATGCCCGGGCCTGTCCTTTACATAGGTGATCAGCTGCTCGCTCTCACCCTTTGCCCTGCCAAGCTTTTCATCCATCAGGCTGCAAAGCAGCTTCACAAGGTCGATGTTCTTCCATTCGTTGAAGCCGCCGATATTATAGGTATCCCCTGTTTTTCCCTTATGGAATACAAGATCGATGGCTACAGCATGATCCTTTACAAAGAGCCAGTCGCGGGTGTAGAGGCCATCGCCATAGACAGGAAGCGGCTTTTTATGAATGATGTTGTTAATGAACAAGGGAATGAGCTTTTCAGGAAAATGAAAAGGACCATAGTTGTTCGAACAATTGGTAACCACAGCGGGCAGCCCATAAGTATCGTGATAAGCCCTTACGAAATGATCCGACGAAGCCTTTGAAGCCGAATAAGGCGAATGTGGATCGTAGGGCGTGGTTTCTGTAAAGAATCCGCTATCACCCAGGGCCCCGTATACCTCATCAGTAGACACATGATAAAAACGCTTGCCCTCGTAGTTCCCACCCCAGTGTTTCTTAGCCGCATTCAGCAGGTTTACCGTGCCAACGACGTTTGTATACACAAAATCGAGGGGAGACAATATCGAGCGGTCAACATGCGACTCGGCCGCGAGGTGAATAACACCATCGGGACGGTGGTCTGTAAAAACCCTGTCGAGGGCGTCCACATCGAGGATGTTCACTTTTTCGAGAAGGTAGTTGGGTGCATTTTCAATATCCTTCAGGTTTTCTAGGTTGCCTGCATAGGTAAGAGCATCAAGGTTGATGATCTTATAGTCAGGATATTTTGTAACAAACAGCCTGACCACGTGAGACCCGATGAACCCCGCGCCGCCTGTGATGATGATAGACTTGGTCATAAATATATTACTGCTTTAAAAAAGCCGCCATGGGATGAAAATCGTTTTTCAAACCTGAGGGCTTCTGTGTTCTTATGTTGTGAACGAGCTCTATGGACGGAAAGGCTTCTTCCAGGCCAAATCCCTTTCCGGCCAGTATGGCCTCGTAGGCTTTTATATGGAGGTCGGTAAAGCCCGTGCTGAATTCGACCGTCTCTCCTTCCACTGATATCTGCCTGAAGCTATGGGATTTCCCTACCCTATCTGCCGGCAGATCAGCTTCATTAATGCTAAGGAACCACCTCACTCTTGCTTTTTGGAGCTCAAGATAACCGGCAGCCCTTTCTTTATCATAATGATGAACGGCGATATGCTGCACCGGACCAAATATCCAAAGCAGCATATCGAAAAAATGAATGCCTATGTTCGTGGCTATGCCCCCTGACCGCTGCTCGTCGCCCTTCCAGCTATTGTGGTACCATCTGCCTCTCGGGGTAATATAAACTAGCTCTACTTCCGCCTTACTGTTCCTGTCCAGGCCTTTTTGCTTCTCCTGTAAACGGATGATATCAGGATGCAGTCTTAGCTGGAGAAGGTTGAAGATGCGCCGGCCTGTTTCTTTCTCCAGCTCCACCAGCGGCTCAATACCCCCAGGATCCAGCACCAGGGGTTTTTCGCAGATCACATCTGCATTATGCTTCAAACCCAAACGTACATGCTCATCATGCAGGTGGTTGGGCGTGCAAACAGAGAGATAGTCAATACCGCTCTTCTCTCTCCTTAACTGTTCAAGATAGCTGTCGAAGCGATCTATATCCGTAAAAAAGCCCGCCTGTGGAAAAAAGCGGTCGAGTATGCCTACCGAATCGGACCTGTCCATGGCAGCCAGCAGATGGCTGCCTGTTCTGCTGATCGCTTCCAGGTGCTTTGGCGCCACAAAACCGGCTACACCGATCAGTCCGAATTTTTTCAAGTCAGTCTCGTTATTTTATTGTCTGCAAGCCTGTATTGCTGTCCGCTTTCGCGGCAAACGGCAAGCCCATGTTCATCGAAGCTAAGTGTGTGGCCATATTCGCTCACCCAGCCGGACTGGCGACCCGGGTTGCCCTTCACCAACGCATAGGGCTTGACCGGTTTTGTTACGACAGCACCGGCGCCAATGAGAGCAAATGCGCCTATTTCGTTGCCGCAAACAATGGTGGCATTAGCCCCGATGGTTGCTCCTTTTCTCACGAGCGTTGGCACATACTGGTCTTTGCGGCTGATGGCGCTCCGTGGGTTCTTTATATTGGTAAAGACCACCGAGGGACCAAGGAAAACATCATCCTCGCAAACCACGCCTTCATATATTGAAACATTGTTCTGCACTTTTACATTTCGCCCGAGATGCACACCGCCTGCAATAAAAACATTCTGGCCAATGCTGCACCCTTCTCCCAGGCTGCAGCCGGTCATGAGATGGCTGAAATGCCATATCCTTGTGCCGGCCCCTATATGGCAGCCCTCGTCAACGATTGCGGAAGGATGTACAAAAACAGACATGGATTTCAGGAGCAATCAGGAATAAGCAAAATGATGGTGCTTGCGGTACCATTCGAAAGCGATCTTCAAACCTTCCTTGACACTGGTAGCGGGCTGATAGCCCAGCAGCTGCCTGGCCTTTGAAATATCGGCAAGGCTATGCTTTACATCGCCGGTTCTTTCGGGACCATAACGGGGAGCCAGGTCGCTTCCGGCAATCTCCTTGATAGTCTCAAAGAGCTGGTTAAGGGAAGTTTGCTCACCAAAGGCAATATTGTATACTGTGTTGACTGCAGCAGGATCGGTCGCAAAAAGTGCACATTCGTTGGCATGAACGGCATTGCCAACGAATGTAAAATCACGGCTGTGCGTGCCATCGCCATTCATCACAGGCGGCTCATTATCCAGCACAGATTTTATGAACAGCGGGATAACCGCAGCATAAGGTCCTTTAGGGTTCTGCTTTGGTCCAAACACATTGAAATACCGGAGTCCGATCAGCTGCATGCCATAGGTCCTGGCATAGACCTGGGCATAAAGCTCGTTCACATACTTGGTGACTGCATAAGGAGAAAGCGGGTTACCGATCCTGTCTTCGAGCTTAGGCAGGCCCGGATGGTCGCCATAGGTCGAAGAGCTGGCCGCGTAAACGATGCGCTTAACAGCTTTTTCCCTGGCGGCATTAAATATGTTGAGCGTACCCGTTACGTTCACTTCATTGGAAGTAAGCGGGTCATTGATCGACCTGGGTACTGAGCCAAGGGCAGCCTGGTGGGAGATCAGGTCGATACCTTCACAGGCGCTAAGACAGCCCGCATAATCCCTGATATCCCCTTCTATGAACTCAAAATTCGGGTGCGATAAAAAGGATTCTATATTTTTTGCACTGCCGGTTGCCAGGTTATCCAAGACTCTCACCAGGCCTACATCAGGCCTTTGCAGCAATTGCTCCACCAAATTAGAGCCAATGAATCCGGCGCCACCGGTAACTAAAATCCGCATCAGACCTTTGTTTTTTTGTTTTTATTCTTAGACCATTTCTTTGTGTCGAGCCAATTGAACCATTTTCCAAAAAGCGAAGGTTGCGAGGCCTCATCATCAAAATAGCCTGAGCCATAACCATAGCCATAACCTCCGTAACCGTAATACCCATAGCCGGTACGGAGCTTTACATCGTTCAGAACGATAGATATCTTGGGAAGCTTGCCCTGGGTGTAATATTCATCGATCATACCTATCTGCTTTTTAAAGGTATGTCCCTGCCGAACGATATACAAGGTACAATCGGCAAACTTGCTGAGTGTAAGCGCATCACTTACCATGCCAACTGGGGCGGTATCCATGATGACCGTATCGAAATTCTCCCTCAGCCAGCTGAAGAGTTCCGGCAGCTTTGGATCAAGCAGCAGCTCGGCGGGGTTGGGCGGCACCGGTCCGCAAGGAAGCACAAAAAGATTTTCGACGCCTTCAACCGGAACCGGCAGGTCTTCGGCCTTTGCTTTTCCCAGCAGGTAGTTGGTAAGGCCCGGCTTTTTTGAAATATTGAGCTGCGAAAGGATCTTGGGCTTCCTGATATCGAATTCGAGGATGATCGTTTTCTTTCCCGCCAGCGCCATTACTCCGCCTACATTGGTGCTGATGAACGATTTGCCTTCACCGCTAAAGGAAGAAGTTACAAGCACCACCGGCTTCTGAACATGGTTGATCACATACTGAAGGTTGGAGCGGATGATCCTGAACTGCTCCGCAACCACGCTGCGGTTATTGTTGGTAACAACCAGGGTGTTCTTTCCATATGAATGACCTACTTCACCCAGGATGGTGGTAGCCGTCAGTCTCGCAATATCGTTGCGGGTCGTAACCTTATCATTCAGCAGCTCAAGCAGGAAGATGAAAAGAACCGGGAGTATGATGCCCACGACAATAGCAAGCAGCTGCGCACTGCGGCGGTTGGGCTTTACAGGTTCCGTATTGGGTGTAGCATCCTGCAGGACCTTGATATCTGATATGGTGGAAGCCAGCTCGATGGCCGATTCTTCCCTTCTCTCCAGAAGGGAGATGTAAATTACCTGTTTGCTCCTCGATTGACGCTGTATCTCCGACAGTGCCTGCTGCTTTTCAGGCATTAGTCGCAGTTGCGACTGTGCAGAGCCGATATTGGATTGTATGGTCCCGATCACAGCCTGATAGGAACCCTTGATATTCTCGAGGTTCTTGACGATGCTTCTTTGCAACTCATTGATGATCTCCTGGTTTTGTTTAATGGCCACGTTACCCGGCGGTGCATTCTCAAGCAAGGACTTTCGCTCCAGCTGCGCCTGGTTGTAAGCATCTACCAGCTTGTTCAGGGTAGGGTCGTCAAGACCGAGGGAAGAAGGCACAGGGATTGTTCCCTTGCCGCTGATCAGATCACCTTCGATCTGGTAAGCTTTTGTAAGCAGTGTTTGCTGGAGGTTGCGCTGCTCTGTGGCAGTTTGGATCTGGCTCAGATAGTTCGTCGTTTGGGCCTCCGGTGCAAAGATATTATTAGCTTTCAGAAAAGCCATTTCACGGCTCGTGATGCTGTCGAGCTGAACGGCAACGGTATCGAGCTCCCTGTCGATGAATGCCAGCCTTTGCTGGAGCGTCGCGTTCTTATCGTCGATAGTGGCTTTTTGGTATTCATCCATCAGCACATTGATCACGTCGGCCGCATATTGAGGATTGGTAGATTCCAATGTCAGGGTAAGAATACCTGTGCTTTGCTTGGGAGCTACTACCAGCGAAGAGGCAAGCGAGCTTGCCACGCTCTCGGTCGAATTCCAGATCACCTTATACTCATTGCTGATAGTGCCCGGATTGCTGCGCTTAAGACGGAACACACCAAACTGGTTGGTAAATACCTGGCCGAATGTAAAAGGCCCGTCGCCATTGATGCGAAAATTGTTTTCGTTAGCGAACTCTATCTTAAGCGTGAACCCGCTGCTCGAGTCAGCGATCTTAAATACCTCAACAATAAAGGGAGAAGATTTGTAGATGTTCAGCTCCTTGATCTTGCCCTTGGCGAGATAGGTAAAATTGAGATTGAGCGCTTTGACCACCCTGGCAGTCATTTTTGTAGACTGTATGTATTCAATCTCGTTCTGGATATTCTTTTTATTGTCGGACGAAAAGATATCGTCGAGCCGGTCGTTGCCACCGCTGCTGTTCTTTTCGTCCTGGATGATCATGGTGCCTGTCGACCGGTATACCAGGGTGGCATAACGCAGGTAAACATAGGCTACCACAAGCGAGAGCGCTACGGATATAATAAAAAGAGGCAGGAACCGGACGTATTTATAAAAAAGGTCCTTAAAGCTCATGCTGCTCAGCTCACTCTTCGCCGATTGTATTTGTTCCTCCATGTAGGTAGGTATATTAAGCTTTATCTAATCAGGTTTAAGATAAGGGCCACCGCGGTAAGCACAGTGGTTGCAATGCCCACCTGCTGGGCTACGTTCTGCCTTTCCTGTTGTTTGAACTTACGGTCCGACTGTTCTACAAAGACCACATCGTTCTGCTGAAGACGGAAATAAGGAGAGTTGAACATTTCCTTGGAGGTAAGGTCCAGGGTGCCGATCTCTCTTTGCCCGTTGGTTTCGCGCCACACCTTCACTGTATTCTTTCTTCCAAACTCCGTGATGTCGCCGGCCAGGCCGAGCGCATCAAGTATGGTTACCCTGTCGGTAGGAACAGTAAAGCTGCCAGGGCTTCTTACCTCGCCTAAAACCGTTATGCGGTAGTTGAGAAAACGCACGATCACCGAAGGCTGGTTCAGCTGACCTGCCAGCTTGCTTTTGATCAGCGCGGCCAGTTCCTCTCTTGTCAACCCTTCCACCTTCAGAACACCCAGCTGTGGGTACTCTATATTACCGGTTGCATCTACCTGGAAGCCTGCACTGCCTCCACCTTCCGATTGGTCTGCGAGATTGTAGGGTGCATCTGTCCTGGGCTCTATACCATTGCTGGCACTGAAGACCCTGATTGACAAAAGATCACCTTTTTGTATACGCGGCGCGACCATTGCTGTCACCTCCAGACCAGTGGTATCCCTTACATTTTCGAGGTAGTTTATATTGGTCATATTC
>DASTPZ010000300.1:0-2315 GCA_035761965.1 Flavisolibacter sp. | reverse complement strand
CCTTTGATCATAGTCATAATCCATTGTTGCCCTCCTGGAATAGTCAGAGCCATAACTGCTCGTGCTGCTCATATCAAGAATAGGCGGCTCCGTGATCATAATGTCCTTGAAAACCTGGTAGGCATAAGCCGTTTGCTGCTGCAGCAGGGCTTTGAGAGCCATATATTGAAGATCAACAGTGTCGCCGGCGGCAAAGTATATCTCCTTCAGGAAATCAGCCGAAGGCTTCGATTTGACCAGGGAAAGCTGCCATATGAAATCTTTTTTTACATCCAGGTATTTCTTTTCCTTCCAGCTGAGTGAAAGAATGCTTTTTTTAAGCTGGGGAAAATCGCTTGAATCGAAGTCGAGCTTGTTCACATTCCGTATGGCCTTTTTATGAAGCAGTGTATCTGTGCTAAAGAAATCCGCAAAGAACAAAGCGGTCTTCTTCTGCTTTGGATCTGTGCCTTTGACCGTATCGACCGGTTGAAAGGAGCTGAAGAAGCTGCTTACAAAATCACTTTGTGCAGAAATGGTGTCGCTCTCCATTTCTAGGCGATGGTTTATACCTTCACGTGTAAACACCTTGCCCATCACAGCCCGGCTGCTCCTCGGATCGCCCACCACATATTCAAAAACCTTTGTCTTGTTTGGCAGCTCATATTTTTTGCGGCTGCGGTAGACCCAGTCCTGCTTATCAGTTTTGAAACGAACCGTATCAACCACCTGGCTTGAATCGTCGTAATGGTAATAGCGTGATGGCTTGTTAAAGCTTATGTAGATCTTCTCGCCTGTAGAGTCGTTGACGACCGTCCTGTTACGGAAGGTGCTGTTCTCATCGGGCCCTGCCTCGTCCCTTAGCATCGTATAGAGGTACATCTCATCGGGGTACATGGATATTTTTTGCGTGGGCTCGAGCGGAACCGGTGATGTTACTGTAAAGAAAAGGCTTGTGTCTGTCCGCAGCTCCGGCTGCCCATAGATAAAGGGCCTGATCGAGAATGAGCGAAGGAAGCGGGTCATCTCGGGTGTTTCTCTTTTGCCATGCGCCACGAGGGTATAATAGTGAGGGCCGCGGATAAGAAATTTCACCTGGGCGATGGAACCATCCTTATAGCGGTATTTTACATCAAGCGCCGGATAGCCATTGTGAACGTGATGCTTCCTGGACAGCTGCTTGTCGATGAACTCAGAAGAAGCGAAGCTTTCTTCCATCAGGTTGAGATCAAATGAATCTTCCTCTACAAAATCATAGTTGTGTATATCGGTACGCACGATCTCAAAACCCGTTTTGCTTTGTCTGTCCACAGCCATGAACTGCCAGTTGCCAAGCTTGGAAATAATGGGTTCGTGCGGCAGCTCCACCTGGAAGCTTCCGAAACGGGGCTGCCATGTCTTCCATTCGGTCTTGAATTCCCTGAGCTCAATACTGCTGAAGAACTGATCGGCCTCTTTGCCTTCCTTCACATACTCCCCGTTACCACTCATTTTGAAAAGAATGATCTCGAAAGGCGTTACAAATATGTTATAGCGCTGAAAATCGCCGCGCCTGGTGCGGTTCACGATCTCCACACCTTTGTATCCATTCTTTACGATAGGCTGCTTGGAAAGGATCTTACCCGGCACGTTCTCGTAGATCACGCTGTCGATTTTTCGCAACACAGTTTCTTCCGAATGGCCCCAAAGCACCGTATTGGTATTGATCCTTGTAACCATGTAATAGCTTCCATTGGTCATGTCGGCAAACTGCTGCTGCTCGGCAAGCCCCATACCATTGGCAAAATCGTAAAGAAGACCTGGTACGTGTACGCTGAAAAACCCGTCTTTTGACACTTGCTTGCTAAATTGTACGGGCACCCGGATTTTTTCAACCTCGTCCTTGTGCCTGCTGTCTCTTTCGGTCATTTTGATGGGTCTGAGCTGGTAACCCATCCTGCGCAGCATTTCGATAACGCCACGCTGACCGGGGAGGTGGGCTGCACCCACGCCAACAAAAAGAGAAGCGCCTGTTTTAAGTATTGAATCAATCGAAGCCGTCTGGATTTCGTTGCGACGGTACATGAACTTTTCATCAAAGGCAGCGGAGGTGCTGTTTACTTTGTTGATGGTATCGAGCAGGTCAAGGTTACCAGTGCGATAAGCGTCTTCCATGCTTGCATAGGAAAAGTCCTCATCATAGTCATACCTTCTTTCTTTTTTATTCTTTTCCTTTGCCGCGTCTTCATAGGCCTCCTTCATGAGTTGCATGCTCTGGTGAAAATCCTCGACGCCGCAAACTTTTTTACCCCATTTTTTACCAGCCTGGTAAATATGAAGGTCGAGATAGGTGTCCT
>DASTPZ010000299.1:0-2571 GCA_035761965.1 Flavisolibacter sp. | reverse complement strand
CGTTATACCGCCATCAAGCTCGCTCCGGGCAATTGTGATTATCGGCTGGGTATTACCCAGACTGTAATAATTATAACGTTCCCATGCCGGCTTTTCCTTTCTTTTGCTTCGGGTATATTTTGAGTACAGGACTCTCGCAGGCATTTGTTTGTTCAGCTTTGTAAAAACGCCTTGCAGCATTCTGGCCTTTTCGGCCCCTGTAACGCTGCTGACGGCCTGGATGGTCAATAAGCTATCGATCACTTCCTGCTGCGGATAAACTTTAAGAGGCCATTTCACAAAGACCAGCCAGGCAGAGTCCATGCTCATGCCAAAATGATCCAACTGTTTGCTGAAGGACCGGTAATAGAAATAGATGGAGTCAGGGCGGCCAACTACCGTATCAGCCATCCTTTGAGGGTCTTTTGTCAGAGCTTCAATATGCTGCTCCAGGCTGGCGGTAAAGATATCGAAGCCAAGCAGCTCCTGGCTGAGTGCAGATACTTCTTTGTAAGGATATGACCAATCTACAGGACGGGGCCAGGGTTGGGCCTTGATCCCGCCGGCCGTCATTGTCATGGCAAGGACGATAAGTGTCTTACAGAACATTTTTGAACCATTTGATGAGCGCCTGGTCCCATCCCAGCATCTTAAAGGCCGTATAAAAAAGCACGACCGCGAAAATCCTTTTGATGAGGAGCTCCGAGATCGACAGGGCCATCTTGCTGCCAAGCCAGCCACCCGCGACAAAGGCAATGGCCATGATGCCCACCACCTTCACATCTATATGACCCTTGTTATAATAGTTCATTACGGCAAGGATGCCTACGGGCAGCAGCAGCAGGCCAAGCGATGTGCCCTGGGCCTCGTGCTGTGAAAAGCCAAGAAAGAATACAAGTGCGGGCACAATAATGATTCCGCCGCCAACGCCAACAAGGCCGCTGAGCATGCCGGCCGCCAGCCCGATCAGGACCAGCAGCAAAATGATCTGTGTCGTCATATGATTAGGCTTTTTAGGCATCTGTTAGGGGCTGCTGCTATCCTTTCTGCATACTGCCAGGCTTCCAGTAATATATATATACGAAATTACATAAAAATTATCCTTAATTAAATTTTTCCTTGTAGAAGGCTATTGCTTCCTCTATGATCTGGTAGGCGATCTCCTTGTTTTGAAATTCTTCGATCTGCACCTGTTTGTTCTCCAGCACTTTGTATTGCTCGAAATAATTACGCAGCTCATTGATGAAATGCCGGGGCATATCTTCAATGGAAGAGATATGATTGACCGAAGGGTCTTTCGTGGCAACTGCAATGATCTTATCATCCTTCTCTCCTGAATCTATCATCTGCATATTGCCGATCACAGTGGCTTCCACCAGGCAAAGCGGTTGTATGGTCTGTGAGCAGAGAACGAGTATATCCAAGGGATCGCCATCCTGCCCGAGGGTCTGCGGAATAAAGCCATAATTCACCGGGTAGTGGAAGGAAGAGTAGATCACCCGGTCCAGCTTCAGCAGTCCGGTTGTTTTGTCGATCTCGTATTTTGTTCTTGATCCCTGCGGTATCTCGATCATGGCATTAACCTCGGCAGGTACATTATCTCCGTATGATGCACCGTGCCAGGGGTGCAGGACTGTCGTTGATTTCATGATTTCAATGCGTAAGTTTAAATCCTAAATAAGTGACCAGCAGGCCGCCTGCCAGGCTGGCCGTGGTATAAAGAGCAAATGTAAGCCATCTGTTGTCCATGAGCAGCTGTATGCTTTCCTGGCCGAATGCCGAAAAAGTAGTGAACCCGCCGCAGAACCCGCTCATCCAAAGAAGTCTTTTCTGCTCATCTGCATTTCGCGCGAACAGGCCCCAGAGAAAGCCGATCAGCAGGCAACCGAGCAGGTTCACCAGCAGGGTGCCATAAGGAAAATTCGAATTGAGCTGGCGTTGAAGCAGGTAACGGCAGACGCTACCGAGCGCTCCTCCGAAGGCGACAAGAAATATTGCCGGCATCATCTGGGCGAGCCAATGGGTAGAACGGTATATTTCAGGTCGACCAGCCATTCGCCGTCGACGCGCACAACCTTCAAAGAGTCTTTTTTATTCTTGTAAGAGTTGGCATAAACAACAACCGTTGCGCTGTCTGATATCTTTCTTGTATCGTAGGTAGTGATCGAAGCTTCCCTGTATCCTCTTCTTTCTTCACGGTCCTCGTGCAGGTAAAGCCTTTCGATGCTGTTCAGCCTTTCAACATTTGAGGAGTCTTGCAGCATGAATTTTTTTGCTTCCGGCCAATTCCTGTCGAGTGAAGCTCTTATGAAGTTCCGGGCTGCGTCGATCTCATTCTCGGAGGCTGGCACGGCGTCGGATTGGTTGTTACAGCCGGCGCAGCCGAGCAGGAGCAGCAGGCCGATGGAAAAGCATGGTTTCATGCATGCAAAGTAAATGTTTCTTGCCGATTGTTCGTATGCCATCGCAGGGTGGATGCAGGGCCGGGGTGGTTACTCTACATCTTGAATAATAAAAAAAAGTGCCCTGGGGCACTTTTTCATATGGTCAGTTAAGCCGGGACCTTTAATCGCGGTCCCTGTCATAATACGT
>DASTPZ010000298.1:0-5886 GCA_035761965.1 Flavisolibacter sp. | reverse complement strand
ACGTATTTCAAAGCATGTACCATTGGACGAAATCGGCTGAAATGCATGACATAATTGCACTCTAGTTCATTGGTTCCTGACATTATGTACAAAAAATCTTTGTCGGGCTATGAAGGAAAGAAAGCTTGTCAGACCGCTATCCATCTCCTCCGGACATTTGGCTGGGTGGGTGAAAGGCGGTTGCAAGCTGTTCTGCTTTCTTCCTAACTTTGCAAAAATTTAAAACTATGTATCCAGCAGAAATAGTACAGCCCATGAAAGAAGAGCTAACCGACCATGGGTTTTCAGAATTGTTGAACAAGCAGGATGTGGAGTCGCAATTAAGTCAGAAAGGAACGACGCTAGTTATGATCAATTCTGTTTGCGGCTGCTCGGCAGGTTCTGCCCGTCCGGGCGTGCTGATGGCTGTAATGAATGCCGCCAAGAAGCCTGATCATCTTACCACGAGCTTTGCAGGTTTCGATATTGAGGCCATACAAACCATCCGGGAGCACCTGCTGCCTTATCCGCCTTCGTCGCCGGCCATTGCCTTGTTCAAGGACGGACAGCTTGTGCATTTTATAGAGCGCCACCAGATCGAAGGTCGCCCGGCACAGATGATCGCCAATAACCTCATATCCGCTTTCGAGCAGCATTGCAATTGATTCAGGTCTGACCAAATAAGAGCCTTCCTTCAATGGGAGGCTTTTTATTTGCACCATGCAATGACAGCGCTACCACGATGGCAGCCGGCGGCATTAACATTATTGGCTTATTTAACCTAACATTGCTCTTCATTAGCCCAGCATATGTATCCCAACCTTTACTATTTTTTCAAGGAGACATTCGGTGTTGCAATCGGCCCGTTGAGGTTCATCAATTCCTTTGGCTTTTTTGTAGCGATCTCTTTTTTGGTTGCAGCCGCCCTGCTGGCTGCCGAACTCAGAAGAAAGAGCAAGCAAGGCCTTTTTGCCCCAACGGAGATGAAGCATGTAGTAGGAAAGCCGGCCACGGCCATTGAGCTGATCTTAAACTTCTTGCTGGGATTTGTACTTGGATACAAGATCATTGCCCTCTTCTTCACCAGCTCCGAGGCGACCCAAGACCCGCAGGCTTATATATTCTCAGGCATGGGCAACTGGCCGGCCGGCATCATTACAGGTCTTGTATTTGCCTGGCTGAAATGGTGGGAAAAGAACAAACATAAGCTGGACAGGCCGGAGGAGCGGGTTGTTCGCATCTGGCCGCAGGACAGGGTGGGGGAGCTCACTATCATTGCCCTTGTAGTAGGGTTGGCTGGCGCCAAGCTGTTCGATATTTTCGAGAACTGGAGCGATTTTCTGAAAGATCCGGCCGCTTATATTTTTTCCGGTGGAGGGCTGACTTTTTATGGCGGACTCATCTGTGCTGCCCTGGCCATCGTATTTTATGCTAAGAAGCATAAGATTGGTGTGCGTTACCTGGCCGATGCCATAGCCCCCTCGCTGATGATCGCCTATGCCATTGGACGCATTGGTTGCCAGGTGGCCGGTGATGGCGACTGGGGTATTTACAATACTGCTTACAAAGTGGATTCGTCGAACCAGATCGTGGCAGCCGTTCCGGAAGATTTCCAGGCAGCCATTCAAAACCATGGCGACTATTTTCTTAACCATCCCAACCTGCAGCACAAACCGGTTTCCAAACCCTTTGATTTTTTACCTAACTGGCTGATGGCCTATAATTATCCGCACAATGTGAATGAAGTTGGAGTGCCTATTGGAGGCTGCAATGAGCGTTATTGCCGTCAGTTGCCGGTGCCGGTGTACCCAACGCCATTCTATGAGACCATCATGTGTACCTTGCTGTTCCTGGTGCTATGGGGACTTAGAGACAAGCTGCGGCCGGCTGGAGCTCTTTTTGCCCTCTACCTTATCCTCAATGGTGCCGAGCGATTCCTGATCGAAAAAATACGGGTGAACAACAAAATGGAACTCTTTGGCTTTCATCCCACCCAGGCCGAAGTGCTGGCCGTTGTATTGATGCTGACAGGCGCCGTGCTTTGGTTCTACCTGCGGCAAAAATATCGGGCCAGGGCCTAGAACTGTGCATAACTTCCCCAGGAACATATTAGAAAAAACTTTGGAAAACCTTAACCAGACCTTATTTCATAAAATCCGACCGTAGTATAATTTTTGTAGATAATAATTTGACCTGAATCATTATGAGATTTAGCGTCTGAGCGTTATTTTTGCAGATAGTCCAGATCGGTTTAACTATCCTTTTGCAACTTTCTGTGAAAATCCATTGTCAAGTTATTTATTCACTTTTATAATCAAGGATTTATTTTATGAGGCAGCTTAAGATCGCTACCCAGATAACGAACCGGGATTCACAGGCCGTCGAAAAGTACCTCCAGGAGATCTCTAAGATCCCGATGATCACTCCTGAGGAAGAAACGACGCTGGCCCAGCGGATCAAGATGGGCGACCAGAGGGCTCTGGACAAGCTGGTACAGGCCAACCTGCGTTTCGTTGTATCGGTAGCTAAGCAATATCAGCACCAGGGCTTGTCTCTGAGCGATTTGATCAACGAAGGGAACTTAGGCCTTATCAAAGCGGCTCAGCGTTTTGACGAAACAAAGGGTTTTAAATTCATTTCATATGCTGTTTGGTGGATCCGTCAGTCAATCCTTCAGGCTTTGGCCGAGCAGGGAAGGCTGGTTCGTTTGCCCCAGAACAAGATAGGAACGTACAACAAGGCCAACAAAGCCTATATGGCTTTTGAACAGGAGCATGAGCGCGAGCCCAGCACCGAGGAACTGGCCGATATCCTCGAGATGAGCGAAACCGAGATCAACAATATCTTCCAGAGCAATACCCGTCATACCTCCCTCGATGCCCCCGTGCACGAAGCAGAGGATGTGGCCATGGGCGACCTGCTGGAAGGCAGCGACGATACGGACGACGACGTGATGAAGGATTCGCTGAGGAATGAGATCCGCAGGGTGCTCAAATCGCTTTCCCCAAGGGAAGCAGAGATCGTGAACGCCTATTTCGGGCTGGATGGCGAGAATGGTACTACCATCGAGCAGATCGGCCAGAAATACGATCTTACGAAGGAAAGAATTCGCCAGATCAAGGAAAGAGCGATCAAAAGGCTCCAGAAAGCCCGCTACAGCAATGCGCTGAAGGCTTATCTTGGATAGATTGATGCCAGCCCGGCCTAAAATTTAACATTGATGGGTTTTTATAGCAGCCCTGGTTCGAAAGAATCAGGGCTGTTTCTTTTGTACCTTTGCCTTCGATCTATGAGCAGCAGACTAATACTTGGCGGTCTTTGCAGCATCCTTTTACTGGGATGCGAAAAGTCCATTGATTTTGAACTGAAAGAAGAAAGCCCTAAACTGGTGGTCGAAGCCACTATCGAGAACGATGAGCCTCCCATCGTAACGCTTACCCGGTCGGTTGGCTTTTTTTCCAACCTTACGCCTGAGATACTCACCCAGAGCTTTGTACGCAATGCCGAGGTATATGTATCGAACGGAACACTCACCCACAGGCTCAAAGAATACACTGTGCCCATTTTGCCCGGTGTGAACCTCTACTATTATTCCATCGATTCCACAAACCTGGCCACAGCGTTCGAAGGAGAGATAAATAAGCAGTACAACCTTCGTGTATTGGTTGATGGACAGGAGTATACAGCCACCACCACCATACCTGAATTCGGTAAGAGCATAGACTCGATGTATTGGAAGCCCGCCCCTGCTACATCCGATACCAATAAGGGCGTAGTGATGGTAAGGGTAACCGATCAACCGGGTTATGGCGATTATGTTCGGGTGTTCACCCGGACTAACCAGGGTAGATTCCTGCCGCCCTATAACTCGGTCTTCGACGACCTTTTCATCGACGGCACTACTTATGAGGTACAACTGGAAGGCGGTATTGACCGTAATGCTGATACGCTCGATGATGATTTCTTTTTCAGGGGCGATACCGTTGATCTTAAGCTCAGCACCATCGATAAGCAGACCTTTGATTTCTGGCGCACCTGGGAATTTTCCTATTCATCGGTAGGCAATCCTTTTTCAACGCCGGTAAAGGTGCTGGGCAATATCAGCAATAATGCCCTTGGCTATTTTGGAGGGTATGCCTCACAATATAAACGGCTGATTATTCCACAATAGGTGGACTTCTTAATCGGGATGGTTATTCAATTACTTCTAATTTCGCGCATCAAGTACATAACTGAGCAATGGAGAACAAGCAAGCAGAAAAAACAGGCCTGCTGATCATAGGGTCAGGGCCGGCAGGATATACAGCAGCGGTCTATGCAGCGAGGGCCAATCTCAAGCCAGTCCTTTACCAGGGCATACAGCCGGGTGGACAGCTGACGATAACCACCGAGGTGGAGAATTATCCCGGCTTCCCGGAAGGCATCCAGGGGCCGGAACTAATGATCCATTTCGAAAAACAAGCCCAGCGCATGGGTGCCGATATCCGTTACGGCCTGGCTACCAAGGTGGATTTTTCATCGCAGCCCTATAAGGTATGGATCGATGAGGAAAAGCTCGTGGAAGCGGATGCCGTGATCATCTCAACCGGCGCTTCGGCGAAATGGCTGGGTATTGAAAGTGAGCAGCGTTTCAATGGATTTGGCGTAAGCGCCTGCGCCGTCTGTGATGGATTCTTTTTCCGTGGAAAAGAAGTTGCCATCGTGGGTGCCGGCGATACAGCCGCAGAAGAGGCTCTTTACCTTTCCAAGCTCTGCTCGACCGTGCACATGTTCATCCGCCGGGATGAAATGAGGGCCAGCAAGGTGATGCAGGACCGTGTAAAGGCAACACCGAATATCAGGATCTATTGGAATACGGAAACCGAAGAGATCTTAGGCAGCAAAACGGTGGAAGCCGTGCGTATAAAGAACAACCAGACCGGCGAGACTTCCGAAATACCGATCAAGGGATTCTTTGTAGCGATCGGGCATACTCCGAACTCCGATATTTTCAAAGGTTTTGTGGATATGGATGAGTCGGGATACATCAAAACCACCCCTGGAACCGCAAAAACAAATCTTGAGGGCGTATTCGCCGCAGGGGATGTGCAGGATAAGATCTATCGCCAGGCCATTACGGCCGCGGGCAGCGGATGCATGGCAGCGCTCGACGCAGAGAGATACTTGTCGGAAAAAGGCTTGCACTGATCGGGCTGTTCAAATCAACAATAAGTTTTCATGCCGGGACAATTTACCATAGAACTAAGGTCGCTTAGGTTTTTTGCCGGGCATGGTATGTATAAGGAGGAGATGAAGGTGGGTAATGATTTTGAGGTCGATGTAAGCATTACCTGTCCCTCACCCGAGGAAGCCATCCAGTCCATAGATCAAACGGTGGATTATGTAACGGTCTATCATATCATCAGCAAGGTGTTCAGCACCCGCAAGCTACTACTTGAAACCTGTACCATGGAGATCGCAGCCGGCCTGGAGGAACAGTTTCCATTCATAAAAGCGCTGACCATCGTCATACGCAAGCTGAATCCACCCATCACCGGGTTTTCTGGCTCTGTCGGCGTAAGCTACAGCAAAACATTCAGATGATCGTTTTCTGCCATCGCCTGCTCTTCATATAAAAGAACGAGAGCGCGAAAAGAATGGTCCAGTAAAGAATTTCAGACATCCATCCCCAAAGGATGCCCATTTTACGCATCTCCAGCACCCAAAAAATATAAATACAATAAAAAGCAAGAGTCAGTATTTCTATTATGAAAGTGACGCGGCTGTTCCCGGTACCTGTAACTGCATTGAGCCAAATAGTGCCAGCCGACAGGAGTATCATGGCGGAAGCGATAACTCGGAGCACAGGTATGCCGTTTTCAATAAAAATCGGGTCTTTTCTGAAAAGCGAAAGATAGGCAGCCGGAA
>DASTPZ010000297.1:0-21347 GCA_035761965.1 Flavisolibacter sp. | reverse complement strand
CTTAGAAAACAAAAATCCCCGTTTAAATTTCTTTTTAAAAAAAAGATTCGAAATCTAATACAAGAGGTTGAACAAAGTAAGGTTGACCTTGATGCTGTAAAGAGTTTCGAAAATGAATCATATTTAAATATTAATTATGAGTATGAAACCAGAGAGCTTAGAGAAAAGTATTCCGACCTCATAAGTGCATTTACTACTCTTAAGAGTTCTGAAAAGATATGGGATATGACCTACTCCGAAAGGAATACGGAAACTAAGGCAGCAGCACAGACTTCAATGTCTAGAAATGAGGTTACATTTTCCTTTGACTCAATTCAAGTTATTCAGACAAGCGAAAAAACCTTTCATTTTGAGAATTTTAATGGGGGTGACTTTTACTTTTATCCAAGTTTTATTATCTACTTCAAAAGCAAAGAAGACATTGCAATTCTTGACTACAATGATCTTCATTTGAAGTACTCCGAATCTAGGTTTTTAGAAGAAGGCAGAAATATACCGCTGGACACTATAACGGTGGGAGAAACCTGGTATCGGGTAAACAAAGATGGCTCGCCAGACAGGAGATTCGCAAATAATTATAAAATACCAATAGTTTTATATGGTTCTATTCACTTAAAAACAGAGTCAGGAGTTAATGAGCTATACTATGTAAGCGATGCAAAGAAGGCAAAGCATTTTTGCGAGCAATACCAACTCTATCAATACTTATTACAAGAGTTAAAGTAACATTTCGCTAGGTATCGACATTTCGCAATCAATCAGCGGAATCTAATGACAGAAACCAAACTTGAATGTCCGTCATAAGGTTCTAACGCTCATAAAAATACAGACATAGCGCCCATGATTATAAATTGACTGCTAATAAATGCTCTCAAAAAGAAGGTTAGTAATTCATCTTACACCAGCCCCTAAAAAAAAGCCTGCAAATACAACCTCACCGGTTGATCTGCAGGCTCAATACACACACGAAAAAGCTGTAGGGGGAGGAGTCGAACCTCCACGGGGCAGTTAGCATCAGCACAAAGAGTAGTGGTCAACCCTGGTCGGCCTTACCTGAGTAACGTCGGCTCTATGCTGAGTTTATCCTGTGTTCCCCACCCCCGAGACAAGAGGGCATGTCTGCCTAAGGTTTCATCACCCCACAGTATAGGATCAAATTCCCGGCAGCAGGTTTTCACCTTCTGGTTATCACTGCTGCCGTTTCAATGAACTGATAGAACAAAAATAGGATGCATGAACATTATTTAATCAAACTAAAAAAAGTTTAGATAATATTCAATATTTTAGTGCTTTATCGAATTATATTCAAAATTCTACCTTCGAATGGACCCTTCTTTGAATATTGACAAATTGGACCTGCAGATCGTCCAGCAGCTTATGCACGATGCCAGCCCTTCCTATGCCGATATCGGCAAAAAACTCTTCGTATCGGCAGGCACCATCCATGTTCGCATTAAAAAACTCCAGGAAGCCGGCGTTATCAGCGGCATGCGCTTTCATGCCGATCTTAAAAAACTGGGTTACGATGTGATTGCATTCATAGGCATCTACCTCGAGAAAAGCTCCCTCTACGATGCTGTGGCCAAGGAGCTCAAAAAGATCCCCGAGATCGTACGCATGAACTATACAACCGGCAATTACAGCATCTTCGCCGAGATCGTTTGCAAGGATATTGCCCAACTTCGCCTTATCTTACACGACGAGCTGCAAAAGATCAAAGGCATCGAGCGAACGGAAACTTTCATATCGCTGGAAGAAAGCCTCAACCGGGCCGTACGCGTTGCCGGCCACTAAGCAAATGAGATCGCCTTCTTTATTAAAGGGACTTTCATGGCTGCTGGCACTTAACCTGCTGGTTAAGCCGGTATGGATATTCTTTATCGACAGGCAGGTGCAGAACATCGTGGGCAATGAAGCTTACGGCCGCTATTTTGCCGTTCTCAATCTTTCCTACCTGCTGCTTTTCCTGGCCGATGCCGGCCTGAGCAACCTGCTGAACCAGCGCCTGGCCAGTGGCGGAAATTTGAGCCTTACCTCCGCCTTCCGGCTGAAAGCCTTCCTGCTGGTGGCCTATATACTAGCCTGCGTGCTTGCTGCCTGGCTGAGCGGGCTCCGGCAATGGGAGATATTGACCTATGTGCTGGCCATACAGGCGCTCAATTCGCTTTTTCTCTTTTTACGCGGCATGGTAACCGCCGCTCAGTTCTATACGGCCGATGCCTGGTTTTCCGTAATAGATAAGCTGATGATGACGCTTATCTGCGGCGGTATGCTTTATACAACATTGGCAGGTCCTATAAGCCTGCTCCGCTTTTTGCAGGTGCAGAGCCTCTGCACGGCCCTGGCTGTAATGGCCGTTATGTTTTTTTTATACCGCAGGTATCCCCGGAATGCCGGACAGCCGGCTTCATCGCCTGCCCTCAGCCTGCTGAAGCGGTCTTTTCCTTTTGCGCTGGCCGTGCTGCTGATGTCTGTACACTACCGCCTCGATGGCTTCCTTCTCGAAAGGCTTCATCCCCGGGGTGCGCTGGAGGCCGGCCTTTATGCCGCTGCCTACCGCCTGCTTGACGCAGGCAATATGATCGGCTACCTGGCTGCTTCCTTCCTGCTTCCTTTTTTTGCCAGGCACCGTAACGATAGGCCCCTGCTGCAGCAAACCCTTTTCGAAACAAGAAACGGACTTTTATTCATCGCTCTGGCCATGGCTGCTTTCGCCTTATTTTTTTCACGATGGATACAAGAACTGCTCTATCACGACTCCGGAGCCTATGCAAGCCGCCTGATCGCTCTTTGTGTTGCCGTGCTGCCGGCCTACTACCTCGTTCATATCTATGGCTCGCTGCTGGTTGCTATCGAAAGGCTCCGCCTGTTCATTTTTACCCTGGCCGGTTCCGTTCTGCTTAATCTTGCTCTCAACCTCGCCTTCATGCCTTCCATGGGTGCAGAAGGCTGTTGCTGGGCCGCTCTTGCAAGTCAGTATGCCTGCGGACTCGCTGTTTACATCGCCGCCACAAGGGCGGCAGGCCTGGGCGCCGGTCTCGCATCACTGACCAAAACGCTCGTGGCGGCCGCATTTGCCGGACTCCTGTTTTATGCAGGGAAAGCGGCGGTAATCAATGTTTGGATTATTTTAGCGGCAGCGGCCTGCCTTACTCTTGTCATGCTCGCCGTTAGCTGGGGACCGCTCAAAAAATATTTTGTATCACTACGTTAATGACTGCGCATGCCGGATCTATTAGTTGTTCTTACCAGGAGATGGAAGTTCATTCTTGGACTCACACTCATTGCCACCCTCGTAGCCTTTGTTGCTACCCTGCTTAGCCCTAAGAAGTATCTCTCTACTGCAACCGCCCTGCCGGCCAACAGCATGGTGGCCGATCGCGCACGGATCTTCAATAACAATATTGAATTGCTGTATTCCGATTTCGGAACGGCCGATGAGCTGGACAGGGTCGAGGGCTCAGGCCAGCTTGATACCATATTCACCACCACGGCCGGCGAGCTCAACCTGACCGAGCACTATGGCTTTGGTGGCGACCCGGAAGGAGATTACAAGGCGGCTGTTGAGCTGAAAAAAAATACGAAGATCAACCGCACCGGCTATGGTGAGCTAAAGATCAAGGTATGGGATAAGGATAAGCAGCTTGCGGCAGCCATGTGCAACAGCATATTGCAAAAGATCCAGGACATTCACCGCAACCTGCAGAATGTAAATAACCTTACTGTGCTCAACCAGGCAAGACAGGAATATGAATCAAGACAGCTTCAATTCAGGCAGTTGGCCGATTCGGCTGCGCGTCTTTCTGGTGCCGAAGCGGAGCTCGCGCTGGCCAAAAAGCAGGCGCTCCTGGAGCAGATCGGTCAATACGAAAAGATCATTGATGAATACCAGCTGGCCGCCAGTACCAATCCACCCGTGCTGCTCACCCTTGAGCCGGCAAGGGCCTCGCTCTGGCCCGACAAACCAAGAATGGTGCCCACTCTTCTCATCAGCGCTTTTGCCACCTTTGCTTTTGCCTTGCTCATGGCCTTATTTGTTGAAAGCAGAAAACATACAAGGTGACTGCATCCACCAACAGGATACTTACCTGGCTGCTTAGTCTTGCATTGCTATATGCCTGCTGGCAGGCAGCCTACCTCCAGGAGTTCTATTACCTGCTGCTTCCGCTCACACTGCTGCTGGGTATCTGCCTGGTTCATTATCCGGTTTATCTTTTTTACCTGCTGGTTTTTTCCATCCCCTGGTCCATCGAATTCAATTTCAGCCAAAACCTGGGCACCGATTTTCCGGATGAGCCGCTGATGCTGCTGATGTCGTTTTCAATGCTTGGTTATCTTATATGGAACAGGCGGACGATCCGGGCCAGGCATCTCCATCCCCTGCTTTTTATCCTGTTCCTGCAGCTGGTATGGACCCTCTGTACCCTGGCTGCGTCTACCGAGCCGCTTTATTCCTTCAAGTTTATCCTGGCTAAAACATGGTACCTGCTGGCTTTCGTTGCCGCACCGCTGGTGCTCTTTCGCGATGAGAAGGTGCTCAAGCGCTCCGCCCTTCTCCTGCTTTTCTCTATGTCCTGTGTTACATTGATCGGCCTTCTGCGTCATGGACAAAAAGGATGGAGCTTCGATACCATCAATGAATCGCTTTTGCCTTTCTTTCGAAATCATGTAAGCTACTCAGCCCTGCTGGTTTTCATGGTGCCGCTGCTCATCCTGGTTATTAAGCGCGTAAACGGCAGATGGGCCCGGAGCCTGTTGTACATTCTTTTCTTCGTGACCCTTGTTGCCCTTTATTTTTCCTATGCCAGGGGTGCATGGCTTGCGCTGGTCTTTGGCCTGTTGAGTTATTGGCTTATCCGGAAAAAATTGCTGGTGGCCTCTTTCTGCCTGGCAATCGCTTTATCGGCCGCAGCGGTATTCTGGATCAGCGAAAACTACCGTTATATGCGCCTGGCGCCCGATTTCAGGACCACCATCTATCACAGCGATTTCAGGGAACACCTTGTTGCCACCTATGAGCTGAAAGATGTGTCAACGGCCGAGCGCGTGCATCGCTGGGTGGCAGGCATCAGGATGGCAGAGGACACCTGGATGGCAGGCACCGGCCCGGCCAGCTTTTACTGGAACTACAAGCCTTATACCCTGCCTGCTTTCCGCACCTGGGTAAGCAGGAACGAGGAACAATCGACCGTTCATAATTATTTTCTCCTTTTATTGATAGAACAGGGGTTGCCTGCCTTGCTACTCTTCGTATTGCTGCTGGCAACCGCATTCTTTTATGTGCAGTGCATCAGTCAACGCAAAGGCGATCCCTTCTGGACTTCGGCCGCTGTCACAGCCGGTGTCATCCTGGTAATGGAATGCACTGTGAACTTTCTTAGCGACCTGGTGGAAACAGATAAGGCGGGTTCTGTTTTTTATATCTGTCTTGCTGTTATCATCATTGCCGATTGGAAAACGGTTAAGAGGTCAGATCCTCCCTCTTACGTTCAGCGCATCTCTTAAACCATTACCCAGCAAGTTAAAGGCCAGCACAAGCAGCATGATGGCAAAGCCGGGCGCCAGTGCCAGCATTGGGTTTTGCGTGATAATGAAATTATAGTTCTCCTTGATCATAAGCCCCCAGCTTGGCTGCGGCGGCTGCACGCCTACGCCGAGAAAGCTCAGTCCCGCTTCTATAACGATGGCCGATGCAAAATTGGAAGCCGCGATCACCAGGATGGGGCCGAATATATTGGGCAGGATATGCCTGCTGATGATCCTGAGATCCGAAAAGCCAAGCGCGCGCCCGGCCTCCACATACTGCAGCTCCCTTGTAGCCATCACCTGTCCTCTCACCAGTCTTGCCACGTTCACCCACATGGTGAGGCCTACAGCGACAAACACCTGCCAGAAGCCCTTGCTCAGTAGCAGGGTAATGGCAAATACCAGCAACAGGGTAGGTATGCTCCAGATCACGTTGATCAGCCACATGATCACATCATCCGTTCTGCCTTTAAAATAGCCGGCGGCGGCTCCCAGCAAAATGCCCACTGTAAGGGAGATGAGCACCGTAATAAGTCCCACGCTCAGGCTCACCCTTGTGCCTATGATGAGGCGGCTGAGGATGTCGCGCCCATAGCTGTCTGTACCAAGCAGGAATTTTTTTGTTGTAATGGGGTTTGAGGCAAGATCGTTAAGATGATAGGCTATCCTTTCTGTAACACCTTCGTCGATATAGCGCTGTGCAATGATGCTGTCGCCGGCCTGCGCGGAAGAGGTCACTGGTATAAGGTCCACTGCATCGGGGCGTCCTGAAAAAACGCCTTCGAAGAAACCAATTTCTCTTACCTGCGGCTTTTTTACCTGCAGGAAGCTTTGGCTGAAGCCAGGTTTCTCGCCGCCGATCTCGAGTATGATCCTGTTGGCAAAAGGAGAAGGATCGGGTGCGATAAGATAACTGAACACTGCCACCATTATCGACAGGATGATGAGGAACAGGCCGGCCATGGCGCCTTTATTCTTCTTCAACCGCTGCCAGGCTGCCTGGCTGAATGATGTGGTGGCTCCGTTCATGAAAGAAAGATAAAGCTATTTTGTTCTTCTGCCTTTCCATTCGTACCGGCCAAACTGGCTTAGCAGGCCTACAAATACGGTGTAGAGCATGTGCAGGGGCTGGAACCAGAAAAATAAGCGCATCAATTTACGCTCGCGGTAAAAGGCTGCCACGGCGTTGATGAAAGGCCATTCGATCAATGTCTTGGTCACCCAAAAGCCCGCCGCCAGTAAGAGGAATTGAATATTGAAGAAGGCCCATACCAGCAGTAAGGGAAAGAGAAGGTTCAGGAGATAAACAAAGGCCAGGACGGCCAGTATCCGCCTGTCGTCGTAAACCAGGGTCTTGCTTGCCCATCTTTTCCGCTGCATGATAAAGCCGCGCAGGGTGGTCATTGGCGTAGTGCTCATAACCGCATCGCGACTTTTCAGGTAAAAGACGCGTGAGGGGTCTTTCTTCCAGATCTTGTACATAAGCAGCATATCGTCGCCGGTTGCAACCCTGTCAATGCCGGCAAAGCCATCAACATCAACAAAAGCCTGTTTGCGGTAGGCAAGGTTAGCGCCATTGCACATGGTATGAAAGCCGGTGGCAACGCTGGCTGCCGTGATTCCCTGGAGGGTAAGGAAATCAAGAGCCTGGAATTTTTGCAGCCAGCTTCCATCATAGCTGAATTTAACCGGGGCTGCAATAAAACTGGCTCCTTTTTCGGCATAAAAATCTGCTAGTGTGCGAAGCCAGGACACAGGTGGAAGACAATCGGCATCGGTAGTAACGATCAACTCACCTTTCGCTGCGGCAATGCCGGCTTCAATGGCTTTTTTCTTGGAAGAATGCCGGGCATCCGCAGCGGGCTTTATCAGCCTTACATTGGCAGCTGCATGAAGGGCCACCGAACCGGCCGTATCGTCGGTAGAAAAATCATCTACCACAATCACTTCAAACAAGCTTGCAGGATAATGCTGGTGCGAGAGCGCATGCAGCAGCGGAATGATCGCCTTCTCCTCGTTCCTGGCCGGTACAATGATGCTGACGAACACGCGAGCATCATTACCCGGAGCGCGGTAGCCGGATAAGGAATCCCAGCCTTTCCGGTAATACCGGATGAGCAAGGCATAGGCGAGCAGGAAGACTATCACAACCAGAAGCATCGGAAGCAAATCTAGTCCCTATGCAATAGATGCGGTCATAAAATATGAACTCCCTTACCTGTTTTCTTTATCATCAATATGCTTACCTGCTTAAAAAGAAAGGCCTGATATCCGTTGCACCATTGCGGCTGCTGATACGCGCGAAATAGTTTCCCGTTGCCAGCGGAGGCAGGCTGAGTCTTACCATCGCAGCCTGCGGGCCGGAGCCAAAAGAGCGCCGGAGGAGAAGGGCGCCGGTGCTGCTCAGGATGTCGATGCTGACCTGCCCTTCCTGAAGGCTGCTTATTTCAAGGCAAAGCTCTCCGCCCTGGTGATACAGGCGCTGGATAAGCAAGGGCCTGGCTGCGATAGAGAGACCGACAATACCTGAATAATTTATTCTTCCTGCGCTTACAAGCTTTAGTCGGTAGAAGCTTTTGCCTTCGAGTGGCCTGGGGTCGGTCCATTGATACGAAGAAGGCTGGTATCCCTTTGCTGGCATGCCGTCGAGGCGAACAAAGCTGAGCCCATCAGCGCTTCTTTCGATCTCAAAAAAGCTGCCTGGCTCCTCTTCGGCAGTCGCCCACGACAATTGCACCCTTTTGTTCTCTTCGCGCACCTTGAAGCCCGAAAGCCTGAGCGGCAATGGCGCTGAAGCGGTAAGCAGCGATTTGGCCGCCGTTCTCTCAAACAGGTGCCGGTGGCCTGCGTTATTGATGTGAACACCATCACCCCAGTTAACATCGTCCCTGATCCGGTTCTGTCCATCATTGCTCACCAGGTCGTCCCAGAAATTGATGGCGTAGGAAGCAAAATTATTGGTGATGGAATCGACCAGCTCCCGCTGCATCTGGCGCTGGGCCGCATCGGCGAAGTTTCTTGGCTGCGTAGTACCGATAAAGCAACGGATGCCATGGCTCATGGCCTGCTGGAACAGCAGCCTGAGATTGTCCATCTGCTCCTTCATGGTATATCCATTACCAATATCGTTCGAGGGCATATTGATGATGATGACATTAGGCAGCAGGCTGATGGCCTTAGTGATGTTCTGCGTTACATTGGGTGCAGGCCTGCCGGGCGGAACGGGAAAATCCGTTGGCATGATATGATAGGAGGTATAGCCGCCAATGGCCAGGTTTACGATAGTAGTATCCACGCCATCGTTCGTGTTCCTGTTAAAGCTGGACTTTAGCCTGTTAACCCAGGAGGAGTCGGCAGGACTGGCACCGCTACCGGCTGCAGTCGACGATCCGAGCACAACGATCTTTTTTTGTCCGTACGCCAATACGGAAAGCAGGAGCGCAATGAGGTGGAAGCATTGCTTTTTCATACAGCAGTTGTTAAGGTTAAAAATGGTGGCGGGACGGGATTGCAAACGTGGATTGCGAGCCATTAAGCTACAGAAGTTTTGTTAAAAAAGCAGTGTAAGATTTATTTTGAATTTTGGACGGCAGAACTTAATTTTAAGTAGTTGCATAAACAACCGTATGCCAAACAACCAATTTAAGAAAGGCGAATTGTACAGCTTCATTACCGGCAAGGCGTCGACAGCCATAGCCAGGAGGCTGCAGAAAAAATTCAATACGGCAGGCATTAATCTTACGATAGAGCAATGGAGCGTGTTATACCAGCTTTGGAAAGAAGACGGCAAAAGCCAGCAGGAGCTGTGCAATGCTACTTTCAGAGACAAACCGAGCATTACGAGGCTTATAGATAATCTTGAAAAGCTCAACCTGGTGAAGCGGGTATCGGATGAAAAGGACAGGCGGATCAACAAGGTATTCCTGACAAAAGGCGCCATGAAGCTGCAGGAAGACACGATGCAGCTGGCCGAGGAAACCCTGAACGAGGCCCTTGAAGGAGTGCCGCCAGACCAGATCGATATGTGCAAGGTGGTTTTGCAAAGGGTTTATGACAATCTAAATGGCTAACCGCCGCGGCCTTTGGCTGACGGCGATCGATAAAACACATACATAAACATTTAAACATGGAAACAGCAATTGACAAAGCCCTCAAGGGTGGCGAATGGCTGGTCAGGGAAAGCGAGCCCGCCTCTACTTTCATACCCGAATCATTCACGGAAGAGCAAAGCATGATCCGCGACATGTGCGACCAGTTCCTCGATACGGAGGTGCTGCCCGTGCTCGAGCGGATCGACAGCATGGAAGAGGGGCTCATGCGCTCCCTCGTTCAGAAAGCCGGCGAGCAGGGATTGCTGGCAACCTCTTTCCCCGAGGAATATGGCGGGCTTGGAAAAGACTTTGTTACCTCAACCATCATCAACGAATACCTCGGCGCGGGTCATTCCTTTTCGGTGGCCGTATCTGCGCATACCGGCATAGGCACCTTGCCTATTCTCTATTTTGGAACACCCGAGCAGAAGCAGCGATACATTCCAAAGCTCATCAGCGGCGAATGGGCCGGAGCTTACGGACTTACTGAGCCAAACAGCGGCAGCGATGCCCTTGGCGCAAAAACTACAGCCAGGCTAAGCGAAGATGGAAAGTATTACCTGCTCAACGGCCAGAAATGCTGGATCACCAACGGAGGCTTTGCCGACGTATATACAGTATTTGCCAAGGTTGATGGCGACAAGTTCACAGGCTTTATTGTTGAAAGGGGTTTTGAAGGATTTACGCAGGGGCCCGAAGAGCATAAAATGGGCATCAAGGGATCGTCAACGGTGCAGCTTTATTTCCAGGACTGCAAAGTACCTGTAGAAAATGTGCTGGGAGAGATTGGCAAAGGACATAAGATCGCATTCAACATCCTCAATATCGGAAGGCTTAAGCTATGTGCAGCAACCCTTGGAGGATCCAAGAGAACCACTACGCTTTCGGTGCAGTATGCCAAAACAAGGGAACAGTTCAGGCAGCCCATCGCGAATTTTGGAGCCATCAAACACAAGCTCGCCGAAATGGCGGTGCAGACATTCGCCAGCGAGAGTGCGCTGTACAGAACAGCCAAGCTGATAGACGATAAGGAGAGAGAGCTGTTGGAAAGCGGCAAGCCTTTTAACGAGGCTTTGCTGGGCGCTGCCGAGGAGTATGCCATCGAGTGCGCCATTCTCAAGGTGCACGGAAGCGAGGTGCTCGATTTTATTTCCGACGAAGGTGTGCAGATACATGGAGGCAACGGTTATAGCGCTGAATACAATATCTCAAGGGTTTACCGCGACAGCCGTATCAACAGGATATACGAAGGCACCAACGAGATCAACAGGCTGCTCACGGTAGATATGACGCTGAAAAGGGCCATGCAAGGAAGGCTAAACATCATGGGTGCGGCCATGAAGGTATCACAGGAGCTGATGAGCATTCCTGAGTTCGGAGAAGAGGATGAAACTCCATTTGCGCAGGAAAGAAAGCTGCTGGCAGGATTCAAGAAAGCTGTTCTGCTGGCTGCAGGCGCTGCCGCGCAAAAGCTCATGATGCAGCTTGAACAGGAGCAGGAGATACTGATGAGCATTGCCGATATGGCCATCGATACCTATGTCGCAGAAAGCCTTTTGCTGAGAGTTATGAAACTCTCGGAGCAAGGCTCTGGCAATGCCCAGCTTTACCGCGATATACTCGGTGTCTATCTCTATGATGCAGCCGACAGGATACAAAAGAATGGCAAGGATGCCATCAATGCCTTTGCCGAAGGTGATGAGCAACGGATGATCCTTATGGGACTGAGGCGTTTTACAAAGACCCAGCCCTTCAACAGCAAGGAAGCCCGTCGCAGGATCGCCGATTATCTTATCGATAACGATGGTTATACCTTATAAGCAAAACCGTTTCTATCACTTGCGAAAAAGAAAGCCCCGCCTGGAAAAGCGGGGCTTTTTATAATCTGTACAAATGAAAACTATTGCTTGATAAACCTGTAGGCAGGACCTTCGGCTCCTTCGAGCTGTACAAAATACATACCCTTTGAAAGCTGGCTTACGTCTACCTTGGCATTGGCATCGCGAATAACCGTATTGATATAGGTACGGCCATTGGCATCTACTACTCTTACATTCTTTGGCTTGCTGTCGGTTGACTGTATCACCAGTCCGGAAGTGCCGTTGTAGAAAATAGATGATACTGCCTTATTCTTCATACCCACGATCTTTGAGTAGCCGACCTTTCCATCTATGTCTACCTGTATGATCCGGTAATACGCATCGCCATTGAATCCTGCATCCTGGAAAGAATAGGAAGTAGCCGTGCTGCTGTTCCCCTTGGCGGTTCTGCGGCCAACGGTCCTGAACTGCCTGCCATCTTCAGAGCGCTGGATAAGGAAGCTTTCGGTATTTTCTTCCTGGAGGGTTATCCAGCTCAGCTCATTGATGCCCGATGCGCCTTTCTTCACATTGATATCGCCCCATACAAGCGGCAATGTAACAGGGGCTGCGGAAGGCTGCGTGCCAAAACTGATCTCTATTTTGTTGGCTTCGGCTGAATTGCTGAACGTGCCTGTAAGGGTAATGGTGCCCGACAGGGTGAAGCCAGAACCAAAATCATAGTCTTTAAGGTGCCAAAAGCTCGATGCTGCTGAACTTCCTTGCGAAAGAGGACCGTTGATGGACTGCCCGTTAAGCAGGAGGTTGGAGAGTTCGATGGTGCTGGTTGCGTTTCCGGTGCGGATCTGCAGCTCCATGAAGTTCATGGTGAAAAGAGCATTGCTTTTACCTGCAGCGCTGGCTGTGGCGGAGATATTCTCTTTTGTAACGGTGGCTGTAGCTCCCGTGCGGCTGATGGTCGAAGTAAACAGGTTGGCGGCAGGATCGAACTGGAGGCTGAATTGCATTGTGCTGCCATAAACGAAGTCGCCTTCCGAACGATTGGCAGACACACCGAGATCAGGAACACCGATATATATCTCTTTATCGCTGCTGGAACCTGCGTTGCGGATGCCTTTGAGCCTTTGGCCGAGAAGGCGTTCTGTACCTGCTGTGGCTGGAGCCTGTCCGGCGGTCAGCGAGATCTGTGCTGCGCTGCTTAAGCATACGAACAGCAGTAGGGCGGAAAATGTAAATTTAGAATCCATATAGACGGTTTGGTTGATGACGGCTTATGGCATCATGGGGACAAAAATGGATAACCGGCTATTCGTGGAATGGTGGATACAGATGGTTGCGGTCAGGGAGGGGTGATGAGGTTGGAATGTTATAGGGTTGGAACTGCGAAAGTATATTCCAGTTCTGGAATTTGCAAGCCCCGGGGAAAAGAAAGCGGATATTTTTTTCCCGGCGACTTTGTCCTTATCCAGGTAAAACGCCATGGAACGCAACAGGGACGGGGTCTGCAGTGCCGCGTTACTGGATCATTTTATTCCTGATGATTTCCATCAGCTGCGATTTATAATTCTCCCCGATCAGTATTTCGGCAGCTACATTCTTCAAACGGAGGATATTGCCTTCTATGCCAGTTATCTTCGCTACCGGTATAATAAAGGATTTGTGCACGCGCAGAAACGATTTCTGCGAAAGCCTTTCCTCCAGTTCCTTCATACTGGTGTATACAAGGGTTTTCTGGCCGCCGCGAAAAATGGCCACATAGTTTTTCATGCCCTCTATATAATCTATCTCGTCAAGGTTGATCTTCAGCAGCTTGCCTTTTGATTCTGTTTTGACGAAAATATAGTCGTCGTTATCCGCCCCATGCTGTACTTCGGCCTCGGAGGATTTTACCATTTTCTGAACGGCCTGCAGGAACCTTGGCAGGCGGATGGGTTTCAACAGGTAATCAACCAGGTCGAGCTCATATCCTTCAAGCGCAAATTCGCTGTAGGCAGTGGTGATGATCACTCTTGCCTTGCCATTGATGGCTTTTACAAAATCGATACCCGATAGCTCGGGCATCTGCACATCGAGAAAAACCAGGTCGACCTTTTGAGTTGCTACGAGCTGAAGAGCCTCTATCGGGTTGGTGCTGGTTCCTACCAGGTGCAGGTAGGGCGTCTGGCTTATATAATGAACGAGTATATCGATGGCATGCTGCTCATCATCCACCACAATACAGTTGATCATAACTTGCTGATGGTTAATTCAGTTGTATAAAATTCCGCTTCATCCTTCACATTCAGTGCATAATCCTTCCCATAGGCGAGATCGAGCCGTTTTTTGATATTGTCGAGACCGATGCCTGTGGACAATTCTTTCGGACCCATTTTTTTCTTATTGCGGCAATAAAAATAAAGCTGGTCATCGAGTATCCTCGTTCTCACGATGATCGGGTTTTCGCTGCTTTTAAGGTCGCCGTGCTTGAATGCATTTTCAACAAGCGTGATCAATACAAAGGGTATGATCGTGGCGCCGTTTACAATGCCTTCTACTTCAAATTGCACGTTCAGGTTATTGCTGAACCTAAGCTGGTTGATCTTGATCACATTCCGCACATGCTCGATCTCATCCTTCAGTGGCGCTTTTCCGTCTCTTGCATTGCCTTCACTAAGGGCATAACGCATAATATCGCTAAGGGTGAGAATACCTTCCGATAGTTCTGGTGAGTAAGGCAGCGACTTGGCATAGAGGAAGTTCAGGGTATTGTGCAAAAAATGCGGGTTGATCTGGGCTTTGAGAAAGTTGAAATTTGCCTGCGATTTCTCTACTTCCAGCTGCATTTTTTGCTCTTCCAGCACCTTTCGCTGCTTTTTTTCGTCGCGCAGGTTGGTGAAATAAGCGATGAGCAATGAAAGACCCAGGTAAAAAGTAGCGATAAACACATAACTGAAGATCATAAGCCCCAGTGTAATGCGCTCTATCCCGCTTTCGCTTTTCACTTCCACGTTCAGCACTTGCGAGCTGAAAAGAAAATAGTCGAGCACGAAATAAGCGAGCAGGCAGCCTATCAAAAGCAGTGTGGGCCTGATATAGTGAAGCGCGCTGCGTCTTTCGGAAATAAGCCGGTAATAGCTGTTGAGCGCGAGGTAATAAAAGAACGACGCGAACAGCAAACTGGTTACGTTGTCGAGCAGTTTCCTGGGCTGGAGCATTTTTTCCCATGGAATGGGCTTTCCTGTACTTGGTGATATCCATATGATGATGATTCCCAGCAGGATCACGAAAAGATACAGTGCCAGAACCACCCAGAAAATCTTCCAAAAATGAAATCGCTTTTTAGTTTTCATTATCGGGGTTGAAGTTAAAAAATACTGCTTAAGTACCCTGCAGCCGGGGGCATCTTCCCGCAGAAGGATACCGGCTGACCTAAACTAAGAATTGAATACCGGCCCTTGATGCTGCCGGTATTCAATTTTTTTAAGGCCCGGGCCTTAATGGCAAAGGCTTTCAAATACCTGTTGCTTTATTGTCCTATCCCGATCCCGCCTCCGCCTTGCTGCACACGCTTGGTTTCTTCTTCGGCGCCGGTGCTGCGCTGGCGGGCCGCCTTTACCTGGTTGCTGCCAAAGCGGTACACGAAGTTCAGCTTAAACTGGCGGCTTTCCCAGCGGGTGTTGACAATAGAGGTTTGTCCGGCAAATTCCGACGTTCCCCTGAACCTCAGCGTACCAAATATATCGCTTACAGAAGCCCTGACAGTTCCTTTGCCTTTCATGACCTGCTTTTGCATGCCTGCATCAATGCTCCAGATGGTACGGCCCCTGAAATTGCCCATATAAACGGTTGGAGCATTGTAAAAGGCGATGAGTTCGGCCGTCCAGGTCTTGGCAAACCTGAGGCTGTTCTGCGTATAGATATTGAGCGCTACTGCATCGATATTGATTGTGCGGCCTGAGCCGAAATCGGCTTTGTAACGTGAATAATTCGAATTGAGGTTGGTGAATAAGGTATAGGATTTATAAGTAAACGGATAGCTCACATTGAGACTCACCACATCCTGGCTGGCGATATTCCTTTTTGAAATGAAAGCTTTCGATCCTTCCGCCGTATCGATCAGCTGTGTGAACAGATCCTTCACCCTGCTGAAATTAAGCGTGGTATTTAGCTTGTACTTGAAGGTATGGGTAATGCCAATGCTATTGGTATACTGCGGGCGCAGGTCGATATTGCCTTTCTGCGAGCTATATTCATCGAGCTTGAATTCAAAAGGGTTAAGATCCTGGTAAGCCGGGCGGTCGATCCTTCTGCTGTAGGTAAAGCTTAGCTGGCTCATGGGGTTCTTGTTAAAGGTAATGGCCGCGCTGGGGAAGAAGTCGGTATAGTTTCTCTTGAACACGGAATCGTATTTTTCGTATCCGCTTCCATTGTGACGCTGCCCATTGGATACACCTTTCGCTATGGTATTCTCCACGCGCAGGCCGGCCTGAACGACCATGCCCTTGAATGCACGGTTATAGTTCACATAACCTGCATTGATATTCTCTGTATACTCAAAAAGATTGCTGCGGTCCCTGTCGAGCTCCTTGGTGCTGCCGTAAACATTATAGCGTTGAAAATCGTTGTCGGTGCCCACGTAGGCCAGTTTGCCCCCAAGCCCCAACTTGCCTTTCATAAAATTTTGCTCGTAATCGGCTTTTACAGAGTTGATGCTGATATCAGTTGGTGCTATCATCTGGTAAACCACTGTGCTGAGCAGGTTCCTGCCATCTGCACTGTAGTAGAAGTTAGGCTGGAGCTGATCGCTCTCTATATCGTAAATGCCATGATCCGCATTGAGGTTAAGTGTTCTGCCATCGCTACCCGTATAGGAATAGTTGAGGTTGAGATTGATATTGTTCCTCTTGAGGGCCGTGCTGTTGTCGGCCACCAGTATGCGATCTGTTGTTCCGGTTGGAATATGGGAGATTGGCGTACGGCTGTAGTTTGAGATGGAAGGTTTTGCAATATTTCCATTTACCATGGCGCCCAATGTGCTTTTTTTGTTCAGGAACAGGTCTATCCCGGCCTTGAAGTTATGGCTCAGGTTGTCCATGTTCACCTGGCTCTTCTGGTCAAAAAGACTGTCGCCTGTTGTGCGGCGTATGTCTATCCTGCTCCAGTTGCGGCCCTGGTTGTAGTTGTAGTTGCCGAAAATATTCAGCTTGCTGTTGCGGTAGTTGAGAGAAAGACCGGCATTGTATTTCGCAAACACGCCGATATTCCATCCTGCATTTACCGAACCGTTCATGCCAAAGGATTTGTTCTTCTTCAACCTGATGTTGATGATACCGGCATTTCCTGCCGCCTCGTATTTGGCGGAAGGATTGGTGATCAGCTCAATGGCCTCGATATTCGAGGACTGGAGCGTCTTCAGGTAATTCGCAAGGTCCTGGCCGGCCAGCGGACTGGGTCTTCCGTCGATATAGACCTGCACACCGTTCTTGCCGCTGAGGCTGAGGTTCTCATCTTTGTCGACCGTTACACCGGGCGATTTGCGCAGCAGTTCCAGGGCATCGGAGCCAACGGCATTGATAGTGCCTTCTACATTGAGAATGGTTTTATCTGCCTTTACCTCAATTACCGGCTTTCTTGCCGTAACCACCACGCCCTTCATATCGGCAGATGCTTTAGAAAGTTTGAACTCGGGTACTGTTACATCCGAAGCCTCCAGTGTAAAAGAAGCTGAAACCTGCGGCTGGTAAGCTATATGGCTGGCGCTTACGCGGTACTTTCCGGGCTTTATCTCTGCGAAGCGGAAGCTTCCATTATCACCGGAAACCGTCAGCTTCAATACTGCCGCTCCTGTATCTTTCAAGAGGCTGATGGTAACGCCGCCAAGAGGCTTTCCTTCACTGTCCCTGGCAATACCGTTTATCTGCTGTGCACTGGCTGTTGAAAGGCCCGTTGCGAACAAGAGTAGAAATAATAAACGCATAGTTTTGATTTTCTGATTTGGCGATTGATTTCAGATACAAACCTATGCGCCCCTTAAGGCGGAAAGAAAAACGTTACACCAAAAGGGTATTTGAAAGGACGAAAAAGGAGACTGCAGCTAACAGGCCTGGCTTTGTTTGCGGCCTGCTGGTAACATCATTTTCTTTTTGAAGGCCTGCAAAAAACTTGTTTTCTTCTGCAAATCAGCGGCAACGAAGCGCTCATTTTAACCGGTGTGAAAGCGAAAATGCAGGCAAATGCATTCCGTACTTGCCTTCCAAAGCTTCATTACATTGACAGCTCTGTTGGCCTATTCTCGGTTATAGAGCCTTGTCCATTTCTTCAGGTTCTCTTCGGCCGTACCGTCGAGCTGCATAGGATAAAGCCGCCAGGCCCAGTTGTTCGATGCGGAGGCCGGAGTGTTCATTCTTGCCCTCTCATCGAGATTGAGAAGGTCCTGTACCGGCAGTATGGCCATTGCCGCCACGGAGCCATATGCCATACGGGCCAGCACGAGGCTTACTTCGGCTGAAGACAGGGGCCGGCCCACATACTGCTCGAGCGCTAGCCTGCTCCTGACGTCGGCATCGCGGGTAAACCAGCCACGGGTGGTATTATTGTCGTGCGTGCCGGTGTAAACCACAAAATTCTTTTCGAAATTATGCGGTGTGTGTACCGAAGACGGCATATCGGGACCAAAGGCAAATTGCAGCACCTTCATGCCTGGCAGCCTGAAAGCATCCCTCAGCCTGTAAACCGGCTCATCAATTTCGCCCAGGTCTTCGGCAATAAAGGGAAGCTCGCCCAGCGCTTTTTCTATTGCCTGGAAGAAAGCTTCACCCGGGCCTTGTTTCCATTGGCCATTCCTGGCCGTGGACTCGCCGGCAGGCACTTCCCAATAAGCCGCAAAAGCCCTGAAATGATCAAGCCTTACGAGGTCGAACTGATCGCAGTTCTTTTTGAGCCTGGCTATCCACCATGCATACTGCTCCTCTTCCATGGCCTGCCAATTATAAACCGGCATGCCCCATAGCTGCCCATCCGCACTGAAAGCGTCGGGCGGAACCCCGGCCATACCTATGGGCGCACCCGATTCATCCAGCGCAAACAGCCTGCGGTGAGACCATACATCGGCAGAGTCGTAGCTGACGTAGAACGGCAGATCCCCGATCAACCTAATGCCCTGGTTGTTGCAATGCATTTTAAGCAAGTTCCATTGCCTGTCAAATATGTATTGCAGCCATTTGATCTTTTCGATCACGGCCTCGTTTTCCGCCTGCAGCTTGCGCAGGGCCTGCTCCTCCCTGAACTTGAATGGGTCGGGCCATTGGTACCAGGGCATGCCTCCATGCTCTTCCTTGAGCAGGCTGTAAAGCGCGAAATCGTCGAGCCATTCTCCCTCTTTTTGCTTGTATGCCTCAAAAGCCCCGTCCGGCTTCGTGCCTTTCCCGGCTTTGAAAGCCTGCCAGGCTGCTTCAAACAGAATGGAGCGCAAGCGGGCCGCTTCCGCATAGTTTACAATGCCCTCCTGGCGAAGCCTTGAAGCGTCCACGGTTTCAGCATCCAGCCAGCCCTCTTTCTGCAGCAGCTCCGGGCTGATGAAAAGTATGTTTCCCGCCCTGCTTGAAGTAGCGCTGTAAGGCGAATGACCCTGTCCTTCTTCGGTGGGGTTGATGGGCAGCAGCTGCCAGTATTTTTGCCGGCTGCGCGAAAGAAAGTCGGCAAAGGCCCGGGCTTCCGGACCCATATCGCCTATGCCGAAAGCCGAAGGCAGGGAAGACAGGTGCATCAGTATGCCGGCGCCTCGTTCTGTTGTCAGCCGCTGGCCCTTGAGCAGGGCCAGTGGCAGGGAGCTGAAAATCTCCGAAACTTTCAGCGTATGTCCATTCACCGCCATGCCGGAAAGTGCGTGATTCCAGCCTGCAGCAGTGCCTTCGGGCAGGTGAATAAATGTATCCTTCCAGTCTATTTTTTCCAGAGCCGCCGCCTGCTCGCGGGAAAGAATGGCTGTATGCAGCGGAATAGCCACCACCAGCACCTGCTGCCTGTAAGACCTGGCAAAGGCCATTACATGACGGCCGTATTCGCCCTCAACCTGCAGCGGTATGTACTCACCGGCAGTGAACAGCTGAGGATATTGCTGCCTCAGGCTTGCCAGGATATTTACAAGCCAAAGCTTGATCTTGCCATTGTGCCTGTGCTCCCACAATTGCGCAGGATCAGGTCCTCCTTCCAATTCCTCCAGCCATTGCTGTCTTTTTTCATAGTCCACCGGGCGGCGGTTGTCGGGATCCACAAGACTCAGGTCCCAGAGTTCACAACCCTGGTACACATCCGGAATACCGGGGCAGGTGAATTTGAGCATTACCTGTGAAAGCGAATTGATGATGCCATGTTCCGATACCTCCCTGATGAGTGGATCAAAAGACTGCCGGAAAGGCTTTTCCTCGTTGAGCAGTGAGAGCGCGAAATTGATGACGGAAGATTCGTATGCTTCGTTAGGGCTGGTCCAGTTGGTATTTGTTTTGGCTTCCCTCAGAGCTTTTTGTAAATAGGCCTTAAGACGGTCCGGAAAGTCTTCCATATGCTCACCAGGCATTGGAAAGGTTCCGGCGATGGTCTGGTAAACAAAATATTCGTCATTGGCATCCGGACCGTTTTCCTCCCTGAGCGGGGCGTTCAGCTTAGTCCACTCATTCACTGCTTCTATCCATGCAGCATCGAGGTCGGTGAGCACGTTGAGCCTGGCCCTTACATCCTCTCCCCTTTTTGTATCGTGCGTGGCGGTGGCATTCAGCGAAAATGGCCAGCGCTGCTGTCTTTCGGCCATGGCCCGGTGAAATTCATCTGTGCTGATGCCAAATGCTTCGGGCGAGTCGCCTACTTCATTGTGCCCGATAAAGCGATGATAGGTATACATCAAAGTATCTTCCATGCCCTTTGCCATAAGCGGCCCGGTAAACTGCATACAACGGCGGTAGAAGCCGGCTATCCGTGCGCAGTCCTCTTCACCGGCCGAGGCAGGCAGGTAAAGCAGCAGCTGTTCAAGCAGGTCTACCGCGCGGCGCAGCTCACCATTGGTGCGGCGGACCTCATCGAGTATATAATGTACAGCCTCGGCCTCTTCTCCCTGCAGCGGAAAGCTTTCCCCGTAAAAGCGGTATACGGGGCAGCGGACAAGAAACTCTCCCAATGCATCCTTAAGGTCTTCTCCCCTTACGTAAGAAAAAGCTCTTTTATCGATCAGGTTCAGCTGCCTAAGCATCCGGTAGAGGTTATTGAGCTCACCGGCCATATGCGTATTTAGGATGTAGGCTTTTTTCTCATGTAGCTGCTCCATAACCGTTCTGCTGTCGGCCACCAGCTTGCGGTAGAATTTTGTAAACGCTCTTTCGCTGCGGCTGTTCGTTAAAAGGTTATTGACAAGAGAGAGAAAATCATAGCCGGTATTGCCCTGCACCGGCCAATCTGATGGAAGGCTTTCGCCCGGCTCAAGTATCTTTTCGACCACTACCGGCACTTCTTCCCCAGCCATATTGCGAAGGCGGTTGAGATAGGCTGCAGGCTCATATAGTCCATCGATATGATCGATGCGCAGGCCCTGGAATACGCCTTTTTGTAAAAGCTCTCTGGTGAGCTGGTGGTAACTGTCAAAAACATGAGGGTCCTGGATGTTCAGGCAAATGAGCCCATTGACCGTGAAGAACCTCCGGTAATTGATCTGCCGGTCGGTTTCCTGCCAATGACAAAGACGGTAGACCTGCTGCTGCTCCACTTCCTTCAGCAGCGCGGGATCACTGTTCACCTTCTCAAGGCAGGAGGCTATGAAATCGCTTGCTTGTTCTGTTCCCGACAAATTCCGGAACTCTTGCCTCAGTACGTTCCATGGCTCTTTATAGTCTTGCAGGTCAATGACTGTTTTTAAACCTGCAAGCCATTGCCTGATGGGAGCCGG
>DASTPZ010000296.1:0-8165 GCA_035761965.1 Flavisolibacter sp. | reverse complement strand
ATTAGAAAACCAAAACCTTTTTTTAACTGTAAAATTTACAACTGTGGCGTACGACAACAACGACAAGAAAATGGAAAGCATTTACAGCAAACGTATTCGTGCCGGCAAACGCAGAACGTATTTCTTTGATGTAAGGGCTACACGTGGAAACGATTACTACCTGACCATTACGGAAAGCCGCAAGCGCTTTAACGACAATGGGTACGACAGGCATAAGATTTTCTTGTACAAGGAAGACTTCAACAAATTCCTGAAAGCGTTGACGGAAGCTGTTGACCATGTAAAAACACAGTTGATGCCCGATTTTGATTTTGATGCCTACAACCACGACGAGTCCGAGATGGATCATGAGATCGAGGAAGTAACGGCTGAGGTGGAGATCGAGGCACCCGCCGAAACACATGCGCATCCCGTGGCTTCGGTACCCGCCCCGGCCCCGGCCTCTTCAGAGGAAGTAGATAAATGGTAATTCATTAAAGCTATTTATACAAAGAGACCCCCGCAGAAGCGGGGGTCTTTTATTTTCAGGTCTTTGGCGCCGGCAGCGGGGCTGTGTATCTAAACACGAGCCCTGCAAGCCAGGGCATCAATCCACTAATATCCTGTGTGTTTCCATTTTCTCACCCTTCCTTGCTACAGTGAGCTGGTAAAGGCCTTTGGCCAGATGACCGACAGGTAGCTGTATAACCTGGGCCGATGCTTCTGCTTCTTTTGCCATAAGGAGCTGTCCGGCACCATTGTACAGGCGGAACTCGTAACGGCTGGTTTCTGCCGTATTTACCTGGATGTAGAGCTTATCCTTAACAGGATTAGGGTATATGCTTACCAGGCTTTTTACTTCCCTTCTCAGCATAACGGTATTGGAGTAATCGATGCTTCCATTCGAATTGATGACAGCCAGGCGGTAAAAGGTCTTTGCAAACGGCGCGTAGTCATTAATACTGCCGTTCATGATATCCTCAAGCCTGCTTACTTGTCCGAGCTCGCTGAAATTTATACCGTCTGTGCTCTTCTGGATGATGACCCGGTCAGTATTGTAAACCAGGTCGGCCTTCCAGGCCAGGCGGTTGAAGCTTTCGAGTGCCGTACCGGTGAAATCAGTAAACCTTACGGGCAGAACGGTTCCGCCGAACACCAGGTCAAAGCTGGCTTTGGTGTTTTCAATACCATCGACATATATCAGGTAATCGGTATTGGCTGCCAGGCCGGGGATGGGCGAAAGCGCGCCATTGCCGTTGATGGTGGCGCAGGCGACCGGCGTGGGATAAGCGCCAGCTGCCGGGCAGGCGCTGGCCAGGTATAACGAAAGCCTTACGCCGGTAACCGGTATCCCGATAAATACTTCCGAGCAGGACGTCTGGTCGGCGGGTTCTGTGGTATAGTTGTTCACGGAAAGCAGTAGAGATCCTCCGCTAGCATCGGTTCTGAATGCATAGTAAGCATTGTTCGTTTGGGCCGCGCCCAGGCCATCGCAACGCACCTGCATAAAAGAGGGATCTACAAAGCGGTTGCTGGTGGCGTTCACAAGGTCGAAACTGACGGTTGTATTCTGCGGGATAGGAGAGGTGGGGAAGGTGGTGGGACATTCGTCCTTTGTTTCTGTTACGGTGGCCAGCGGTGTCATCTCCGTATTGGCTGCGGTACAGTTACCATAAGCATTACCCTGCGGCAGGATCGCATAGCTGGCACCGGCTTTGGCAGACTGGTCGAGCGACGTGCGCTTTACGCTGTTCACCACGGCAAAGTTCATCAGTTTGCCGGGGTTGAGCTGTCCGATCGCGCTACCCTCGAAATCATCATTGATGTGGCCAAGGTTCAGTGAATGTCCAAGCTCATGGAGAAGAACGGTTTCGAGATCTATCTGGTTGAAGTCGGATGAATTAGGAGGACAGGGACCTACGCTGAACACCGTAGCTCCCGTAGAATAACCAGGGTTACGCACCACGATGTCGAAGCCCAGCTTCCTAGCCTGGAAATTGACCAGATCGCCTGTGCAAATGCTGTTGTAAGAATAGCAAACAGCCAGAACGCCATCAGGCAGCGGCGGCTGTCCCGTGTTGGCATTGTCGAACATCACTGCATTGACACCATCATTACCGATGATTTGAACGGTTGTTGTGCCACCTTCGATCACATTGTAACCGGAAGTCCGGTTAAGCGTGGCCAACGCACGCTGAAAGGTTGCCTTGGCCGTGCTGGCATCGAAATCCTGGGCGCTGCCGGCCGTATTGGTGCTGTAAGCGATCGTATAGCCACCTGAGCCATTCGCGTTCATCAAATTGGACTCTTTCGTATAGTTGATGCCACCTACGTTGAAAGTAGCAGTGAGTATGCTATAAAGAACGTTGAGCGCCGTTCCGGAAGTTTGAGAGAGACCTGCATCGTCCCTTACCGATATATTGCCTGTCCCCGCGCGGCTAGGCACCCTAACCTGGATCTCGGTATCGGTCCATGATACGATCAGCGGGTCATCATAGAGAACGGCAATGCTGGCACCGCCGGCTCCGTCGTTGGCATCATCAAAAAATACCGCTGCAAGCCCCGATGGCGTACCAAAACCGCTTCCCTGGATGGTGAGCAAATTGGTCGCAGGATCGAGCAGGGCACCTGCATTAACGGTAGCAGGAAAAAAATTCGTGATGGAAACTGCAGTTTGCCTGAGTGCCTGCCGGGGGCCATCTACAATAAAATCGGGCCTCAGGTTCCTGTACCTTGCGCCTGTTTTGCGCTCTAATTCAGGATAAAGCTCCTGCGAAATGCTTTTATAGCTGGCAAAGGGTGCATTGGCTTGCCGGAGAGAAGCATCATATTCAAAAAAACCCTGGCTGCTTGCATATACATCAAACAACGTGCGATGAGTAAGGGGAGACTTAAGCTGCAAGGCATTGGGCTGGCAGAAGAATATGCCTCTCTGGCCCCGCTCCAAATGCAATAGGTCGCTGGCTTCGATATGGTCACCGCCAACACTTCCACCCTGGGTCATCACCTCGATGGTTTGCTGCTGGAGGCTGCCTTTGAAGATCTTGGTTACTTCCACTGTATGGGCTGTAAAGATCATCGTATGCTTGTCGTTCCAGAAGCTCTTCTGGCCGGATACGATGCCTTCAACAATAAGTGTGGATTGTTCAATCTTTCTGTCGAGAGGAACCTTGAAAAGGCTTTGGGCTTCCGCCAGGGTGAAAAAGCAAAAACTTAGCAATAGGAAGGGAAGCTTCAGATTTTTCATAGTTGTCAGATTTTGGTTTCGGTCCGAAAGATATATAAACTTAAACGGAATTACCAATGCCCTTGGGAAAAGCAGCTTAACATGACGGGTTGACAGTTTTCATCGCGCAAAACAGCGAAAAACAAACTAACTGTGCAGATTAAACGCCGCACAGTTAGTTGCAGGTTGAACAAAAGTATCGATCGGCAGGAAAAGGGGAGGTCTGTCAAACCTTTCGCAGCCGCTTGAATTCGTTGATCAGGCCATTGGTGGAGCTGTCGTGAGCCGATACCGGCTGTTCTCCATCAAGCTCGGGCAGGATCCTGTTCGCCAGCTGCTTGCCGAGTTCAACACCCCATTGGTCGAAGCTGAAGATATTCCAGATCACACCCTGCACGAATATCTTATGCTCATAAGCCGCGATCAGCATGCCGAGCGAATGCGGTGTGAGCCTGGTCAGCAGGATGGAATTGGTGGGTCTGTTGCCGGCGAAAATGCGGTAGGGAGCAAGACGTGCTATCTCTTCGGCACTTTTGCCCTGTGCGATAAGCTCTTCTTCTACTTCGGCTTCGGACTTGCCGTTCATAAGCGCTTCAGTTTGCGCAAAGAAATTGGAAAGCAGCTTGGCATGGTGATCGCCCAGCGGGTTGTGCGATTGGGCTGCCGCAATAAAATCGCAGGGTATGAGCAGTGTCCCCTGGTGTATGAGCTGGTAAAAGGCATGCTGGCCATTGGTTCCCGGCTCGCCCCAGATAATCGGACCGGTGGCATAGGCCACAGGCTCGCCATTCCTGTCTACCGACTTGCCATTGCTTTCCATGTTTCCCTGCTGGAAATAAGCGGGAAAGCGGTGCAGGTATTGATCGTAGGGAAGAATAGCCTCTGTCTGGGCTCCGAAGAAATTGGTATACCACAAACCAATGAGGGCCATGGTGAGCGGTATGTTCTTTTCAAAGGGTGCCTGGCGAAAATGCTCGTCCATTTCAAAAGCGCCATGCAGCAATGCTTCAAAGTGCTCATAACCTGTGGTAAGCGCAATGGAAAGGCCTATGGCGCTCCAAAGCGAGTAACGGCCGCCAACCCAATCCCAGAAGCCGAACATATTCTCCTTGTCTATCCCAAACCGGGTGACTTCTTTTTCATTGGTCGAAAGCGCCACAAAATGTTTGGCGATGTAGGCCTCATCTCCGGCGGTACGAAGGAACCATTGCCTGGCCGTATGGGCATTGGTCATGGTCTCCTGGGTGGTAAATGTTTTTGATGCGATGAGAAAAAGCGTTTCCTCAGGGTTCACCTTTTTCAATACTTCGGCGATGTGCGTAGCATCTACATTGGAAACGAAATAAGGCTGTATCCCTTCTTTCCAGTAAGGCTTGAGCGCCTCGGTGACCATGTAGGGCCCGAGATCGCTGCCACCTATGCCAATATTCACGATAGACCTGATTTGCTTTCCTGTATAACCCTTCCACTCGCCCGCGTGCAGCTTGTCGCAAAAGCCCTTCATCTGGGCCTGCACCTTCTGCACGTCCTCCATAATGTTTTTTCCTTCGGCATATACCGGCTTGCCTGAAAAATTACGCAAGGCAATGTGCAATACCGACCGCTTCTCCGTTTCGTTGATCAGGTCGCCCTCGAACATGGCTTCGACCGCATCCTTCACACGGCACTCGGCTGCCAGCTGAAACAGCAGATCCAGGGTCTCCCTGGTCAGAATGTTCTTTGAAAAATCAAACAGCATCCCGTTGATCCGGAAGCTGTATTGGTTGAACCGGTCGAGTTCAGCTGCAAAAAGTTCGCGCATATGAACCTTCTTCATCTTTGCGGCATGCGATTGAAGCAATTGCCAGGCCTTCGTGCTAGCGGGATTGATCTTGGGAAACATAATTAAAGCTTTTGAATGGTTTCAATGGTTTTGGCCGTCATGTCTGCGCTAATGTCCAGGTGGGTTACCAGGCGTACCTGCGAAGCGGAGATGGCATAGCCTAAAATTCCGTAATCTTTCAGCTTATCTACAAAACTTTTTGCATCATAGGGCGCCTTCACACCAAAAATGATGATGTTGGTCTCAACCGGCAGAACCTCCTTCACAAATTCCTTTTTCGACAGTGCCGCCGCGATGGCCTTTGCATGGTCGTGGTCCTCTTTCAGCCTGTCCACATGATGGTCCAGTGCATAGATGCCTGCTGCCGCCAGGTAGCCGGCCTGGCGCATACCGCCGCCGAAAACTTTCCTGATCCGCCTTGCCTTGCGTATAAAATCCGCCTTGCCGATCAGAAGGCTTCCTACAGGGCAGCCCAGGCTTTTGCTGAGACAGATCGATATGCTGTGGAACAGCCTTCCATAAGATGGAGCCGCCTGGCCCTTTGCCACCAGCGCATTGAATAGCCTTGCCCCGTCGAGGTGAAACGCCAGACCATGCTGATTGCATACGCCTGCTATCTTTTCGATCTCCTCCATCTCATAGCAGCTGCCGCCACCCCGGTTGGCTGTGTTCTCCAGGCTTACGAGACTCGTTCTCGCCTTGTGCACATCATCTGCATTGATGCTCTCCAATACCTGCGCAGCCGTGATCCTGCCATTGTCGCCGGGAAGCAGCTTTACGGAAGCGCCTGCATTAAAGGCAATGCCACCGCCTTCGTACTGGTAGATATGGGAAGTTACATCGCAAATCACTTCATCGCCCGGTTGTGTATGACATTTGATGGCGATCTGGTTGGTCATGGTGCCAGAGGGGCAAAACAGCGCAGCCTCCATACCGAACAGCGCGGCCGCTTTTTCCTCGAGTGTGTTGATGCTGGGGTCTTCACCAAATACATCGTCTCCCACAGGTGCGCTGTACATAAATTCCAGCATTTCTTTTGTCGGTCTTGTTTGTGTATCCGATCTGAAATCTATCCTCATCTCCATTTTTTTGCAAGATAGGTCTTAAGCGTCTTCGATGAAGGAAATGCTGTTAGGAGAGAAGGGGCCTGTTTTTTATTGCAGCCCATTGAAGGCATGGCCCAGATGGGCGATGATGTCGGACGCCAGCATGGCCTCCCTGCCAAGCTCCTCCGCCGCAAGATCGCCGGCCAGGCCATGAAGAAAAACACCCAGGATGGCAGCATGAACCGAAGCATAACCTTGCGAGAGCAGGGCGGTCAGCATGCCTGTCAGCACGTCGCCACTGCCGCCCTTGGCCATGCCGGCATTCCCGGTACTGTTGAAATACATCTTTCCCTCGGGCGTAACAATGAGGCTGTGGTGTCCTTTGAGAACAATTACCACGCGAAGTTCTTTTGCTTTTTGAACGGCCTTCGCGATGCGGTCAAAACTGCTGCTGTTTTCTCCAAAGAGCCTGTCGAACTCCCTGGGATGCGGTGTAAGTATCGACATTGGTACCAGCCCTTTTAGAAGACCAGGCCGGAGCGACAAACAGTTCAATCCGTCTGCATCGATAACCATGGGCCGGCGAAAATTGCGCAGAGTGGCTACCATAACCTCCTGTGCCCTGGCAGACTGACCGAGCCCGGGACCTATGCCCAGGGCGGTGTAGGTGTCCAGGCTATCCGGCAGCTTCAATCCATGCGCCTCATTACCTGTTAGTACCATGGCTTCGGGCAGGGCAGTTAAAAATCCGATGTAGGCATCAGCCGGTATGGAGCAGGTAAGCAAGCCGGCCCCGCTGCCGAGGCAGGCCCTGGCAGCCAGCAGCGCAGCGCCCGATTTACCATGGCTGCCTGCGATAAGCAGCGCATGTCCAAAATGACCTTTGTGCGCAAAGCGCGGGCGTGGACGGTAGATCTGCCGGACAAGCTTGTCTTTTACATAAACTGCGGGCGGCTCGACCTGCTCGGGATAACCAGGATGGAGTCCTATATCGAGCACGTGAACATCACCGATATAGGAAGCATTGTCCTGCACGAGCAGTGCCAGCTTCGGGGCCTGGAAGGTGAGGGTATAGCTCGCATGTACAATCGCCTCGCCCGCCGAAGGGCCATCCATGAAAAGCCCGGAAGGCAGGTCTATCGAGATAACGGTGCAGGCCAGCCGGTTGAGATAGGCTGCCAGCGTTGCCGCAAGGCCCTCAAGGGGACGCTGCAGGCCTGATCCGAACATGGCATCTATCACCATGTCCTCTTCTCGAAGCGGGGGAAAATCGTTGGTTGACAGGATGAGTTTCACGATGCCGGCAGGATGCAGGTTTTTAAGGTTGGCCTCAAAATCCGGCGAGCCCGGCTTACCCGTAGCCAGCACGTAAACAGAAAGCCTGTAGCCCCGTGCAAGCAAGAGCCTGGCGATTGCAAGACCGTCGCCGCCGTTATTGCCTTTTCCGCAAATGACGATGAAGTTCCTGTCTTTCCAGTCATGAACGCCTATCCAGCCAACGCAAGCTGCCGCGGCCCTTTCCATGAGGCCGAGGGAAGAGATGGGTTCATGCTCGATGGTATAGGCATCCCATGCCCTGAGCTGCTGTGCGGTGTAGATATTCAAAATAGAGGGTTAGTCTTCACCCGGGTCGTCGCTTCTGCCATCATAGGGTCCAAACAAGTTATACATCTTTTTTGAAACCTGGTAAACACCCATGTTCATTTTATTGCCGGCAATGATGATGGTGATCTGCTCGTCGGTGAGACGGGCGAAAGCGGAATTGAAGCCGTGCCAACGGCCATTGTGAAAGATCACTTTTTTGTTGTTCGGCAGCATAAGCAAATGCCATCCGAGCCCGTAGTTCTTCGTTCCTGGCTTTTCATGGCTATAGGGTTTGAAGGCAGAATCGAGCAGCGCGGGGCTGATGATCCTTCCCTCATACAGCGCCTGGTCCCATTTCAGCAGGTCCTCGACCGTCGAGTACATCGAGCCGGCGGCATAGGGCTGCTGCATGTCGAGCGCCGGCGCGTTGGCAAGCGCCGGTCCCCGACCCTGGTACCCGGAGGCGCGCTTCGGCAGGATCGTGCCGGGCCAGTCGTAACCCGTGTCG
>DASTPZ010000295.1:0-2846 GCA_035761965.1 Flavisolibacter sp. | reverse complement strand
AAATAAACATAAAAAGAAAACCACATATTTATTATGACTTTCCTTTTTCACTTGTTAATTTTCTACAATATAAATCATTTCTTAACCAATTAAAACAGGCTTATTGGAGATACCTGATTTTATTCCTGTTTAACAGTTTTCCCAGATCTGCCGAATATTTCGGGCAAGCATGCGTACAAAGCAGCTGAAATAAGCCGTCAAATCAAACAAGAATGCAAAAGTGTTTCCTATTACGGCCGGCGTTTCCTTTTTCATGTCATTGATCACACCAACATCCATCACACTGTTCCTGTCTTATTGCACCAACAGCTTCTCCTTATGCATAACTTCACCCTTTCCTTCGGTTATACGGAGCTGGTAGATGCCCCGCGACAGCTGTGGCAGGGAAAAACTGGCAATGCCTTTTTCAGCCTTTACCTCCCTTCTCAATACGAGCTGGCCCGCCATGCTAAACAGCTCCAGCCTGCCCTCGAAGGCTTGGGAAACTACAAGGTTGAGTGTACCCGATGAAGCTAAGGGGTTGGGATAAACAGAATAGGTTGGCAAAGGAGGATCTGGCTTTTTCTCAGCTTTCTTTTTAGCCCGGATGTTTTTACACCTGACCATACATTCATCAGATACTGGCAATAAACAAGCAAGGCAGCTTGTCCTAGTTACCGTATATGCAATGATCTTGATCTCATCCATCGGCCGGTAGGATCTCTTCAAACGGATGGTGCCGGCGCTGCTGTCTACCGAGGCCGCCGTAAATAACGCTGCTTCATATCCTGTACAGCTCACCTTGTAGTGTAAGATCTGTTTTGACAGCAAAGAATTATTAACCACGCCATTGGTGTCTGCTACCATCGATACCGCCTTTTTTCTTCCGCTCGCAACAACCGTGGCTCCGGCCACCGGCAACCCGCTTTCTTCATCGATGATCCTGAGCTGCCCTTTGCCGAAACAGTTAAAAGAAACAATCACTGTATCCTCATTGGCAAGGCAGTTTTGCCGGGTGGCCTCTTTCGACTCCGGTATACTATGAAGTTTGATAACTGGTGAGGCAAATTTTACCGGTCCCGACCTGTCGGATAGCTGGGTATTTACATTTTTCGATTCCGCACTTTTATAACAAACCGGCAATGAAGTTTTGACATAATCATAGGTATCTGTGGCCCCTGGAGCTTTACCCTTTACCGGCAGGGAGGCACCCTCCTGCTGTTGCGCCTGCAAAACACCGGAAAAGCTAAAAAAAAGAAGGCAGATCATCTTTCTCATAAATTTTTTTTAATTGGTTTTGATGCTTTAGGCACGCTATCTTGTTCGGCCTGATATAGCATCGGCAAAAGCCGCCATAGCTTACCTTTGCCCAGGCAGTCCGTGTGCCCGGCTTGCAAACGCCGGGTATTATATGCCTTTAACAGCTGTTCAGTACCGAGATGTGGTATTTTAACAGAATACATAAACCGGGACAGAAATATTTTCTTCTTACTTTAGAACATTGGCGTTTCTTACCAACATATCGTCCGGCGGGCACTCCGATGAGGAGCTGGTAAACCGCTATAAAAAAACAAAGGATATGAAGCTGGTGGGCGAGCTCTACCAGCGGTATATGGACCTGATTTATGGCGTATGCTTAAAATACCTTAAACAGCCTGAAAACGCCCAGGATAGCGTGATCCTCATTTTCGAGGAGCTAACCACCAAGCTGCTGAAGCATGAGGTCGAAAATTTCCGGGGCTGGCTTTACACCCTGGCCAAGAACCACTGCCTGATGCGCCTGAGATCGGAGAAAAAAGCAGTTACCGTAAACTTTGACGTGGAGCTTGTGCAATCGGAGGAAAATGTGCATCTGAACGGTGAGCTGGACAAAGAAGAGAATTTCAGAAAACTGGACTATTGCCTGGGACAGCTGCAGGCTGAGCAGAAAACGGTGGTAGAGCTTTTCTACCTCCAGGAGAAATGTTACAATGAGATAGCGGCCCTTACCGGGATGGAATGGAACCGGGTGAGAAGCCATATTCAAAACGGCAGGAGGAACCTGAAGATCTGTATGGAGAGCCAAAAAGCAAAATCGATCGTCGAAAATGATGCAGTCATCAAAAAATAAGGTCTTTACTGCGCAGGACATTGAGCGGTACCATACCGGCAAAATGACGCCGCAGGAAAGGCATGCGCTTGAAAAGGCTGCACTGGACGACCCCTTCCTGGCAGATGCCGTCGAAGGATATGTTCATACGGCCACGCCTGCATCGGACCTGCAGCAGATCAGGCAAAGGCTGGACCAGCAGCAGGAAAGCAAAAAAGCCCCTATCGTACCCCTGTATCGCCGCACCTGGCTAAAAGCCGCCGCGGTGGTCCTGTTTGTGGCGCTTGGCTCCTGGTTTGCCTATAACAGCTTTTATTCCCAACAGGATGATATTGCGCTCTCAAACAAGCCTGGCACCAGCAGGAAAACCGAAGAAACAACTACTGCTATTCCAGCGGCTCCTGATACCACCTTTGCTGCAGGCAACACTTCAGCCGACGAGCAGAATACGGCTGCCGGTACCAAAATAGAGTCTGAGCTCTCCAAAAGAAAAGAAGCTTCCCTACCCAGCGCAACAGCGCCTGCACCTTATTCCACCGAGGTTCGAAATGACCTTGCTCTGAAAGACAATGCGCCGGCAAACGATGTCAGCAATATCAATAGCCGTGCATATAGCCGCGGGTACAACAATGCTACCGTTCTCAATCGCGCTAATCCCTCTCCCGAGGCCAATATGCCTTACAATAATATTGCACGCCAGCAGGTAACCCTCGATAAGGCAGAGAATAAGGTGGAGGAAAAAAGTACCGATACAAACAGTGCAGAACAGGCTGCCAGC
>DASTPZ010000294.1:0-24444 GCA_035761965.1 Flavisolibacter sp. | reverse complement strand
CAATACATCTGGCAATTTCAATATTTCAATGCCTCTGATCTCCGGACCGTGCAGGGAGATAAGCTAAGGGTGATTTTTCCGGGCAGGTCTAACCGCAACCAGGGACCTGATTTTGCCGACGCAAGGATAGAGATAGGGAATACGCTGATGGCTGGCTCGGTTGAGCTGCATACCAGGACCTCGCAATGGTCTGTTCACGGGCATGATGGCGATGGCAACTATGCCAATGTGATCCTGCATGTGGTTTATGAGCAGGATAAGGCTTTGCCGGGATCATTGCCCTTGCTGGAGCTTCGTTCCCGCGTATCCCGGATTTTGCTGGAGCGGTACAGGAGGCTGATGGAAAACCCTGTGTTCATTCCCTGCTCCGGTTCGTTGGTTGATGTAAAGGACCTTGTGGCTTTGGCCTGGAAAGAGCGGCTCGTGGCTGAGAGACTGGCCCGGCGGTCGGCTGCAGCCGAAGCGGTGCTGCAACAAACAAAAGCGCACTGGGAGCAGACCTTCTGGCAGCTGCTCGCCCGGAATTTCGGTATCAGGGTGAATATGGATGCGTTTGAGGCGGTGGCCAGGTCAATCCCTTTCAGCCTGCTGTCGAGGCATCGCGGGCAGGTGCACCAGCTGGAAGCTTTGCTTCTCGGACAGGCGGGTTTGCTCGAAAAGAACTTTTCCGAATCTTATCCCTTGCTACTGCAGCGGGAGTATGCCTTCCTCAAACGCAAATATGGTCTGCACCCTATACCGTTGCCGCTGCATTTCCTGCGCATGCGGCCCGGCAATTTTCCTACGGTGAGGCTGGCTCAGCTGGCGGCGGTGCTGCAGCAATCCGACCGGCTTTTTGCCCGCGTACTGGAAGCTGAAAGTGCCGGTGAGCTAAGGTCCCTGCTGATGGTAACGGCGAATGACTACTGGCATTATCATTACCGGTTGGACGAGCCTTCGGTTTTCAGGAAAAAGGCTGTGGGAAAAGAAATGGCCGACAATATCATCATCAACACGGCAATACCGCTGCTGTTTGCCTATGGGTCGCGCAAGCAGGACGAAAAGCTTTGTCAAAAAGCCCTGGATTGGCTTCACCGCCTGCCTGCAGAAACGAATGCGACGGTAAGGGGGTTTGCAGGACTGGGGCTCAGCAGCGTGAGTGCCTTTGACTCACAGGCTTTCCTGGAGCTCAAGACAAGATACTGCGACCACAAGCGCTGTCTCAGCTGTATGATCGGCAACCATTTGCTCAAACGGGATTACAGTACAGACCGGCTTCTTTTATAGCCGCCACCCGCAGCCTTTTCAGGCGTCAGGGAGCGGGCGCAGGAAGCCAGTATAAGAATAATGAGGCAGAGCAGCAGGATACGGAAAAAAATAAGGCCTTTGGTCATAAGGGTGGATTTATATACAAGGTAGCCTCTTAAAAGGCTTGGAGCAAGGTTCTTATACTTAGGAAATCTGCGCTAGGTCCAGGTTCCCCAGCCTATGTTAACCTCGATATCGGGATGCAGGCTATGCTGAACAGGGCAGGTGATTGCTGTATGCTTAAGGATCTGTCGCGACTTATCGTCGAGTCCTTCGAGGTGCGCAGGTATATGAAAAGTTAAATTGATACCACTAACCCTTCTGGGATCGGGTTTTATGAGCTTCTCGACCTCGATCTTTATGCCATTGAGGTCAAAGCCCATGCTTCTTGCCTTTATTCCCATCACGGTCAGCATGCAGGTTCCAAGCGAGGTTGCCAGCAGGTCGGTAGGGGAAAAACGCTCACCTTTGCCGTTGTTGTCCGTAGGCGCGTCTGTCTCAAAGCTGTTGCCTGAACGCAGGTGTGTGCAGGTCGTTCTCAAATCTCCCTCGTATACAACGGTAGAAGTCATACTTTTTTGCCTAAATTTACGTTGAACATCATATTCTATTTGCGTGAAAAAATTTATTCTGTTCATTGTCGTATCGATTGCAGCGCTAACGGTTTCTGCCCAGGACTCTACCGGCAGAAGGAATTCTGAGAAAAGGGATCGCAAGGCGGAAAAGCGCCAGCGCATCAATGCCCTCAGCAAGCAGGAAGAAGAAGGAACCCTTGTTTTTCGCAAGCAGAATGCTTTTGGCATTCAGCTACGCACGAATGGATATGGTGTGTTTTACGAGCTTGGAAAGAGACGTTCGCCCAGGTTCACCAATCTCTACATGGTAGAGATTACCGAGATCAAGAATCGCAAGGAAGAAAAGCTCGATGCCGTCGAGAACTTTTTTAGCAATTCTTTTATTTACGGAAAGATGAACAATTTCTACCAGCTGAAGCTGGCCTACGGGCAGCAATACATACTTGGCCAGAAAGGCAACAAGAATGGAGTGGCAGTTACTGCTAGCCTGCTGGGTGGTCTCTCCGCTGGTTTTCTTAAGCCTTACTACCTGAATATCGAGGATGCCAATGGCCAGGAGCGGACGATCAGCTATTACGAAGACAGCGCGGCCTTTGCCAATCCACAGCGCATTTTTGGCGCGGGAGGCCTGGGAAAGGGTTGGAATGAAGTAAAGCTGAAGCCCGGCGCTTTTGCCAAGGGCGCCCTGCGCTTTGACTTCGGCCGCTACAACGAAAGGCTGCAGGCGCTTGAGATAGGCCTCAGCGTGGACTATTATGCCCAGGATATACCTATCCTGCTTTACAACGATCCCATGAGGTTCTTCTTCCAAGGACACATTGCTTTTGTATTTGGAAACAGAAAATAGGTATTGGCCTATCTAGCCGGCGCCGCCGGGGCAAACCGGGTTTTCTACCTCCATTGGCTTACCTTTGCCTTTCAGAAAACTGAATGATGACCGAACTTCCCATCGTATCCGCTGCTGAACCCGTCAAGAGGTCAAAACCCGACTGGCTGAGGGTTAAGCTTCCTATAGGCGAAAGCTATAAGCATGTTCGCAACCTTGTCGATACCCATAAGCTGCATACCATCTGCGAAAGCGGCAACTGTCCTAATATGGGAGAATGCTGGGGTGCCGGCACGGCTACTTTTATGATCCTTGGCAATGTGTGCACCAGGAGCTGCGGCTTTTGCGCCGTGGCCACGGGCAGGCCCGAAGCTGTGGATTGGGACGAGCCCCAGCGCGTGGCGGAAGCCATTCATCTCATGAAGGTCAAGCATGCTGTCATTACATCTGTAGACCGGGATGAGCTTAAAGACGGCGGCTCCATTATTTGGTACAATACCATCAAGGCAGTTAAATCGCTGAACCCCGACACAACGCTGGAAACCCTGATCCCCGATTTCAAGGGGCAAAAAGAGAACATTCAAAGGATCATCGACGCCGCTCCCGAGGTTGTGTCGCATAATATCGAGACCGTCGAGCGCCTCACGCGCCAGGTAAGGATACAGGCCAAATACTGGCGAAGCATGGAGGTGATCAGGACACTGAAGGATGGCGGCATGCGTACAAAAAGCGGCATCATGCTCGGCCTGGGCGAAACAAAAGAAGAAGTTACCCAAACCCTCCAGGATCTGGCTAATGCTGGATGCGATGTGGTTACCTTAGGACAATATCTCCAGCCAACAAAAAAACACCTGCCCGTTCAGCGCTTTGTGCACCCGGATGAGTTCGCCGAATATCGTGAGATTGGGTATGGGCTGGGGCTTGATTATGTGGAAAGTGGTCCCCTGGTCAGGTCTTCCTACCACAGCGAACGTCATGTTTTTGCAGGACTTGGCAGAAAAGAATGGGAACGTTCGCGGTAAACACAGCATTGGCACTCTTTTGTTATTTTTAGGGAGTGAACTGTTTGCGATTACCAGCCCTCTTCCTGCTCACTTTTTTATTACCTGGCAAAAAGACCTTTTCCCAGTATATACTTAATGGCTCTGCCAGCAAGAACAGCTGTAATTGCTATACGCTTACACCACCGGTCGATTTCCAGAGCGGGAGCGTTTGGAATGCAAACAAGATCAGCCTGGCAAATCCCTTTGATTTCTGGTTCAATGTATTTCTGGGCTGTACAGATTCAGCCGGAGCAGACGGGATGGTATTCATTCTGCAGCCGCTTAGCACCAGCGTTGGATCTTCGGGTGAGGGGATGGGCTTTGGCGGCGTAGCACCTTCCATTGGCATAGCGCTCGATACCTACCAGAACTTCAATCTCAATGACCCTGCTTTTGATCACATCAGCATACAGGCAAACGGCATAATCAACCATAGCAGTGATCTCGCGGGCCCTGTTCCTATTTCTTCGACCAGCGATAACGTGGAGGACTGCAAATGGCATAAGCTGCGCATTGCCTGGGATCCTTCAACCAAGTGGCTCAGGGCCTGGTTCAACGGTGTGCTGCGTGTGGAAAAGCAGGTCGACCTGGTAACGACGATCTTCGGCGGAGACCCAAACGTATACTGGGGCTTCACCGGGGCTACGGGCGGATCGGTAAACCTGCAGCAGTTTTGTACGGCGCTTGACCCGATCTTTAATTCAAGCTTTACTAACAATGCTGCCTGTGCGGGCGAGCCCATCACTTTTACCAACCAGTCGGAGTCTTTTGCGCCCATTGCCAGCTATAACTGGAGCTTTGGCAATGGCAATACCAGCACGCTTCAGAATCCGCCGCCGCAGTCTTACAGTCAACCGGGCATTTATGATATCAAGCTGATGATCCGCGGGCTCGATGGCTGCGAGAGCGATACTACGGTCCAGATCACCATTGGCTCTGTGCCCGAAGCCGCAGTTTCGGTAAACGATACGTGCTTCAGGCAGGCGCCTTCCCTGCGCTATGGTACGGGCATGTTTGGCGTATCGTATCACTGGCGGCTTGATGGCGGCTCCGTGTCGGTGGGAGAACCACCCGTACTGACTGCGCTTGCCGAAGGGCAGCATGAAGTGCAACTGGTTGTGACCTCGCTTTACAACTGCGGCATACCCGATACGGCAATAAGCCAATTCACCATAAAGCCGCTTCCGGTCGTTGATGCCTCAAGCAGCCTCGTTTGCAACCGGGTAAGCCTCTCGGCGACCCAACTGGATAACCGTACCGTTGTTTCCGAATGGAAATGGGACCTTGGCAACAGCCGTTTCTCATCGCAGCAGCAACTGTCCGTCACCTATCCAAACCCTGGCAACTACGAGGTAAGGCTCTGGGCCCTGGGAACCAACGGTTGCTCTTCGGATACGGTCAGGCACCCGCTTGTGATCCCTTCTGCGATTGTTTTTGCAGGACATGATACGACCATCATCAGCGACCAGCCCTTTCAACTTCAGGGAAGCGGCAACGGCAGCTTTTTATGGTCGCCTTCAACAGGACTCTCCAACCCGACCATTGCCAATCCCATTGCCACCATAACCGGAGACCAGGAATATATACTCACGGTTACAACACCCGAGGGCTGCATCGGCAGCGATACCGTTAAGCTCAGGCCTGTGCGCGGGCCGGCAGTTTATGTGCCCGGCGCTTTTACACCCAATGGAGATGGCCTGAACGATGTACTTAGGCCGGTGTATGTGGGTATTAAAACGCTTGAGCGTTTCGAGGTCTACAGCCGCTGGGGACAGCGGGTCTTTTCCACTTCCAGCACAAGGGAAGGCTGGGATGGAAAGATCAACCAGCAATACCAGGGCAATGATACCTTTGTATGGTTTGTAAAAGGCATCAATTACCTCAATCAGCCTGTTCTGCTGAGAGGCACCGTAACCATCATAAAATGACGAAACAGGTTTTTATTTTTCTGCTCTTTGTGCTTCCGTTATCAGCCAAGGCGCAGCAGCAGCTTCGATGGGTGAATGTGGATTCAATGTACAAGCCGCTGCCATCCACCGTTCATGTATATTATACCGATCAGCGGATCGATACTGCGCCATTCAGGGCCTATTACCTCGTGGCCGACTTAAACGACCGGGACCTGGTGTTCACCACCGATACCACGCAGAACCGGAGGCTTACACCAGATGGTTTTTATGCAAAGAATGAGCAGCCCCTGGCTATTGTGAACGGCACTTTCTTTTCGTTCGAAACCAATGCCAATCTCAATGTAGTTATCAGGAAGGGCAGGACCCTGAGCTTCGACAACCATGTGCGTGCACTCAAAGGCAGGGATACACTGTTATATGCAAAATACCTTACAAGCGCGATCGGCATTTCCAAAAACAGAAAGGCGGATGTGGCCTGGATCTACAATCCCCAGGGCCGCAAACGACCCATCGCGTTTGAGAACGGTCCTATACTCGTAAAAGATTCCTTTGCAGCGGTTTCCCAGGCCTCATTCGAACCGGGGTTGCGTCACTATCCAAAAACCAAAAAAAAGCACGGGGTAAAAGAAAAATGGCGGATGCAGACGGCTATCGGCGGCGGGCCTGTGCTCGTGCACAACGGGCAGGCGCGTATTACCAATAACGAAGAGTTCAAGTTTCCCGGTAAGGGCATCAGTGATAAGCATCCGCGAACGGCCATGGGTTATACCGCAGACGGCAAGCTCCTGATCCTGGTGGTAGAAGGCCGTAATCCCCAGGCTGGAGGCGCTTCGCTGGTGCAACTGGCAGAGATCATGATCGCGCTTGGCTGTGTAGAAGCGCTCAACCTCGATGGTGGGGGCAGCAGCTGCCTGCTCGTAAACGGTAAGGAAACAATAAAGCCCTCTGATAAGGTTCAGAGGGCCGTACCTGCGGTCTTTATAATCAAAGGGAAGTAAACAGCATCAATCGCGGATCTCCCAGACCAGCGCGCTGGCACCAAGGATGGCTGCATCTGCTTCTTTCAGCTCGCTGAAGATGAGCTTTACCTTGTTTTGGAAGATAGGCAGCAGGTTCTTTTCCATGTGCTCTCTTGTTGGGTTCATGATCAGGTCCCCGGCCTTGATGACGCCGCCGAATAGCACGATGGCCTCGGGTGAAGAGAACATAATGAAATTGGCCAGCGCTTCTCCGAGGATCTGGCCTGTGAAGCGGTATACCTCCTGCGCGATCTTATCGCCTTTTACAGCACAATCGTAAACGATCCTGGAATCGATCTTCTGTGGATCGAACTGGCGCAGCAGGCTGTCTTCGTTCAGCTCCTTAAGCTTTTCTCTTGCCGTGATGGCAATGCCCGTGGCGGAACAGTACGATTCGATCGAGCCGTCGATCTGGGTGGACCAGTGTTTTCTTCCACCCGGACGGATAACGGTATGTCCGAGCTCGCCGGCAAATCCATCATGACCCAGCACGAGCTGTCCGTTGGCGACAATGCCGCTTCCAACACCTGTGCCCAGCGTGATCATAATAAAATCGCGCATGCCTCTTGCCGCTCCGTAGTTCATTTCCCCAACGGCAGCTGCGTTGGCATCGTTTGTAAGTGCCGATGGAAGCCCGAACCTGGCGGTAACGAGCTTGGTAACGGGTATAACGCCTTTCCAGTGAAGGTTTGGCGCGTAATCGATGGTTCCGGTGTAATAATTGCCATTAGGGGCTCCTACGCCGATACCCTTGACCTTGCCATCTTTGGCCGCGGTTTGGATGATGGGCGTAAGGGTTTCATAAAGGGCATCGATAAAGGATTCGATGGTGGGATAGGCATCGGTTTTCATTTCTCCTTTCTCAACGATCTCGCCCCGGTGGTTTACAATGCCATACTTTGTATTGGTGCCGCCAATGTCCACACCAACGGCAAATTCATTTGATAGATCGATCATTAGTATGTTTTGCTTTTAATGTCCTCCTGCAGTGGTTTTACCATCGAAGTCGATACCCTGCGCTTTTAAAATGGATTGCGATTTTACAGCATAGTAAGCCAGGTAAGCGAAGCATGCCACACCCACCAGGTAAGACCATTGAATGCCAAGAAGATTGTCCTCGGCAAATACTCCCTGTACAAGGCTGATCACGCCGCCGCCCATGATCATCATGATGAGGAAGCTTGAACCCTGGTTAGTGTATCTTCCCAGTCCGGCAATAGCCAGTGTAAAGATGCATGGCCAGAGTGTGGAGCAGAAAAGGCCCACGCTGATGAAGGCATAAACGCTGGTCATCCCGTCGGAAAGCATGCCTATAAAAAGTGCTGTTATTCCAAACAGGGAAAAGATCAGCAATTGCCTGGCCGGGTTACCCCTGCTCAAAAGATCACCGATGATTAGGGCAAGTATGATGATGGCGTAAACATAGAATGGTGTGATGTCGTGGTCGGCAATCTTATTCACCAGTAGAAAAACACCAAATGCCAAGTAAGGCATGATGAAGCGCATGATTGATTTTGCACTGCTGCTGATATTGAGCGCGCCTACCGAAGAGGTCCATCGTCCAATCATAAGGCTGGCCCAGAACAGTGAGACAAAGGGCGCGATCTTTTCGGTAGGGAAGGGAAGGCCATCGTCGGTTCTTACATGCTGCTTCATGAATTCGGGCAGGTTGGCCGCTGTGGATACCTCAACGCCCACATACAGGAATATGCCCACCATGCCTAGCACCAGCTGCGTATAATTTAATGCGCTCTTTTTAACGGGAAGGGCCAGGGTATCGGCAACATCGGTGGGTGTAGCCACTTTGCTTACATCCTTCTGTGCCTTACCGGAATCTCCTTCCACCTCTATCTTGTTAGGAACAGACGAAACCTTGAAAACGATTGCAGCGAGCAGGAAGGCTGCGCCCAGGATGAGGTAAGGTGTTTTTACCGCGCTCACATCCGCAACGCTTGTAGTGCCTGCCTGAACGGAACCAAAGATCGCAAAGCTGACCAGGACCGGGCCGATGGTTGTGCCGAAATTATTGACACCGCCGGCAAGGCTTAAACGCTGCGAACCTGTTTTTGAATCGCCCATCACTATCGCAAGCGGATTTGCGGCCGTTTGCTGGAGAGAGAAACCAAGACCCACGATAAAAAGACCGGTGATCATTAAACCAAATGAAGCGCTTTCTGCCGCAGGATAAAATAGAAGCGTACCGATGGCTGAAATGCAAAGTCCGAGGGCAATGCCATTCTTATATCCAATGCGGTTCAGCAAGTCGCCCCCGCTGGCCTTTCCGAGAACAAAATAAATGATCGAGCCAACCGTATAGGCTACGTAAAAAGCAAAAGAGATCATCTGGGACTGCCACTGGGATAAATTCAGCTTCTCTTTAAAAACGGGTATCAGGATGTCGTTGCTTGCAGCAACAAAGCCCCAAAAAAAGAATACCGAAATCAGAACACCGAATTGCGACCATTTGGTTTGTTGACTCATACAGCTGGTAGTTTATGAATGGAGCTCGAAAAATACTAAGTTTCGCCCATAGAAAAATTTTAACTGTGGATATGTTGAAAAAGATTTTAGTCTAACTTCAAATCAGGATGTAACAGTTATGGAGATAATTCACGTATCGGCAGAATGTTTCCCGGTGGCCAAGGCCGGTGGATTGGGCGATGTGGTTGGCGCTTTACCGAAATACCAGAACGGGCTGGGTCACGTTGCCAAGGTGGTGATGCCCATGTACCGGACGAAATTCCTCTACAGCAACGACTGGGAGCTTGTTCACGAGGGCAACCAGCAGATGGGCCAGCACCATTTCAAATACGCCGTGATCAGGGAAAAAACCAACAAGCTTGGCTTTGATCTTTACCTGGTCGACATCAACGGCCTGCTGGACCGGGAGAAGATCTACGGCTACGACGACGATACCGAGCGCTTCATGGCCTTCCAGATTGCGGTATGCGACTGGCTTTCAAAGTGGCAGCACAAACCCGATATCGTGCATTGCCACGACCACCATACCGGTCTTATTCCTTTTTTCTTTAAGCATGCCTATCCGTTTGCCAGGCTTGCCGATGTACCTACCGTATTTACCATACACAATGCTCAATACCAGGGCTGGATCGGCTGGGACAAATACTACCTGCTGCCGCCATATGACACCTTCAAATGGGGCCTGCTCGACTGGAACCATGCCATCAACCCGCTGGCTTCGGCTATACGCTGCGCCTGGAAGGTAACTACGGTAAGCCCCAGCTACCTGCAGGAGCTTCGCTATTCCGCCAATGGCGTTGAGAACCTCATGCAGTACGAGCAGGGAAAAAGCCTGGGTATACTGAACGGTATCGATGCTGATGTTTGGGATCCCTCCACCGATAGCCTCATCATCAAAAATTATGACGACCACCTGGTAAAGGAAGGCAAGCGCAGGAATAAAAAAGAGCTTACCTCCATGTTCGGGCTGGATCCCGAGAAACCGCTCATTGCTTTCATTGGCCGGCTTGTAGGGGAGAAGGCCGCAGACGTGCTGCCCGATGCCATACGCAACTCCATTTACCAGCACAGGGGCAATGCTAATTTCCTGGTGCTGGGCTCGGGAGAGTCGGCCGTGGAAGACCGCCTGGAGGAGGTGAAGGGCCAGCTGGGAGGTTATGTGAATACCTACATCGGTTATAACGAAGCGCTCAGCCACCTGATGTATGCAGGTGCAGATTTTTTGCTGATGCCGAGCAGGGTGGAGCCCTGTGGCCTCAACCAGATGTATGCGCTTCGCTACGGCACAGTACCGATGGTGCGGAGCACAGGCGGACTGAAAGACACGGTGAAGGATTTTGGAGACTGGCAGGGTTATGGCATACGCTTCAACCACGCCGATGTAAACGATATTACGCACAGCGTGGGCAGGGCCATCGATCTTTACAACAACAAGCGCGATCTTTATAACTGGATGCGCAGCTATATGATGCACATCGACCATTCCTGGGATGCCTCGGCCGGCGAGTACATCAAAGTATATGAGTCTTTAAGGCGGCCAGGCTGAGCGCACCAGTCCGTGCTCATGCATTCAATGATAAAAATTAACAACAGCTATATGAGCAAACAAATTCTATCGGTGATCTTAGGCGGAGGGGCAGGAACAAGACTTTCTCCATTAACGGCAAGCCGTTCCAAGCCGGCTGTACCCATTGCGGGAAAATACCGGCTGGTCGATATTCCCATCTCCAACTGCCTCAACTCAGGCATAACCAGGATGTTCGTGCTCACCATGTACAATTCGGCCTCGCTTAACCGGCATATCAAGAATACCTATCACTTCAGCGCGTTCAGCTCAGCCTTTGTCGACATCCTGGCAGCAGAGCAGACCCCCGACAACCCTACCTGGTTCCAGGGTACGGCCGATGCGGTAAGACAGGGCCTGCGTCATATCGCACCCTTCGACAGCGAATACATTCTCATTCTTTCGGGCGACCAGCTTTACCAGATCGATTTCCAGGAAATGCTGCAGAACCATAAGGATCAGGGTGCCGACATCACCATTGCTACCATACCGGTAACGGCCAAGGAAGCATCGGAGTTCGGTATTCTCAAGACAGAGCACGGACTGATTACTTCATTCACAGAAAAGCCCAAATCGGGTCTTGAGAACTGGGTGAGCGAGACCGGTGATGTAATGACCAGCCAGGGTAAGGTCTACCTCGCTTCTATGGGGATCTATATCTTCAACCGCCAGCTGCTGTTCGACCTGCTGCAGAACGAATACAAGGATGCCACCGACTTTGGTAAAGAGATTATTCCTGAATCCATCAACAGGTACAAGGTCGCTTCGTACCAGTACGAGGGCTATTGGGAAGACATAGGCAATATACCGGCATTCTTTCATGCCAACCTCGGTTTAACCAAGGACCTCCCCGAATTCAATCTTTTCGACAATACAAAAACCATCTATACGCGTGCGCGCATGCTGCCGCCTGCCAAGATCAGCGGTACCAGGCTCGATCATACCATCATTGCTGATGGCTGCATCATCAACGCCGCTCATATCGAAAACTCGGTGATCGGCATCCGGTCGCGCATAGGGCACGAAAGTGAGCTGGTAAATACTTACCTGATGGGCAATGATTATTACGAAACCCTGGCCGATATCGCTGCCGATCATGAACATGGTCTGCCGCAATTGGGTGTGGGCAACCGCTGCTTTATCCGCAACGCGATCGTAGACAAGAACTGCCGCATTGGCGACGATGTAAGGATAACCGGCGGCAGCCATCTCGAGGATGGCGACACGCCGCTTTACACCGTTAGGGAAGGTATCATCGTGGTGAAAAAAGGAGCGGTGATTCCCAATGGCTTTACCATAGGCGTATAGGCTGCCCCGCAATGTTATTTGTCAATGCCGTTGTATAGTGCTATACAGCGGCATTGAATTTAAACGAGGTCGATTAATGACGGCGGCCAGCTGCCAGTGATCTTTCTTTTCTTTCCACAAATGTGTAGCAAAAACACATTGTTGAACATTTCTTATTAAATTCGACCATCAAACCTAATGATTGCTTATGGCTATCCAGTCTTCAACTGCCTTATCGAAGGGCAGGCTTATGAAGCCCAGGCTCAGTATCTCACAAATTATCACGATGAGCTTCGGCTTCCTGGGCATTCAGTTCGGATTTGCACTTCAAACAGGAAATACGAGCAGGATATTAAGATCGTTTGGCGCCGATGTTGAACAACTCCCGATGTTTTGGATCGTTGCACCGCTTGTAGGCATGATCGTTCAGCCGATCATAGGCCATTATAGCGACAGGACCTGGAACCGGCTTGGCCGGCGGAAGCCTTATTTCCTGGCAGGGGCCGTGCTTTCTTCTATCGCCCTCGTTTTTCTTCCCAATTCTGCTTCTCTTTCTGCTGTAGTGCCTGCTCTATGGATCGGAGCCGGCATGGTGATGATCATGGATGCTTCATTTAATGTAGCGATGGAGCCATTCAGGGCCCTGGTTGCAGACAACCTGCCTGATAGCCAAAGAACGATGGGCTTCAGCATACAAACATTCCTTATCGGTCTTGGGGCTGTTGTAGGCTCCATACTGCCTGAGCTGCTGGCCAATTCCGGTGTGAGCATGGAAGCCGGCGCAGACGGTGTGGCCGACAATATCAAATATTCGTTTTATATCGGCGCCACTGTGTTTATCGCCGCCATTCTTGTAACGGTTTTCTTTTCAAAAGAATACCCGCCAAGAGAGTATGAAAAATACCATGGCAGACCCGACCCAGCCGAGAAAAAAGGCTTGCTCCAGATCTTTTCTGATTTCGGCAAGATGCCCAAAACAATGAAGCAGCTGGGCCTTGTTCAGTTCTTTAGCTGGTTTGCCTTGTTCAGCATGTGGGTATTCACTACCGATGCTGTAGCTACACATGTTTATGGTTTAAGCGGCGACTATTCTAAAACCGTGGAATACAATAAAGCAGGCAACCAGGTAAGCTCCGCCTTTGGCGTGTACAATTTCGTTGCCATGGTCTATGCCCTGTTCCTGCCCTTCATTGCCAGGTATATCGGTAGAAAGCTCACGCATTCGGTATCGCTGATAGCCGGAGGAGTAGGTCTTATATCGATCTTTTTCATCAAAGACCCTGCGATGCTTAAATATTCGATGGTAGGCGTAGGCCTGGCCTGGGCCAGCATCCTGGCTATGCCCTATGTAATCTTATCCAGCTCCATACCGCCCGGCAAGCTCGGTATCTACATGGGTATATTCAACTTTTTCATCACTTTTCCGCAGATCGTAAATGGCGCTGCTGGGGGATGGATCGTAAAGAACCTGTATGGTAACCAGCCGATCTACGCGATAGTGCTTGCCGGTATTTTCATGATCTGCGCTGCTATCAGTGTCGTTTATGTTTATGATCCGGGTTCAAAAAAAATCAAAGAAGAAATTGCATTGCCAAATGAAACAAATGAGATCATTTAATTTTCTTTTGCTTTTGATCGTCGCTTCCTTCGCCAGCAAAGCGCAAGCAGGAAATGAAGGCGTATATCCTACCCACTGGTGGATTGACATGAAAAACCCCAACCTCCAGCTGATGGTGCACCGGGATAATATCTCCCGCGACATCCCCATGATGAAGCTGCCCGCAGCCGGCATCAAGGTAGCCGATGGACTCACCCTTAAAATGATCCATCGTGTAGCCAATCCAAATTATGTTTTTCTTGACCTGGTGGTTGACCGGGCGGCGAAGCCCGGCTTGCGAACGCTCCGGTTCGGCCCTGCAGGCAGGCAGAAGGAGATCAGCTTCGAGCTCAAGGCGCGCAGCCGCGAGAACGGTCGTACGCGCATCCGTGGCATCGGCCAGGAGGACTTCATCTACCTTATCATGCCCGACCGCTTCAGCAACGGCGATCCATCCAACGACCGGGTACCCGGCATGCGCGACCAGTCGCTCAACCGCGATAGTATATTCGACCGGCACGGCGGCGATCTCAAAGGCATACAAAATCACCTTGGATACCTGCAGGACATGGGCGTGACAGCGCTTTGGCTCAACCCGGTCATAGAAAACGACATGCCCACCCGCACCGAACACGGTTATGCCTTCACCGATCATTATAAGATCGAACGCAGGATCGGCGGTGAGAAAGCCTACCACGAGCTGATCGACTCCGTTCATAAAAGAGGCATGAAGATTATTCAGGACGCCGTCTATAACCATACCGGTATCGAGCACTTCCTCTACCGCGACATGCCCGACAGCACCTGGTTTCATAAATGGCCCAAGTATACGCAAACCAGCTATAAGGATCAGCCCCTGTTCGACCCTTATGCCGCCGATTCCGACAAGAAGCTGATGAGTGATGGATGGTTTGTGACCCAGATGCCGGATATCAACCAGCAAAACCCGCTTTTTGCCAACTACCTGATCCAGCACGCCATCTGGACCACCGAAGAATTCGGCCTCGATGGCTGGCGTATCGATACATATGCTTACAACGATCTTGATTTCATGAACCGTTGCAACAAGGCCCTGCTCGACGAATACCCACAGCTGCACATGTTCGGCGAAACCTGGGTGCACGGTGTTATCAACCAGGCCTATTTTACCGAGAACAAGCTGAATGGCGTGTTTAAAAGCAACCTTCCCGGCGTGACCGATTTTCAGACGCATCTCTACGGGATACTGCCTGCCCTCAAGGAGAACTTTGGCTGGACCGACGGAGTTAATAAGCTCTACACGACCCTTTCGCAGGATATCATTTATAAAAATCCTTCAAGGCATGTGATCTTTCTCGACAACCATGATAAAACAAGGTTCCTGTCGGAGATCGGGGAGGACTTCGATAAGTTCAAGATGGGCATCGGCTGGCTACTCACATCGCGCGGCATACCGCAGCTGTATTATGGAACGGAGGTGCTGATGAAGGGTGTATCGAATCCCGATGGTTGGGTGCGCCTGGATTTTCCGGGCGGTTGGCAAGGCGACAAATCGAATAAATTCACGGCGGCCGGCAGAACCGAAAAGGAAAATGAGGCCTTTAATTTTGTTCGAACAATCGCGCGGTTCCGCAAGTCGTCCTCTGCCATTACCTCGGGACGTTTTATGCAGTATGCTCCTGAAGATGGCGTTTACACTTATTTCCGTTACGACAAGACTCAGACCGTGATGGTGATAATGAACACCGGTGCCAAAGAAAAAACCATCGATCCTAGGCGGTTCAGCGAGCGCACAAAGGCTTTTTCGAATGCTGTTGACATCGTAAGCGGCAAGACGAATGCGCTTTCCGGTTCCTGGACTTTACCAGCGCGGGCCATTTGGGTGATGGAGTTGAAATAGCGTTAGTGCGAAATGGGAGCACTGCTTCTTCAAGTTTTGCCTGGATTGAAATAAAAAAGCTGGGCTTCGATATTTCGGAAGCCCAGCTTTTTTTAAGGCATTCAACACCCTATATCACAAAGTTCATCACGAGGTTCTTGCCCCAGGCGCCGCTGCGTTTGAGCACCTTGTCCAGCGATTCGATCATGGCCTCGCGGGTAACTTTTTTGCCCTTGGTGGCGGGAACGACCTTCTTCATATCAATGTCATTGAACTCCACCTTGGTGGCGAACCATGTGGTATGAATGCGTGGCATGCCAAGTCCCAGGACCATGCCAGGCAATCCTGTAACGCTTTCAGGCCCGGAGCTGACCATGATCTCATCGGTATAGAAGGCAAACAGGGTGATGGAATCGTTGAACAGCCCGATGGCTTTGCGGCATTCATAACCCGCGATCATCCTGGTATCGTTGGTAAGCTTCCACTTGATCTTCAAAAGACTGTCCTGTACCAGGAAGGTTTCCTCAAACACAGGCTTCTGGGTTATGGTGGTGCCCGTGCGGTAGTCGTTATAGACAATGTTCTTATCGGCTACGCCGTTCCAAAAAGACCTGGGGTCGACAGGAACTTCGCGCCCGGGCCTGTAAAGAGAATGGATCGTGTCGCCTATAAAATCGAAATAGCTGATGGTGGCATCTGGTATCCTGTCTTTGGCGAACTCGTACCATTCGGGATCCAGGGATTTGATCAGCTGCTTTACATATACGGTCTTTTCAAACTCGATCTTGACAGAGGAGTGAAACGAGGTCTGGGCCATGCAAGGCAGGCAGCCCAGCAAAAACAGGGAAAGTATAAAAACTGTTTTTTTCATATTATTTGTTTTGCCCCGGCATTTTAGATAAGGTCCATTCGAATTTAAGCAGGAAATAGCGGCTCAACCTGCTGAATCGCTCCTCGGAGATAAAATTGCTGTTGATATTGCGGTTGAAGCCCCTGCGCTGATCGAGTATGTCATTGGCAACGATGATGATCTTGCCTGACTTATCCTTGAAAACCTTTTTAGAGATATCAGCATTCCATATCACCTGGTTAAGGTTGGTATCGAAAGCATCCAGCCTTTGTCTCAGGTCGATAATGCCTTCTGTTGCGATCTCGATCTTCCAGGGCAGCTGTACCCTTGCCTGTACATTGCCGCCATAGGTCCAGAAATTGTTCTTGAAATCAGGATTGAAAGTAGATTTAGAGGTATTGTATCCCAGATTCGGCCTGATGTCGAAGCTGTATTTCTCATCCTTGGAGAAGCTTACACCAAGGTTCAGGTTGACCGTATTGTAGGTGGTGATATTCCTTGACCCATTCACAAAATTGACGTTCCGTCCACCATTGCCATTTAACCCGAGATGATAGGACCTTCCTTTTTCGCTGTCATCTTTAAAAAAGTCATTCCAGAAATTCCAGTTGCGGTTACCATTTACGTTTACCGGGGTGTAGATCCTGGTTCCTTTGCTTATATCCACAAAATTGTTGAAGGCGATGGCATTCACCGGCACCGAGTAGCTAAAGTGCAGGAACATGCCTTTTTGGCTCAGCGTCTTGTAAGTATTGAACCCGAGGTTGATGTTGTGATTGAAGCCTACCTTGAGGTTGGGATTGCCAACGAAGATGTTGAGACGGTTGGTATTGTCCCTGATCGGCTGCAGCTGGTCAATGCTCGGCTGCCTTGTTGTGCCCCTGTAGTTGAGCGAGAGCCTCGTCTGTGGCTTAAAGGTGTAGGCAGCGCTTGCCTGCGGCGTGAGGTTGAGAAAATGATAGTTGCTTCTCTTGCTGCTGTCGATGTCGAAAAGTTTCAGCCTGATGGTGCTGATGCCGGAGCCCACAGCGGCTCTCAGCTTGCTGTTGGTGTATTTGACAATAGCGGTGCCGCTGTGCGAATACACGTCCATATCGAAATTATTACTGAATTCGTTGTCGCGTATGGCGTACTTGCCACTGACGTCTTTATTGAAGGTATTGCGCAGCGAGGTGGAGCTATTGGTATTGAAGGCATAGTCGCCAACGAGGGTCAGCTTAGCAGTAACCGGTTCGCTCCAGGTTATCTTGGTGCCGATGGTGCGTGATTTTCCGCTCATGAGCTTTTGCTGGTCGGCAATATCGAGGGAATCCAGGTTGCCGCCGGGATCGAAAAAGCTTGTATTGGTTTTGATAACCCCTTCCTGCCGGTCTTCGATAAGGCCCAGCCTGGCGGTTGCTATCATCAGCCTGTTCTTCTTTTTGAACATTTGCCTGTAGGTAAGCTGGTTATCGATTTGGCGGCGTTCGATCTCATTTTCCACCACCTGGTTGCTCCGGTTGATAAAGCGCCCTGTTTCGGTCAGGTATTCACTGTTAAGATCGCTGAAAAGCTCATTGGTCTTTAAGGTGCCCGCGGAGCTGAGCTTGATCGAGGCGAGAGAATCTATCTTCCATTCATATTTTACATTTCCCACGTGCTGCTGCACAAGGCCCCTGGTATTCTGGTACTGGTTATTGTAGGTGATGGTGTCTTCGAGTATGTTCTGCGTAAGGGTGGACGCCTGGTTTTCCGTAGCAAGGCGGTTGTAGCGGTAAGAAAGGTTAAGGTTATTCCTATCATCCTTCCATTTATCGCTGAAAAGTCCCCCTGCGGTGTAGGAATTGGGCAGGCCCCTGAGGCTCCATTCGCTGAACTCGTCGCTGGAGCCAAAGCTGTAGTAATAGCCACCGATCTCGTCGTACTCATAATCTTCCTCCATACCCAGCTTTTCCCTGTCTTCCCAGGTAAGGCTACCGGTGGTGATGTCGCTTTTGGTACCGTACAGCGATAGTTTTTTCTTGCCGGAGAATTTATTGTAGAGAGCCTTTGCATCAATGAGCCTTTCGAAATCTGTACCAAAATGCGCCTTGCCAAAAGCGCCTTTTTTTGCGTCTTCCTTCAGCTTGATATTAACCGTTTTGCCTTCATTGCCCGATGATATACCTGTCAGGTTCTGCTGTTCGGTTTTGGTATCGTATACCTGCACCTTATCGACGGCTTTTGCCGAGATGTTCTGGGTAGCCATGGTAGGATCGTCGCCAAAGAACTCTTCGCCGTCGACCAGCACTTTTTGCACACGCTGGCCCTGGGCAGTTACTTCACCCTTGCTGTTCACCTGGAAGCCCGGCAGTCTTTTGAGCAGGTCTTCAACGGTAGCGCCTTCTCTCACCTTAAAGCTGTCGGCTACAAATTCTGTGGTGTCGCCTTTTATACGAACGGCGCCCGCACTTCTCACAACAACCGCGTCGAGCAGACGGGTGCGCTGTGTAAGCGGTATGGTACCGAGGTCTGTTTCCGGCCTGGCATTGATCTCGATATCCTCGGTAAAATCGGCGAATTTAGGGTAGGTAATGAGCAGGCGGTATTTTCCCGGCTCAACATTTGGCAAGGTAAATTGCCCGTTCCGGTCTGTGCGTGTAAATGTAAATAGCGTGGAATCAGTCTTCCGCAAAAGCGAGATGACGGCGTGCTGAAGGTTCTTTTTTTCGAGAGTATCGGCAACTTTTCCCCTAACGGTCGATAGCTGCGCATGCACGCTTTGAATGCATCCCAAAAGCAGGAGCCCAATAAGCAGTTGTCTCATGTTGGTTTAACAGATCTGGTTGAAAAAACAATTTACGGTGGAAAACCTTAGCGACTTGTTAACTTTACTTAAACGGTCTTAATTCCAGGAAAGTATGAATGATCTCAACAATGACCAGAAAAATCTGCCGGATGTGCCGGTGCCTTTTTCTCCAACTCCGGAGGAGCGCTACGAGGACAGGAATTTTGTTGATACGACCCGGCCGGTTTGGAATTATTCCATTTTGTACGATGATGATATCGCTACTTTTCAAAGCGGCACTCACTACAGCCTTTACCGTAAATTCGGCTCAAAACGGATGACCGTCCTTGGCCGGGAAGGGTATTACTTCTGCGTTTGGGCTCCCAATGCCACGCAGGTAGCCGTTATAGGCAGCTTCAACCGCTGGGCGCACGATAGCCATCTATTGCAGCCCCGTTGGGATAAGAGCGGTATCTGGGAAGGCTTTATACCCGGTATTGAAAAAGGGGTGCTCTACAAATATCGCATTACCGGGTACAGGGGCGTGATAACCGAAAAAGGAGACCCTTTTGCCAACCATTGGGAAAAGCGTCCTGCTACGTCCACTGTAACCTGGGAGCTGGATTATGAATGGCAGGATGAGGACTGGATGGCGGAGAGAAGCAGGAAAAACGCGCTGGACGCGCCCTGGAGCGTTTACGAGGTACACCTGGCCAGCTGGATGCGCCCCGACCGGAACAACGAGGAAAGCTATAATACCTACCACCAGATTGCCGAGAGACTGGTGCCTTATGTAAAGGATATGGGCTTCACGCATGTGGAGCTCATGCCGGTGATGGAACATCCTTTCGACGGGAGCTGGGGTTATCAATGTACTGGCTATTTTGCCCCTACATCGAGGTTTGGCGAGCCCGAAGGCCTGATGCACCTGATCGACCAGCTGCACCAGAACGGCATTGGCGTTATTCTCGACTGGGTTCCATCACATTTTCCGTATGATGCCCACGGGCTGTTCATGTTCGACGGAACCCATACCTATGAGTATGCCGACATGCGCAAAGGCTTTCATCCCGATTGGAACAGCTATATATTCAACTATAAAAGGGGAGAGGTCAAATCCTTTCTGATCAGCAGTGCCAAGTTCTGGTTCGAGCTTTTTCATATCGATGGCATCAGGGTCGATGCGGTATCTTCCATTCTCAAGCTTGATTATTCGCGCAGCCACGGCCAGTGGGAGCCCAATGAGTTTGGCGGCAACGGCAACCTCGAAGCGATCGCCTTTATCAAAGACATGAATGAAACGATTTTCAGGGATCATCCCGGTACGCAAACCATTGCCGAAGAAGCAACCGACTGGCCCGGGATCTCCAAACCAACGTTTCTGGGTGGACTTGGATTTGGCATGAAGTGGATGATGGGCTGGATGCACGATACGCTGGATTATTTCAAGATGGATCCCATATTCAGGCAGCACCATCAAAATAAGTTCTCGTTCAGCATGATGTATTTCTATGATGAGAACTTCATGCTGCCGCTGAGCCACGACGAAGTAGTACATGGAAAATCGCCGATGCTTTATAAGATGCCCGGCGACGAATGGCAAAAGTTTGCCAACCTCCGCACGCTTTATGCCTATATGTGGACGCATCCCGGTGCACGCCTGCTTTTTATGGGGAACGAGTTTGGACAAACATCGGAATGGAACTATAAAAGCGAGATCGACTGGTACCTGCTCGATCATGAGCCACACAGGAAGCTGCAGGCCTGCGTACGCGATCTCAATCATTTGCTGCGGTCTGAGCCTGCTTTATACGAAAACCAGTTCACGACCGAAGGATTCGAGTGGGTAGACCTCAATCACAGGGCAGAATCCGTGATCGCCTACAGCCGAAAGGGAAAGGAACCCGGGGATGAGCTGCTGATCCTGCTTAACCTTACGCCGGTGCCGCGATGGGATTGGACGGTGGCGGTGCGCACCGATGCCTATACCAAAGAAATATTTAACACGGATGATGTAAAATATTGGGGGACGGGCAACGTTATGAATCCCGACATCCGGATCGAAGCCGATACGGAAAATGAAAAATCCTTTATACTGACCGTTAATCTGCCACCCCTGGGTGCTATCGTGCTTAAATAGGTCCTTGCCTTGAAAATCAGGGCAACGCGGCTTGCAGGTGCGGAACTTAATGGCTATTTTCGGTCCATAAATACCAATTGATCCTATGCGTAAACTGATCCTCGGCGCGGTGGCTATCTGCCTGTCCACAGCTGCTCTTGCCCAAGCCGACAGCGCTTCCCATTTTCTGCAGAAAGGGATAGAAGAAAAGAATAAGGGCCGCAGGCTCGAATCCCTGAAACATTTTGAAAAGGCCAACGGCTATAAAAAGGATGATAAGCAGATCGTCTCCGAACTGGCCGCAGCCTATCTCGACCTTCGCCGTTACGGCCAGGCACGCACAACCTTTCAGCAGCTTGAAAAGCTGGGCGACCAGTCCGACAGCACCTATCGCCAGCTAATGCTGCTTTCCTACAACCTCAGGCAATTCGATGATGTGATCAAATACGCCAGCCTGCTTAAGAAGGTAAAACCTGCGGAGCAAACGGCCTATTACCTGGGAAAGGCTTTTTATGCAAAGGAAGATCTTGGCAATGCCATTACCTACCTGAATATTGCATCAAAGGAAAATCCGGCAAATGCAGAGATACCGTATACTGTAGCACGTGCTTATGCAGACATGTTCAACTACAAGCAATCGGTCGAATACTTTCATAAGGCCCTGGCGATCGAGCCTAATCAAAGCCGCTGGATCTATGAAATGGCCCTGATCTATTACGCCATCCCCGATGAGCAGAATTCGCTGAAATACATGCTGGAAGCAGGAGAGAAGGGATATAAGAAGGACAACGAATACCTGCAGAACCTGGCCGTGGCCTATGTGAACGCAGGCAAGGCAGACCAGGCGATCGGGATGCTGAAGGATATGCTCAAGTCCCGCCCTACGGATCTGAACATTCTCAATATGCTCGCGGAAGCCCATTACGACAGCAAAAAATATGATGAGGCTATCAGCTATTACGACCAGATCCTGGCCGCAGACAGCAAAAATGCCGAAGCGCTATATATGATCGGTATGAGCTTTCAGAAAAAAGGTGAGAAGCAAAAGGGCCAGGCACTTTGCGATAAGGCCATTGCGCTTGATCCGAGTCTCCAAAGCCTGAAGCAGCAAAAACAAATGCCCGGCTTTTGAGCCATAAAAATATTTCCGTACGGCTTGCCTGCGGTTAAGAAAAAGGACCACTCCGCGGTGGTCCTTTTTCTTGGATACAATCATCACATGCGTTCCGGCACCCTGATGCCCAGCAGACCCATGGCATTTTTGAGCGTATTGGCAGTGAGCTGGCTGATCATCAGCCTGAGCTGTTTTTTCTCCTCGCTTTCTGCCTTGAGCACGCTGTGAGCAGTATAGAAGCTGTTATAAGTTTGCGCTACGCTAAAAGCATAGTTGGCTATAGAGGAAGGATTGTATTCCATCCCCGCCTGGCGCACCACTTCGGGGTACTGTTCCAGCAGCATGAGCAGCTGCTTTTCCAGCGGCAGGAGAGATGTGGCAGCAGCCTTGACCGCGCCGGGTGCTTCTTTTCTTAGTATGGATTTGATCCTTGCATGGGTATACTGGATAAAGGGCCCGGTAAAGCCGTGAAAGTCGATGGACTCCTCTGGGTTAAAAACCATTTTTTTCTTCGGATCGACTTTGAGGAGGAAGAACTTGAGCGCACCAAGGGCAATGGTTTCGTACAGCTCTTTCAGCTCCGCCGGCGTAAATTCGTCGACCTTGCTTTTTTCGCTTGTTTTTTTCTCGGCTTCTATCACCATCTCATTCACAAGATCATCTGCATCTACAACTGTCCCTTCTCTGCTTTTCATGCGGCCGCTGGGCAGCTCCACCATGCCATAGCTCAGGTGAACAATCCCATCGGCATAAGGCATGCCCAGCTTTTTAAGGCTTAGCTGGAGCACCTTCATGTGGTAATTCTGCTCGTCGGCTATAACGTAAAAGCTCTGGTCATAGGGGAAGTCCCGGTATTTTTCCTCGGCCAGGCCAAGGTCCTGCGTGATGTATACCGATGTGCCATCCTTTCTCAGGAGGAGCTTTTCATCAAGGCCCTCACTGGTAAGGTCGATCCATACGCTTCCATCGTCTTTACGGTAAAGAACGCCTTTGGCCAGTCCTTCCTCCACAAATTGTTTGCCCAGGAGGTAGGTACCGCTTTCGTAATAGGTTTTGTCGAAATCGCTCCCGATGCGCTTGTAGGTTTCTTCAAATCCCTGGTATACCCATCCGTTCATATTCCTCCAAAGCTCCATTACTTCAGGCTTGCCCTGTTCCCAGTCTACCAGCATCTGCTGCGCCTTGCGCATGATCGGGGTATTCGCCCTGATGATCTCCTTTCGCTCTTCCGCAATCTTCTTCAGCTTTTCCTTATCCTTTTCGCTGTTTCCAAAAATGGCGCCCGACAATTCCTGCAGCTCGACCAGTCTTTGACGGTCTTTCTCGGCTATTTCTTCAAAATTGCCTGCGGCCACCTTCTCGGAGAGCAGGGCCGCCTCTTCTTTTATCTGGTTCTCACAACGTACATAATAGTCACCTACAAAATGATCGCCCTTGGTACCGGTGCTTTCGGGTGTGGCGCCTGCAGCAAACATCTGCCAGGCGATCATGCTTTTGCAGATATGGATGCCCCTGTCGTTCACTATACAGGTCTTGAGCACCTCATTGCCATTGGCCTTCAGTATCTCGGCCACGCTCCATCCCAGGAAGTTGTTCCGTAAGTGGCCCAGGTGCAATGGCTTATTGGTATTGGGCGAGGAATATTCCACGATCACCCTTCGCTGCCTGGCCTGGGGCCTTGCCCTGTCAGTCAGCGTGTGGCTTTCCATCAGGTAAGTATTGAAATAGCTGTCGGAAACAACAAGGTTTAAAAAGCCCTTGATCACGTTCCATCCTGTAAACAGCCCATTGCTGTTGGCAACGAGGTAGTCGCCCATTTCCCTGCCTAGTTGCTCGGGAGACAGCTTTACCTGCTTGACCAGGGCGAAAAGCACCACGGTATAGTCGCCTTCGAACTCGGGTTTGGTTTGGTTTACCAGGATATCGTCTGCAACAGCGTCCAGCCGGTACAATTCTCCAATGGCCCTGGCAGCCGATTCCTTTATCTTTTGAACAATGCTCATGCTGAAAAACTGATTTGGGCCGCAATTTACTGATTCGGGGCCAGAGGCGTTTCAGACCCTGTTTGCACGGGGTTAACGAAATCTATACACAAACTCTCAAAATTGCTATTATTTTCGCAGGGCTCATGCGAAGCGTACACCACAGGATACGGAACTCGATATTCA
>DASTPZ010000293.1:0-19558 GCA_035761965.1 Flavisolibacter sp. | reverse complement strand
ATGGTGTAAAGCGGGAATCCCTTTTTTATAGACCATCGATACGATGGGTGAACAGGAGTGCCAAAAAAGGAGAAGTGTGGCAGCTTCATTTTGACGGACGCTGGTCGGAGATACATCCATCGGGCCAGCATTATAATTTCCAGATCACCTCGAAGCTGCGATAGCGTGAAAGTTCTTGACTGTCCGTGCCGGGCACTGTTGCCGACAGCCTGATCGACGTGTTTGAAAAAGGGGCGATGGAGAGCCAGGACGCAGCAAATCTTATTGCAGAAAATGCAAAAAAAGCGGGAATAACCTGCAAAACGAATGAGATGATCATGATGAAAAAAATTATGGCGGCTGTTATGCTGTTCGGCAGCGCCGCCAATGCGCAGCTCGTGGAGAAAGTAAGTGATCCTGTTGAATGGGTAAATCCTTTGATGGGAACTGATTCGAAAGTGAGCCTATCCAACGGAAATACTTATCCCGCCATTTGCTTGCCCTGGGGCATGAATTTCTGGACGCCGCAGACGGGTGTTATGGGCAATGGCTGGCAATACCAGTACAGTGCCGACAAGATCCGTGGCTTCAAGCAAACCCACCAGCCTTCGCCCTGGATGAACGATTACGGCCAGTTCTCGATCATGCCTGTCACCGGCAAGGCGAGGTTCCGGCAGGATGAGCGGGCGAGCTGGTTCTCTCACAAGACCGAGATCGCCAAGCCATATTATTATAGTGTATACCTGGCGGATGCGGATGTTACGACCGAAATCGCTCCGACCGAAAGGGCTGCGCAGTTCCGATTTACCTTTCCGCGGTCCGATAGTTCCTTTCTTATTATCGATGCCTTCGACAAGGGTTCATTCGTACAGATCCTTCCGGAGCAGCAAAAGATCATTGGCTACTCGACAAGGTACAGCCGTGGCAACCTGGTGAATTTCAAGAATTATTTTGAGATCCGGGTCGATAAGCCTTTCACCCTGCACTATGTGTGGCATGATAGTGTGGCAGTGAAGGATTCGCTGCAAACAAGCGCCTTCCATGCCGGTGCGGTCATTGGTTTTAAAACGGCAAAAGGAGAGAAGGTTCATCTCAGCGTGGCATCCTCCTTCATTTCGCCTGAGCAGGCTGCCCTCAACCTCTCGAGGGAGATTGGCAGCGATGGCTTCGATCAAACAAGGCAGAAAGCAAAAAAAGCCTGGAACGATGTGCTGTCGAAGATCAGCGTGGAGGGAGGTACCGAGGAGCAGGTACGAACATTCTATTCCTGCCTCTACCGCACCGTGCAATTCCCGCAAAAGCTTTATGAGGCCGATGCCGGAGGAAAGATCGTACACTGGAGTCCTTACAACGGGCAGGTGCTGCCGGGCCGCATGTTTGGCGGAACCGGCTTCTGGGATACCTTCAGGGCGCTTTACCCCTTCCTCAATCTTATGTATCCCGATATCAACCGGGAAATGCAGGAAGGGCTTGTGAACGATTTCAAAGAGGGCGGCTGGCTGCCCGAATGGTCCAGCCCGGGTTATGCCAATATCATGATCGGCAACAATTCGGCATCGGTGGTGGCCGATGCTTATATAAAAGGCTTGCGGGGCTATGATATCGGGACGCTTTACGAAGCCCTGAGAAAGGGAGCAGACAATGAGGGCCCGATCGATGCCGTTGGGCGGAAAGGTGCTTCTTATTACAAAGAGCTGGGTTATGTGCCTTATGATGTAAAGATCAATGAAAGCGCCGCCCGTTCGCTCGAGTATTGCTATGATGATTTTACCATCTACCAGCTGGCCAAGGCGCTCCGGCGGCCGAGGGTTGAGCTGGACTATTATGCCGCCCGCAGCCTCAACTACAAAAAGCTGTTCGACCCGGAAACAAAGCTGATGCGTGGAAAGAACCGGGATGGCAGCTTCATGTCGCCCTTCAATCCTTTTAAATGGGGCGATGCTTTTACAGAAGGAAATAGCTGGCATTATTCCTGGAGCGTGTTCCACGTTTTTGAAGGTCTTAAGCAGCTGATGGGGGGCGACAAGGCCTTTGTGGCCATGCTTGATTCTGTTTTTACCATGCCGCCCAGCTACGACGAAAGCTACTATGGCGGTGTTATACATGAGATCCGCGAAATGCAGATCATGAATATGGGGCAGTATGCACATGGCAACCAGCCTATCCAGCATATGCTTTATCTGTACAACTATGCTGGCGAGCCATGGAAGACACAGTACTGGGTGCGGGAGGCAATGAAGCGATTGTATAAACCCACGCCTGATGGCTATTGCGGCGATGAGGACAATGGGCAGACCTCGGCCTGGTATGTGTTCTCGGCCCTTGGCTTTTACCCGGTATGTCCGGGTACGTCGCAGTATGTGCTGGGCACACCACTGTTCAGGAAGACAAAGCTTCATTTTGGTAATGGCAAAGAGCTGGTGATATCGGCGCCGGGCAATGGGAGCGAGCGCCCCTATGTGCAGTCGGTAAAACTGAATGGATTGCTGCACCATAAGAACTGGGTGGACCATTACAATCTTTTAAAAGGCGGAAGCCTGGATTTTTCCCTGTCGCCCTTACCCAACAAGCAGCGCGGTACAGACCGGTCTGCGTTTCCATATTCTTTTTCACTTCATGAGAATGTAAAATAGATTTCACCTCATTGTTCTTTCCCTGAAAGCTGGCTCGAGGAAGGCTGAAGTACCTGGATTTGAGTCAGGCAGCATCGATCGCGAGAAAGCGCCTGTTCCCTCCTGGACAAAACTTGCCATGCATAGAAGAGAAATTTATCAGCACGGCCGGCGAAGGAATTGGAAAATCCGCATGCAGAGCATAGACCTGATCCGGCTCACGAGCTTTGCCATGCACGGACCTACCGAAACCAGCGGCATCGAGGTGTGGCAAAGCCTACAAGTGGACGCAAACGCGCATGTCCGCGCGGGCTTGATGTATGAATCGTTTTATCCAGATAGACTGCTGTTTGCGAGGCAAGAATCATAAACAGCATGCTGCGGCCCGCTTGCACAGGCCGGCCTTTCTTATTTTGTTTTCTTCAGCTTGACGTTTATGTTCTGTCCTTCCTTTTCTATGGTCACTACTTTTTTTACGGCAGCCGCCGAATTGGTGCCATAGCTATAAGTGCGGGTGTTTTGCGAAGAGCCCTGGAACATGCCGTTGATATAGGTGTCTGTATAACCCACGACTTCGGTCCGCCGGCTGGTGTGTACATAACCAAATTCGGTATACAGCAGGTAATCGCCCGGCATGAGGTTGACGAATTCAAAATGACCATGGTCATCGTATACAGTGGTCTGCTTAATGCATTCAGCCGCCTCTTTTGGAAGCGGTATGGCCCTGCCTTTTTTTCTTGAGCTTTCGTTCAGCTTCACCCACTCCTTAAAAAAAGCAGTGTAAGGAATGAGGATCACTGAAGTGCCTGCCGGTGCATATTGCTTTTTATTGATATTGAGCACAGCCATGCCCTTGAGCGCGCCTTCGTTCTCGTTGTCCCTGGCAAACACTTCGCCGCTGATCACGCCGGAGCCGTCTTTTACCAGCTTAAGCGTTTCCTGTTTGTTGAAAACTGCTTTGATGGGATTATAATCGATCTCCTTATCGATCATGACCAGGTGCTGGCCTTTTGAAAAAATATCCACGCGCCAGATCTTTCTTGTTTCCTTGTCTATAAAATAATCGAACCTGTTGTTCGTCGATTCTTCGAGAATGCTCACCTGCCATACCTTATGCTGGCCCGTAAGATCGCTGGTAAAAACACTGTTCTTTACTTCTTCGATATGAGCGGTTTTAACGTGCTTGTTGTTTTGCGGAAGGTATTCGTAGGCCAGCAGGTCCTTTTTGTATCCCGGAGCCAGGGGCAACAGACCAAGAAGGTAGGGATAGGCATATCCGTCGAAAAACGACTCGGTTGTTGCATCTTTTATAGCCGTTCTTTTTTTTAGCTGCTTGTCATAATGATAGCCTGTTACCTCCTTGCCATACCTGAGTACGTAATCGCGGTCTTTGTTGAAGGAGGAATGATAAATAGGCTTGAAGGTATTGATGTCTGAAACAATGGTGTCGATCCATTGGTCACCGGACTGGATAAAGCGCAGGTTGGTAAAGATGGAAAGCGCCCTGGTATCGGATTTTATCTCGATCTCGAAAGTGCAGATCTCTACCATCTGGCGTCCGCTCATCATATAATAGCCCATCTCGGAACGGCCTTCTTTCAGGAGTTTGCGGTCAAGGGAGCTGTGGCCGGGCGGCAATATATCCTGGGTGATGGCAGCATGCGCAAATAGGAGAAGGCAGAGGATAAGGAATGGCTTCTTTTTCATGGTTAGGTTCGATTTGGTTTTAAGCGTTATGCCAAAATAACCCAAACATTCCAGATAAGATAATCTTGTCGAAGGTTTGGAAAAGGATTCAGTTGCAGAACTAACAGAAAGGCTAATACGCTGCGGGTATTGCGACCGGAACCAAAGCGTCCTCCACTTGAAAATACGCGATTGTTGAGATTTTCTCAGTCTGTGCGCTATCGAGGTGTTGCATATTCTTCGCTAAACCGGCGGCTGAATTCAGTGCTGCTGGCTATGGAAAGATCGGTTTCATCGAATAGAGCCCGCGCAAGGGCTATACAGTCTTGGTTGCCAGCATCAACAGCGCTTTCTTTGTGCTTGCCAAACTACCGCTATGAAGAACCAGTCCTTTGCCCTCTTGTTGATTTTTTCCTGTGCATTTTTTCAATCAAATGCCCAGCGCTCAGGCCTCATTAACCGCACGGCAACGTCTGTTGCAGGCAGGGCGGTGCTGGATCCTAACGGCGATGGCTATACCTCAACGACCAGCGCCGGTTTTGGCGCCAGCGACGTTGCCAATTCCGAGATTGTTTTTTCCGCCGTTCCCTGTTATACCATCGAGCCTTACGGCGACCTTAGAAGAGGGCCGAATCATCTTTATTCGGATTTTGTTCCAGATAACCAGAACCATGGCGTTTACATTTACTATTCGGGTACAAACCTGCTGTTCCGGTTTCGCATGGGTTCCATTATGACGGGATCAAAGGGCTACAGTGTATTGTTCGATACCGATGGCAGGTTCGGCGCTGCCGGGGCCAATGCCGACCCTAACTATCAAGCTGCCACTACAGGGGTCAATGGCAACCCGGGTTTTGAGCTGGAGATCGTGCTGGAAACCAATTCAAGGATCGCCATTTACAATGTAGACGGAACAGGCGCTCCAACACTCGTAAAGGCTTACAGCAACTGGCAGGACATGTCGCAGGTGTCGGTAGCAGGGACGTTCGATAATGGCGACCCTGATTTTCTCATTGATTTTTATGTGCCTTTTTCCGATTTGCAGGCGGCACCTTTCAACCTCACAGCCAATTCCAACCTTAGATTTGCGGCTACTACGGTCATGTCGCCTCAGGCTGCAATTGGCGGACCCAAGTCGGATATTTATGGTTTGTCCGACGATGCCTATAAAAGCACCAATGCACAATACGAAGCTTATATAAATGCCCAGCCTCCGATGAGGCTCAGTGTCGGTTCTTTCGGGCCGGTGTGTACTGAAGCGCCTGTGGTGAATAGTCCGGTCGGAACGGGTACTGTAAGCATTTCCGGTACCTGGACGCGCTCCGCGCTTTCCGGTGCTGTTTCAACAGCCGCCATTACCGTATACAAGAACGGCGTGGCTGTCGGTACGGTTAGCGGGGTTGCATCCAGTTCAACCTGGACCCTTAATAATATTGCAGTTGCCAATGCCGATGTCATCACCGCAAAAGCGCAGGCTTCAGGAGAATCGATGTGTCTCGTCAGCAATGCGGTGACAGCCAGTTCCTGCAGTCCCGCCAACAGGCCGGCGCTGCCCTCTCTCACCTGCGCGAACAATTACAGCAAGGGTGTTAGCGGCAATAACCTGGCCTCAGGCTGGGTCACATACGTAGAGAACCTCACCAGGGGAACGATTGAAAGCAGCGTGGCAAATGCAGCGCAGTTTACAACGAGCGGAACCAGTCCGAACATCACCTGGAACTATGCCGGCGGGTGCAATGGCGGTCCAAACATGCCATCAGGCACATACAAGATCTATTATATGAACCCTTCGGGCTGTACATCGGAAGCGGTCTATTTCTGCCTTGCGACTGGCTCAGGTACTTCAAACAACCTGGCGGGAACCGCCGCCATTCCCGTCATCAGCTCCATATTGAGTCCCGGTGCCACCGTGCTAACAGGAACAGGAGAACCTAACAGCACAGTTTCATTACTGGTAAACGGCATGGGTGTGCAATCGGTTACGGCATCGGCTGCAGGTGTTTTCAGTTTTTCTAACCTTTCTCTCATAAATGGCGACCAGGTGCAGGTGACCAATGTGCTGACGACGGGCACGGTAAGCACCAGCAAATGCATAGCGAGCTCAATTATATACACGGTAAGCTGCTATAGCCAGCCTCCTGTCATAACAGCCGATAACAATGGTGAGATCAGCTCGGGCCTCTCTATAAGCGGCTATGCTCCTGCACCCTCCAGTGTGATCAGGGTGTATACTGCTGCTAATGTTCTGGTAGCAACTACAACGGCACAGGCCAACGGCCTTTGGTCAACCGGCAATGCAGGTACGAGCCCTTCTGCCTACTCGGCCGTAGCTTCGACAAGCTACTATGCAACTGCGCAGACAGGCAGCTGTGCTGTTAGTTCCAGCTCGGCCAGCGTCGCCGCGGTTGGCCTTACTGCGAGCAGCAGATGCGGGTCTATCACCGGTCCGGTATCTTCCGGCGCAACTTCGGTATCGGGCACACTCAACGGCAGCTTTACTTCAAGCCTGGCAAGCCTTTACCTCGACGGCATCAGCATTGGCTCTGTGAGTACCAATACGGCTGCCTGGGGACCGATTGCCGTCAACACGACTTCAAATAATGGATTGTATGCCAACGGCGTGCTTACGATCGGGATCAAGGAGACAGGTAAGCAGGAAGTTCTTTGTCCCGCTTCTGCAACGACTATTTCCTGTGCTTCGCTGCCGGCCAGCCCTATCGTTTCCCCGGCCAATTTTTCAACAACGCCTAACCAGTCGGTTACTTATACCATTTCCAATGCTGTTGCAGGTACGTTTTATGGTATTGCTGATGCTTCAACCGGCCGTTCACTTGCTACCGGTGTTTGGGCCACCTCTAACGGTAGCCTTTCCATTTCCACCAATACATTTACCTCATCGGGTACTTACAGCGTAGTGATCAAGGCAACCAGCTTGAGCGGACTTACTGTTTGCTCATCCGCGCCTTCAGCAGCTACTGTTGCGGTCAATGGCGTGCTTCCTGTAAGCTTCCTGGATGTTTCGGCCAGGAAGGAAGCGTTGGGCAATGCAGTACGCTGGCTGGTGGCCGAGGAGCAGGATGTAGCGTACTATGTGGTCGAAAGAAGCAGTGATGGCATTTCATTTGCGGCGGCCGGCCAGGTGGCTTATAGTCCTTTGGCAACAAGTCCCAAGCAGTATGGTTTTACAGATGCCCAGGCCCTTGCCGGACGGATTTATTACCGTATCCGGCAGGTAGATCTCGACGGAAAATCGCATTTCAGCAAAACTGTTACTGTGCAAAGCGGGAACGACGCGACAGTGAATGTGTTTCCCAACCCAGCTGCCCATTCTGCCAGCGTGTATTTGCTGGCTGACAGGGAAGACAGGCTGACGCTCCAGGTAATAGATGCCGGCGGCCGGACAATCGACGAGCAGCAGGTGCAGTTGGGGCAGGGCGCAAACACCATTCCTGTAAAGGTCGTGCCCAGGCTGGCAAGCGGACATTATCACCTGAAAATAATTACTGGTTCTGCTGTTTATTACCGCAAGCTGGTGGTACAATAAGCTTCGCGCAGGCCTAAATTTGCAGCTTCAAAAGCAAGGGCGGAAGGAATCGATATTCCTGCCTGATCCAAAGTGGGAGACGCAGTAGATCTTGAAACATGTATGTTTCGATCTGTTTCCCCGGCAGCCCTTCAAAGAAAAAACATGGACCTGCACAGAACAAGACTGGGGGAAGTCGCAAAGTTATTTTTGAAGTTAGGCCTGATCGGTTTTGGCGGACCTGCTGTTCATATTGCCATGATGGAGGAGGAGGTAGTAAGAAAAAGAAACTGGATGTCGCACGATCATTTCCTTGACCTTGTTGGCGCGACAAATCTTATACCCGGTCCCAATTCAACAGAGATGGCTATGCACATCGGGCGGGAAAGGGCCGGCTGGCGCGGACTGGTTTTAGCGGGATGCTGTTTTATTATGCCGGCGGTGATCTTTACAGGGTTGCTGGCATGGGCCTATGCCGCATATGGACATCTCCCCCAACTGCAGCCATTTCTTTATGGCGTAAAGCCTGCCATCATTGCCGTAGTTATTTCTTCGATGATGGTACTCGGGCAAAAAGCGCTAAAAAGCGTACAGCTTGGGCTGATCGGGCTATTGTGTGTGGTCGCCGTACTAATAGGGTTAAACGAGATCTATATTTTGTTCTGTGCGGGTCTGCTGGGTATACTTATTTACTTACTTGGAGTGCGAGGGAATAAATCTTACGGCGTTTTTCCTTTTGTGCTTCTGCAAGCCCTGCCGCCTTCGCCGGCCGTCCCCGGGAAAATATTTTTGATCTTTCTAAAGATCGGCAGCATTCTCTATGGTAGTAGTTATGTATTGTTTGCCTTTCTCGACGCCGAATTGGTAAGCCGGGGATGGCTTACAAAACAACAGCTTACCGATGCCATTGCTGCAGGCCAGATCACCCCTGGGCCGGTGTTCTCTTCGGCTACTTTTATCGGCTGGCAGCTGAGTGGCATTGGCGGTGCGGTTGCTGCCACCATCGGTATCTTTTTTCCATCCTTTGTCTTTGTTGCACTGCTCAACCCATTGATCCCAAAGTTGAGAAGTTCAAAGATGATGTCGGCTTTCCTCGATACGGTGAATATGGCCTCAGTGGCCATCATGCTTTCTGTTTGCTTTGAATTGGGCAAGACCGCAGTTACAGATTTGCGTACGGTACTCATAGCCCTCGGTGGTCTTGCGGTGAGCTTGTTATTTAAAAAAATCAACTCGGCTTTCATCGTATTAGGTGGAGGTGTTGCAGGTTATCTTCTTTCCCTCTTATGAGAAGGCCGCTGCCTTAGGTATACGGTCCTTGTTTAGCCATCGGCGAATAAGATGGACGGGAACTGCGGTAATTGCTTTGTTTCGCCGGCAGCCATCGTATCGGTTGTAATGCGCCTCGTGGCTTGATTGTCTGCTTCCTTATCTTGTTTTTATCCGGGCTTACCGCCGGATTTTGCCGAAGGTTTGCAAACTACCTGTGCAGGCGGCTTTTAAATACTGCAAATGGCTATTATATTTGCGAGCGATTAACCACCAATTCCTTTGAGAAAATGACCAGGAACCTCGTCCAACCACTGCTTGCTTTTTTTTGCCTCTTCGTATCTTTTTCTTCCGGGGCGGCCACTATTTACGTAAACATAAATAATCCAGCACCTGGTGCAGGTACCAGCTGGGCTACTGCCTACAAAGACCTGAGTGCGGCACTTGCCGCGGCAAATACCGGCGATGAGATCTGGGTAGCCCAGGGTACCTATAAGCCCACGGCTGGTTCAGACCGCACGATCTCGTTCAACATGAAATCGGGAGTGAGCGTATATGGCGGATTTGCGGGTACCGAGACTGCACGGGCCAGCCGTAACTGGAAGCTGAACGAAACCATACTCAGTGGCGATATTGGAACGGTCGGCGTCAAAACAGACAACACCTATTATGTTGTACGGTTTACAAATACAGCAATCAATACAATTCTCGACGGGTTTACGGTGGAAGGCGGCAATGGCAACGAAAATTATCCTGGAACGACCGTGCTCCAGACCTATAATGTCGCCGGTGGTGTGCTGGTTCGCGCTGCCGGTGTCAATGCAACAGCCGGTATTTACAGGTGTGTTATCCGAAATAATTTTGGTGTTTATGGTGGGGGCATTTGCACGTATTCCAGTGGCACCGGTGCAACGGGCTTATGCTATATCGATGAATGCACATTCACGGGTAATGAAGGTGTGCTTGGCGGAGGGTATGGTGTGGTTGCACTTGGTGGCGCCAAAACGGATTCTTATATCAGATCCTCTCTTTTCCTTGCTAACACGGCAACCTTAGGAAAAGCAGTAGGTTTGGATGGCGACGGCGCCAACAGCGAGTGCAGAACCAAGATCACCAACTGCGTATTTTACAATCATGCACAGCCGGTCTTCTGCAACCTGATGCAAAACAGCGGCAGCAGCAGGGCTGATGTAGCCAATTCGGCTGTTTACCGTGCCGCTGGCAATTATACAGCCGTCCTGCAAAACCAGGGTACAGCTACCAATGCAGAATTTACTTTTAATGCCTGTGCCCTCCAGCTTGCCGCACCCGGCGCGGGTAATATCAATAGCAATCCGCGTTTTGTTTCACCTGCTACCGGCGACTTTCATATCCTGCCCTGCTCACCCCTGATCGATGCGGGCGATAACGGCGCGGAATATTTGCCTGCTGTAGACATGGATGGTGATGCAAGAATACAAGCCGGTACGGTTGATATAGGCCTTGACGAGCAATTGGAAGCGATCACTCCCTTGCCTACCAATATTCCTTCGCCGGTATACTGCCAGGGCAGTCCCACCACGGCACTTACGGCAACCGGTACCAGCTTGCGTTGGTATGCCTCGAACGGAACGCCTATCGTTGGAACACCAACGCCTTCCTCTGCTTCGGCTGGTACGACTACCTATCTTGTTACACAAACAGATGCGATTGGCTGCGAAAGCGCTGCCGCATCATTGGTGGTTACCATAAATCCAAGGCCTGCTGCTCCCGCTGTTACGGCACTCAGCTATTGTGCTGGTGAAACCGTTCCAGCGCTCAATGCTACAGGCACCAACCTCCTTTGGTACTCCGCTGCCGCCGGCGGCAGCGGCTCGAGCACTGCGCCCTTGCCTTCAACGGCTGCACCCGGTACTTTCAATTATTATGTGAGCCAGACGAATGCAAATGCATGCGAAAGCCCACGTGCTGCACTGGCTGTTACGATCAAAGCCCTGCCGGCTGTACCGGTAGTATCAAACCAAACTTATTGCCAGTCTGCCCCACCCGCGGCGCTCACGGCTACGGGTTCCAACCTGAGCTGGTATACAGTACCGGCCGGAGGGACTGCCAGCACATCTGCACCTACTCCATCAACTGCGTCTGCGGGCAGCACCAGTTACTATGTAAGCCAGACCAGCGATGGATGCGAGAGCCCAAGGGCAGCTATCAACGTTCTTGTGCATCCTCAGCCTGCCGCGCCACTTGTAAGCTCTGTGAGTTATTGCCTGAATGCCGCACCCAATAGCCTTACGGCGCAGGGTACAGATCTTCGGTGGTATACTTCTTTGGGCAGCGGTCCTGCCAGCCTCACTGCGCCCACGCCTTCGACAGCAACTGCCGGTACAACCGATTATTATGTAAGCCAGGTAAGTACTGACGGATGCGAAGGGCCTAAGGCCCTGATCAATGTAGAAGTATTTGCCTTGCCCGCTGCGCCAGTTACCTTGCCATTGACTTATTGCGAAGGCAGTCCGGCCCAAAGCCTTACAGCGCAAGGTAGCGGACTGCTTTGGTACGGTAGTGCAAGCGGTGGCCCGGGCGATGTAACGGCCCCCATTCCTTCTACCGCTTCTATTGGTGTAAATACATTTTATGTTTCGCAAACCGATGCCAACAGCTGTGAGAGCCAGCGTGCCACCCTGCAGGTAACGGTCAACCCGAGGCCCCCGCTTCCTTTGGTCAGCGCTGTCAGCTATTGCCAGGGAACTGGTGCAGCCGCACTGACTGCTGCCGGCTCCGGCCTGCTTTGGTACGATGCGGCTTCAGGTGGCATGGCAAGCAGCACCGCACCCGTGCCCTCTACAGCAGTTGCAGGTTCAACCAATTACTGGGTAACCCAGACGGGCGCCAACGGTTGCGAAAGCGAGCGTGCAATACTGCCGGTATCAATCAATGCCTTACCGCCTGCGCCGCAGACAAATGATATTTTTTATTGCCAGGGCGCCGCACCGGCTGCACTGGCTGCTTCGGGTACGCAGCTGCTTTGGTACAGTAGTGCCGCCGGCGGGGCGGGCGATGCCATGCCTCCAACACCTTCAACAACAGCGGCGGGCAGCCTTACCTATTATGTAAGCGCTTCAGATGCCAATGGCTGTGAAAGCGCAAGGATGCCATTGACCGTTACTGTTCATGCCTTGCCAGGCCTCCCGCAGGTACAGGATCTGGCTTTCTGTGAAGGCGCGCCAACAACGGCACTAACTGCTACCGGCGATAACCTTCGCTGGTATGGCTCTGCTGCCGGCGGAAGCAGCCTCACCGCTGCCCCCATACCTTCTACGGCCGCGGCAGGCAGCACAATTTATTATGTAAGCCAGACCGATGCCCTGGGTTGTGAAAGTGCTCGTGCAAGCCTGGCCGTTACCATCCGTCCGCTGCCGGCCGGACCAGCCACTGTGCCGGTGCAATATTGTCAATACGCACCATCGCTGGCTCTGACGGCCAGCGGCGCTGATCTGCTATGGTATGACAATGCAAGCGGAGGTTCCGGAAGCATGGCTGCGCCTATACCGCAAACAGGCATACCAGGTAACACAGCTTATTATGTAAGTCAAACCGATGCCAATGGCTGCGAGAGTCCCAGATCGCCTGTCCCGGTAACTGTATTTGCACAACCTGCCGCACCGGCTGTTTCTCCAGTGTTCTATTGCCAGAACATTACCCCTTTGCCTTTGACCGCGTCAGGCGACGGACTGCGCTGGTATGACCTTGCTGCAGGTGGTGTGGGAAGCATACAGGCGCCCCTTCCGTCAACAACAGCGGCCGGATCGTTCAGCTATCATGTAAGCCAAACCGACCTAAATGGCTGTGAAAGCCCGAGGTCTGAGCTCATCGTAACCGTGCGGACCTTGCCTTCCGCACCAACAGCGCCTGATCCGCTCAGGCTTTGCCAGTATGCTCCTGCCGAAACCCTGCAGGGCAGCGGAGCCGGTCTGCGCTGGTATGCCGATCCTGTAGGCGGAATGCCCCTTTCTTCGGCGCCGCAGATTGCAACGGGAGTGGCGGGTACGCAAACTTTTTATTTTAGCCAAACAGATATAAATGGATGCGAGGGGCCACGTGCTCCTGCTATAGCCCTGGTTGCCGACAACCCCCGGCCGCGCATCGCGCTCCAGGCTTCCTGTGTTGAGAGCGCCGTAAACATCAGCGCATTGCCCACAAATCCTGCAGCGCAGGATTATGATTGGGATTTTGCAGGGGCCGATGCCGTATCTGGTACAGGTGCAGGACCACTGACCGCAACCTGGAATACCGCGGGTTTGTATACAGTGACACTTACAACCACTACCGGTAATTGCAGCAATACAGCACAGGAGGTAATGATCGTGTATCCAAAGCCGGTCGTTCGCATCAATAGCCTGCCCGATCCGCTTTGCCTGGGCAATTCGGTAACATTAGAGGCCAATGGAGCAAGTGATTATGTATGGTCGCCATCTACAGGATTGAGCAACGCCAATACCGACAGGCCTGTACTGGTAATTCAGCAGGATGGTCGCTATACGGTGACTGGAACCGACCAGCGTGGCTGCAGCAATACAGCTTCGGTAGATGTGGTTGTGAACAACAATTGCCTGGAATATTTCCTGCCCAGCGGCTTTACGCCCAACGGGGATGGACTGAACGATCTGTTCAGGGTGATAAGCTTCGATACGCCAAAGCAGTTCGAGCTCCATATTTTTGACCGCTGGGGCCGCGAGGTCTTCCGCAGCAACGATATTCAAAAAGGCTGGAACGGGCTTGCCGGCGACAGGCAGATGCCCAATGGCGCTTATGCCTATGTAGCCATCATTACCACATCGCAAGGACAGGTGGTGAAGAAAAAGGGAACGATAAGCTTGTTGCGTTAAACCGTGCGGGTCTGCGTTTTGGGTTAATCATTGATCGGGGCTTTGCTGCCTTGCCGAAGGCGGATGAAGAAGCTTGAATCTATCCTGGAAGGGGCTATGGCTTCGGCTCGACCTGTTGTTACAAGACCTGGTTTAAGTTGAAGATCAAATCATTTCATAGATGAGGCGGCGAGGCCTGCTTTCGTTTGCCCTGCCGCCTTCATGCTTCATCATTCCCTAGTTTTTTTGTACATCCCAAACCTTGGTTACATTGACCGAAAAGCCGAGCTGCATCTGGGAGAAAGCCTGCTCGGGCTCTCCGAGATTGATAAAATGGTTATAGCGGAAAAATATTTTGCTTGATGGATCACGCTTACCATAATACATAAGGTTGATGCTTGGTCGTATCCAGAATTCGGCCCCGCGGTTGCTGATAAAGGCGCTTTTCTTTACCGAAACCCAATAGAGCGGCAGGCAAAGTGTCATGGAGAAATTTCTTCGCCGGTTGATGGTCGCCATCGGCTCGATATAGACCTGGTTCTGTGTGATCGTACGAAAGGCCGTATCTGTTATTGCCGCAGCTTTCAGGCTGGTGTCGAAAACCCTTGACCCAATAAAATTGAAACCAAGGTTGAGCTGCAGGTCTGAAAAAAGATGGCGGGGCAGGGGTGAGCCCACACCTCTCAGGACATTGGCCTTTATGCCCACCTGGTAAAGGGCGCGCTGGAGAATATCTTTCCTGCTTACGCTGTCTTTGTTATAAAGCCTGGAGCCCTTGTAGTCATTGTCGAATTTTGAAACAGCGCCACGGAAAGCGAGGTGGTTGAAGAGGATGGAAGCAGAATTAGGCTTGTTGCGGGTGTTGGTAATGAATTTCGCTTCGGCTGAGAACTGGGCGATGGCATTGGGCTCACCCCCGAGCGCTTTGAGGTCGGTGAAGGCGGCCACATCGAAATAGGTATTGATGGAAGTTGACTCACGAAGCAGGTAGGTACGCTGGCCTGTATCGGGCAGCAGGCGTATGTCGAAGTCGCCGTAAGCTACTTCTGTATAGGACCTGGTGACATCATAGATCACTGCATCGTCAAGAAAGATGTAATAGTCCGCGGCCTCCCTTCCATCATAGGTCTGGTGTTCGCGGTAGAGGCGTTCTCCCTTGGTCCTTGTTCCCCAATGCAGCAGGTCGATAACGGCCTGCTTGTTCCTGAAAATGCCTCGGTCCGTTTTGACGATGATCTCCATTACAATACCCTCGCGAACCGAAATATTGATCTCCCTTAGTTTTGTCTCAAATACTTTCTTCGGATAGGAGAAAAGATTTTTGCCTGAATTGTCGGCGGGTTTTGTCGAATCTGCCGGCTGCTTTTTAGTATAGGTACTCTCACGATAAACCCAGATCGAGTCTCCTTTCATTTCGAGCTTGGCCACTACTTCCAGTGAGTCTAGCTGCTTCGCGATCAGGGATTGCATATTGGACAGTGTTGCCTCACCCTCGGCATGTTTCTTTTCGAGTTCCTTGATGGCTTCATTCTTTTTAATGATAACAGAGTCGAGCGAATGACCCAAGGCTTCTTTTTCGGCAATGCTGGTGTCGAGTGCGTTGACCATTGCCAGCTTCTTGTCTACCTGTTCATTGAGCAGCCCGATGAGCTTTTCCACTGAATCTTTCTTGCTGGCCAGTCTTGTGTATTCACTAATCTTCCTGGAAAGCGAGTCGATTGTAGCGGTGGTAGTCGATATTTTTTCCATGATAAGACTGCTCCTTTGCTCAATCGCTTTCATATCTGCCTGTTTAGCTGTGATGAGTGAGTTCAGGTCTGTCAGTTTTTCTTCCAGCAATGCCTTGGTATTGTCTGTTGTGTCGCTTGTTTGGGCCGATGCGGAGCATATCAGTCCCAGTAAAAAGCAGGCCAGCATGGCTGCCTGTTTGATGGGGAGAAGGTTGCGGGTAGTACAGTTCATATTGATGTTGTTTTGGCTGAATAAAGAAGGAGTTGCAGCGGCATGCAATGCATTCCCGGCTTGGGGACCGCAGCCGGCGGCCGGCGGCAACTTTTTTTTGATGTTCTCAAAATTGCCACGGCAGCTAAAAATTTGCAAGGGTGTTAACACGGTGAGGAGAGGCGTTTTATAGCGGTCGCCCGAAACTCAATTGGTTGGAAAGGAGGAGGGGGCGTTTTCCGGTTTATTGCCGTTAAAAGCTTTCCACGATGAGCTTAGCCTTGTTTATTTACTAACGGTGCATGGCCTGAATGAAAATTGTAGTTTTGAGCATGAAGAAGACCCTGCTCACTGTTCTTGGTTTCGGATTGGCCTGTCTGGTGTTTGCCCATGAGTATATTCTGCTTGCAGCCAAATACAAAGTAAAGAGAGGTGAAGACCTCGAGCTGCGCCTGTTTGTTTCCGATGGATTCAACATCGAGGCTGAGCGGCCTTTTCAACCAGTGCCAACCAGGCGCTTCGAGCTCATCACAGCTTTGGGTACAACCGATCTCTCAACGACCGCGGAAGGCGCCATTCCGCTGGTAAAACGAGCGGTTGATTTCGACGGAGGCGGTTTGTTCCGCCTCGAAAGGGATTATGCCAGGATTGCCTTGCCCACGGCCAAATTCCTGGAATACCTGAAAACGGATCATATGGAAGAGATCCTGCCCCTGGTGGTAAAGACAAAACAAGAGCAGAAAGAAAGGTACACCCGTTATATAAAATGCCTGGTGCAGAGCGGAGAAAGCTATGAAGACACTGTTTATAAGCGTGTCACCGGACAGGAATTCGAGATCGTGCTGCTCCAGAATCCTTATACATTGAATAGAAATGGACTCCTCCGTGCCAGGGTATTTTTCAAGGGCAGCCCCCTGGCGGGCAAGGTCATCACAGCAAGGAACCGCACAGGCAGCGAACCTGCCATAGCCCTTACCGCCAGGACCGATGCGGCAGGTATCTGCAGCTTCAGGCTTTCGAGGAAGGGAGAGTGGTTCCTGCATGCCACGCATATGATTCCTTGTCCAGATCAAAATGACAGTGATTGGGAAAGCTTCTGGACCTCCTATAGTTTTGCTTTGGAATGATTTTTCTCTATCAGTCGATGTAAAGAGAATTCCGGTCTTAGATGGGGCGGGCACTAAATTTTCATATCAATTGAAGCAATGAGCTGGTCATCGCCTGATATAATGTCCCAGGAATTCAAGCTGTTCACCTAAGGCCGCAAGCAAGTCCTCAAGTACTTCCCTTGATGCCGGCGATGCACCATGCAAGACCTCTGGAACGGGTTCTTTCGTGTGCAGGGCTATTTTGGTAAAGCCTTTTCTGACAATCTCTTCGTCAATGAATGTGAGGGTGATTCCGCCAGTGGTCTCACGCGTTATCGATACAGTTCGCTCTTTCCCGGCCCAGGTAAAATGATGCAGTCCCATAGATGCCTGCAAACTTAGTTGAATCGGCAAACGGCAAAATTAAGTTTGTGTAAAGCATTCACCGATGACAGCCCTTGCCTGCGGCCAGGTACAAAGGGCCGTTTCAAAATCCTGTCTTACACTTCATGAAGCCTTTGCAGACACAGGAATGCCGTAAATTAGCGCTCACTCAATCGATCAATATGTATTTCAACCTGGGAGATATACAAGCACGCCGCGAAAAGCTTGCGGTTAAATGGAATGAACAGCTATCAGGAGGAGAGGCGGTTCTTGTTTATTCGGGAGAGCCTGTTCAAAAGCCGGGCGGACTCGATCAGCATTATCCTTTTCTGCCTCACCCCGCTTATTTCTGGCTTACCGGCAGAAGGAGGGAAAGCGAGGTAGTGCTGTACAGCAAGGACCATGGCTGGATCAGCTTTCAGAAAGATATTCCTGCAGAGGAAGCTGTTTGGGAAGGAGAACGTACCGACCTCCTTGTGATAGAAGAAGGCAAGCCGCGCTCAGGGCTCGAAAAATTCCTTTCTGATAATAGGTTTTCCGGGGTCTACAAGCTTGGACAATCTTTGTTGCCGGTGGAAGGCAAGGCTTTTGAATTACGAACTTCCCTTGACCGGGTAAGGAGGAAAAAGGACGAAGCCGAGGTGAGACTCCTGCGTCAGCTAGCCGGTATCGCCGGTAAAGGATATCGAAAAATAGAAGCCGCTCTCCATCCGGGCACCACGGAACGGGCCCTCCAGGTAGCTTACGAGGGCGAAATACTCCTGCATGGCGCACACGGCCTGCCCTATGATACGATCGTGGGCAGCGGCGCAAATTCAGCCATCCTGCATGCCTTGCCAACACACAGGATCATCAGAGAAGGAGAATACGTGCTGGTTGATGCGGGTGCCGATATCTATGATTATTGCGTGGATATAACCAGGGTATTTCCTTCCTCGACAAATATGTCGGCACGGCATAAGGATCTTTACCAATTGGTGTTGCGGGCCCATGCGGAATGCATTGCCATGTCGAAACCCGGCGTTATGTGGCGCAATGTTCACCTTCACGCCGCCAGGGTAATGACCGAAGGCCTGTTGCAACTGGGCATACTTAAAGGCAGCCTGGATAGCCTGATCGAAAAGGAAGTGATCTCGGCCTTCTTCCCGCACGGATTAGGGCACCTGGTCGGACTTCGTGTGCGCGATACCGGACACGAGGAAAATCTTCATCCGAAAACCTATGCCGGCGCCAGACTTAGAGTGGATATAGAGCTGGAGGAGCATCATTTTATTACCGTGGAGCCAGGCTGCTACTTCATCGGAGCCCTGCTCGACAGTGCTGCGGTCCGGAATAAATATAAGGATGATATCAGCTGGGATGAGACAGCAAAGTGGAAAGAGATCGGCGGCGTGCGCATCGAAGACAATATTCTGATCACAAAAGAAGGCAATGATAACCTTACCGTGGATATACCTAAAAGTGCAGCCTTTGTTTAGATCACCATCATTCTTCGCAGCCGGAACAGCCTTGATGGGCTTGAATAAAAAAATCTTGTGAAGGTTACTTACTCCTGACGGTATCGCTCCGTCTTAATTTGTCTGCTTTTTGGCAAACATCAGCTTCCGTTTATCTGGTTCCGTTGCGAAGTACTGGTCAACAAATTCTCTTTCCCTGGTCAGCTGGGCCCAGAGGCGATCGAGACTGGACAGGTTTCCGGCCTTGAACTGTCGCTGCTGGTCGGTCTTGGGTTCCAGCTCGGTAAGCAAGGCCCGGGCAGCCTTGATCGATTGCATCATGCTGTCGAGCATGGAGCGAAGTTCTGTTTCGCTGGCGGTGCTGAACTGCTTGTTCTTATGGACAAGAAATTCCTTGTAGGTATCAGAAGCTGTTTTGAAGAGCTGCCTGCCTTCCTCCGAAGCATCGCGAGAGGCAAAATGCTGAAGGGATTTTTTGAGATAAAGCTGGCGCTTGAGCAGTTGGTCGTTTTGGATGCCAGCAGCCTCCAGGCGTCTTAGTTCGGCTGATCGCTGCTCCATGGCTGAAAGCGACAGGTGGTGCTGCAGGCTGTCCTTATAATTGAACCATGTTTTACCGGTTGCCGGGCTGCTCTCTATAAATTCTTTATGGCTGAGCGGATAGGAGAGGAATTGGTATACCGGGTCAAAAGGCATATGGTCTTTAATAAGTACATCGGGCGTTACTTTATAAAAACGCTCATTAAAGCGCATTTCAAACCGGTCGTTCCGTATA
>DASTPZ010000292.1:0-7193 GCA_035761965.1 Flavisolibacter sp. | reverse complement strand
TACTTGATATCGATATTCGTTGCACCCGGAGCGATCTTGTCCTGGGCATGAACCATCGAAGGAATAAAACTGGCTACCAGCAGGCTGGTCAAACCAAAATAAAGAATAGACTTTCTTGCTGCATTGCCAATGCTAAGGGCTAATTGCTTTTTCATAATGAACAGGTTTTAAAATTTAATCTATCACACGCAGCAATCGAAAGGGGCAAGCAAGACGGGATTTGATGATCTGTTCCTAAGCTGGAGATTTAGATTTTTTTGATCATCGAAGCAAAGATAGCAGGCCACAAAGGGCAGGTGAAATCAAATTGAACTTTATTTTACAACCGCAAAGCGCACTCAGCAACCCTAAAAACCTTTCCAGTACAGCGTTTCACAAAACCAGCTTTACTATGACCAACTGCCTGTACAGTCCCGTTTAGCTTCCGCAAAAGGAAAGTAAAGCGTATTTTGCGTCGTTTCAGATGGCGCTTTCAGGTAAAACTACCGCGTAATATTAACAGGGGGTGTCAAACCTCCGGGCTTTCTGATCCTTACACGATATCGCAATATCATATCTTCATTATACATCAGTGTAAGCCATTTTGTATCAGGCCCGATGCAACAAGTGTATATGTATTTTTTTCCTTCAGAAGAAGGAGAAAGAAAGACCGCAGAATTCGAATAGGCAAACAGGGTGGAGTCAAAAAATGGATCAGGGGTAACCTGCTGGTCCTTTGCCGGATCTTCAACATACAGCTCAATACGAACAGTATCGCCTGCGGCGGCATCGATCATTCCTTCCGCGGGTGTATGGGACCGGATCGAATATTTTACAAATGATTTGAACCGAAAGGGCTCTTTGCCGAATTCCTGCGGCGGCTCGAGACCATGCGTCAGCAGCCAGCGCTCGTCTTCAGGAAAATGGTCTGTTGCAAACTGTTCGGGAGGGGTCAAAAAATATTGCTCATCGGTCCTTTGCACAAATTCATTGGCCATATTTATGTAACCGCTTGCCCAGGTAAGGTCGAGCAAGTGCCATACCCTATCGATCATGACCGCATTCCATGAATGGTTGGTCCTGAACTTCGCCTGTGTTACAAGATTGGTGCGAGCATAACCCGTAACGATTTCAGACTGCAAGCCGGCATAGTCGCAGAGTGTCTTAAATAATTTTGCATAGCCGTCGCAGACCGCCGTGCGCCTGCTGATCACGCGCATGGCTGTCATTTCGTTGGCTGACCGCCATTCGGCAAGCGTATCCAATGGCCCGGCAACCGGATTTAACAACTGGTAGGATCTGTTGCCCGGGAAGACCCCTGTGTTATAAGAGATGTTTAATGTGATCCACGTAAAGATAGACCGGACCTTATCAAGCTCGGCCTTAAAAGGGCTCGTGAGCCTGGCTGAAAGCGTGTCCGGGCTTGAACTGTCTATCGTTCCCGCATAGCGGTCAATCGCCTCGAAATTCGCCAAGCTTCTTTGTGCCTCGGCGTGGCAAAAGCATATTATGCACACCATACTCATCAATATCCTCATACGATTAACCCGGCAGATCGATGTTTAAGAGAAACCGCCTTTCATGTTTTACGGGAAGAATAAAAAAAGCCGCCAAGTATACTCGACGGCCCCTGGCGCTTTCGGCGCCATCAGATATTTTGATGGAGCAACCCGGTTAGGCGATACTAACCGAAGGTTTCCATGAATATTCTGTAGATGTCATGAATACCTCCTTTTCTTTGGTGAACTATGAAGATACGACGAAATAAAATACAGTGCGTCGCGTTGAATATCTAAATTCGGGCTTAAAACGTTTTTTTACAGATTGTTAGCAATCGAAGCCGGCCGGGCCGAACGGCGGACATGGTATTGCAATGATCCTGGTTTTCCAACTCAGCCGTATGAATGAAGAGCGATTTTACCAGTCCATAAACGACACCTCCCGGCAGCTGAACATGAACCCATTGCTCCTGCTGTCGGGTATTGAGGGGCTCTATACTTTCAAGGATGTGCAATTGAATGCAATCAACTACGAGTTCCTTGACAGTCTTATTCTCACCATTTTCGCTTTGCGCATTGGCGACCAGTTTCATGCTCTGGCTGAGGATAGCCTGACCAATTCTAACCCGGCAACCCGTGCCGCCGCCATTGCCGAGCTATCGGAAATGAGCCAGGATGAGATCAGTAATTCCCATAATCCTTACCTGCAATCCTTTGCCCAGGTCATGAACGGCAAAAGCCCTGTTAGGAAATATCACGAAAAAGCCCTGGAAGTGGCCGCGCTTGAGATAAAGAGGGCCCAGCTCCTGTTCGAAAACGACAGCATCAGCCTCATCATGCTCACCATCTGCCAGAACGATACGGCCAATGACCTCGGTCTTGCTTCGCTTTTCAGCAACTGATCTTTCTCATCATGGCAGTAGCAGTACTGAAGTTCTGTAGCAGCAGTGGTCCAATATCCATTGGATCGCCAACGCCCGGGCCAGGCAGCCAGCACTAACCATCTCTCCCGCTCATCCTGCTGCCAGGGATCCATCAGCCGGAAAACCTTTTTATAAGTAACCCCGGCCTTTTATTCTTGTTTTCCTTCTATCGCACATGGAAGTCGCGGCGATCAGCGGCCGCACACAGCTACCTTCTCCTCTTCGATGGGTTTGGCATAACCACGCAGCCCTGACGTCACTTGCTTCGCTGATACAAGCCAAGACATTGGCGGGCAGGGACAAAGTTCTCTTCTTGATCGTGATTGTCCACGATATGTATAGCTGCTATAGCCAACCGTAAAAAAATGCATATGCATTTTTGGGTCACCCCGGGGACTTTGCAGGCAGTATATACTGATCTTTACTACCCCGCCGCCCGCGTAAGATATTCGGAGTCCGAACTGCCGCTATAAGGCACCAGCTGATAGTCAACCAATCTGCCAGATCCTGGGAGTCTTTGCTGATATCAACGGGGTTGTTCGAGAAGTTATTAGCATGACATTTCAACTAACTACTTTGTAACCATTTTCTTTTAGCTAAGCGCATTTATCTTTTCTCCGATACTTTGCCTTCCCATACATTGACGGCATGGGCAGAAATGGAAAGTTCCATCCTGTTTTTATCGAATTTGGCCCTGTCACTGCCAAACACCTGATGTTGCACCGCACTTAGGTCCATATGGCCGCTGAGACCCACAGACAATTCCGCGGGCTGCCCGCCCAGGTTAACAATGACTATGGCAGCCTTGCCATCGCGGTATCTTAGAAAAGAGAATACACTGTCGCTATTATTGTGAAGGGTTTGATAAGCCCCACCGGCCAGTGGTGCCGTTTTCTTTCGTAGGGCGATGAGCCTTTTATAAAAATGCAGGAGCGAAGCCGTATCGGCCTGCTGCTCTTCAACCGAGATGCCGTCGTTAGGTTTGAGGTTGGTACTGTCCCACCATGGACCGGTATGCTTGTACCAAAGCGCCATTCCCCTGCCTGTATCAGATTTGTACCATTCAAAAGCTTCCCGTACAGGTATATCATTGGCATCGGTCATACCGAAGCGCATGAAGCCTCCCCAACCGGTCATACCCAGTTCCTGCCCATAGTAAATTGAAGGTATGCCTCCTACCAGCAAATTGAGGGCAGCACCCACTCTCAATTTCCCCGGGTGCTGTTGCGCTACGTGCGCAAACCTGGACATATCATGATTTTCAATAAACACCAGCTGGCCTTTGCTGGGTGGCGTGTGACCAAAAACCGAATCTGCCATAGTCCCGAGCTTTTGCTTATTAAGATCGCGAATCTCAAAGCCTACCCTGAAAGCAAAGACCCGGTCTACGCCTCCTTTTTCGAGATAGTCAAGCCCCAGCGAAGCCCAGTCTGCCTGCTCCGCCACGAAGCTGAGCTTCGGGTTGACCTGCTTTAGCTTTGTGATCAAAGGTTTCCAAAAACCCGTGAATAGATCCTTCCATTTCCCTTTGTTATCGAGATCGTCCATCATATGGTCCAGACGAAATCCATCGACGCCATCATCAAATACACCGTCCCCGTTCGGGTCTACCCAATAGCTGAACAGCCGGTAATTGTATTCTTTTACTTTTGGGTGATTGAGATTAACGGTGGTGATCTTTCTTACCGTATCATCATACCCCTTGAGCTCAGACAGGTTGAAGATGATTGTCTCCGGGTCTGTGTTGCCCGGCCCATTGTACAACAAGTAGTCAGAATAAGGTGAAGCAGGATTTTTATAGGAATCGCGGTACCAGAGGTGATCTTCGGTCACATATTGTGTTTCCATATCCATATAAAGCTTCATGCCCCGGCGATGCATTTCCTTTATGAGCGAGAGATAGTCTTCTTTTGTACCAAACTCCCCGTCGATCTTTTCAAAATCACCTGAAAAATAATTATGATAATATACCGACTCGTAAAGTGGCAGCAGCAATACGGAAGTAATACCAAGGTCTTGCAGGTAATCGAGCTTTTGCCGCAGTCCTGCGAGGTCTCCATGCAAATCTCCATTGCTGTCGAAAAAGCTGCGTTGCACCATATGATAGATAACTTCGGGACTGTCCTCCGACCGGCCGGCTATCATAGGCTCGCCTCCCCCGTTGCAGGACAGGATGCCGGTAAACATTGACAAGATCAATAAAATGCGGAACATAGGCAGGTATTTAAATATTTATATGCCTGCAGCCGGAATCCACTTCCGTCACCGCGGCAGCTTCAAAATTGAGAGTTTTGACTGGTGATTCCCTCCACCCTATTGACATTTTAATGCACTATATTTACCTGAGCCCGTCACAGCCCGCTTCTTCGGATGACCAAACCTTTTTTAGAACATATAAGGATCAATGAGGCTTCTTCCATCAAGGCAAAAGCCTACGTACAGCCAAGACTGAATGTTCCGCTGCACTATCATCCTGAGCACGAGATCGTACTGGTAGTAAACGGGAGCGGAACCGCGCTGGTTTCAGATACAGCTGTACCCTTTGCAGAAGGTGAGATCTTTCTTATTGGAGGCGGTGTGCCTCATCTTTTTTTGGATGAAAGTACAGGTAGCGGCAAGGCCAGGATCGTTGTGGTGCAGTTTCGCCGGGACCTTTTCTGCAGCCTGTCGCGGCTGCCTGAATTCGAGCCCGCCGCAGGCCTTCTTTCTCATATAGGCCAGGGCATAAAGATCAGCGGCATGCCAAACATCACAGCCCTGTTCATGCAGCTTACGCATGCCTCGGGAATTGAAAAATTCAACCGTTTAAGCTACCTGCTCGACTACCTGGTCCGCCAAGGAAAGCCGCAGGTTATTTCCATGACTGGCGCCGCGTCGGCAAATAAAAGCCGGGGCGGGAAGCGGCTCTACAGCCTTCAGCAATTTCTTCAAAGCAACTACCAGCGCCATCTTGGCATTGAGGAGGCAGCAGCCTTCACCCACCTGGGCAAGGCTTCTTTCTGCAGGTTCCTTAAAAAAGAGACTGGCAAAACCTTTACGGAATTATTGAACGAAACAAGAATAACCGCGGCCTGCAAACTCTTGCGGGCGGATAACCTTACAGCCACGCAGGTTTGTTACGAAACGGGCTTTAACAACCCTGGATATTTTTTTAGGCTGTTCAAGCGGTACCGCGGCGTCTCCCCAAGCGCCTACCGGCAACAATGGAAAAACAGCAATTCTGCAGCTTAAAATGATTCTGTCAGCTAGCGGATCAGGGTAACCGATCCTCTTCTCGTTACGCGGTTGCCGTTATAGTCGATGGCCTCAGCCACCCAAACGTAAGTACCTGTCAACTGCTTTACACCGTTGATCCTTCCATCCCATCCCCTGCCCTCATTGGCGGTCGAAAATACCTGCTGACCCCATCGATTGTATACTTTGAAATAAAGGAAGGTCTTCATGCCTACCGGTATTGCCCTAAGAACATCATTACGGCCGTCTTCATCAGGCGTGAACCCCGAAGGCACAAATATCTCGGGGCTTTTAAATACCCTTATGGAGATCTGATCGCTGCCCTCGCAGCCCTCGGCAGTTTTCATGGTGATTGTGTAGCTGATATCGCGGTCAAGCGTAGCAGCCGGATTGGCGATACCAGGATCACTGAGACCTATTGCCGGGGACCACTCGAAAACAGTAGCGCCGCTATTGCTACGGTCAATAGCAGAAAGCTGAAAAGGCTGGCCGATGGCTACGGCCGTATCCCTGCCGGCAAATACCTGCAGGGCCGGTACAACGCCGATCCTTACAGTATCATACCGCAGCGAGGCGCATCCATTGGCATCCTTCACCCGAAGATAATAATCCGTATTACGACCTGGCCTGATGGACGGCAGAGGGCTTGAAGGATCGTCGACAGCTCCGGAAGGCAACCAGCTGTAAGTTGTTCCGCCGCTCCCGGTAAGCTGTATGGTTCGGCCATAACAGATCGAAGAATCAGGGCCTGCATTGGCTACAGGAGCCTTCCATACATCTACCCTCACGCTGTCTTCTGCGACGCATATACCCTGCGTGACCTTTACAAAATAAGTGGTAGGCTGAACGGGCGAGGCTACAGGTGCCGCTATGTTGAAAGCAGACAGTGAAGGATGGGGCGTCCAGGTATAAGAGCTTGCATTGCCAGTGGCATCGAAATTCAGGCTTGTGCCTTCGCAGATGGTCGTATCGTTTCCTGCATTTACGAATACGGGTTGTCCAAGTGAAACGGTGAACGGCAAGGAAGCTGAACATCCCTTTTCGTCCCTCACCTGGGCCGTAAGGCTGTTATTTGTAACAAGGAAGCTATCTGCATCCTGGAAGTTTATTCCATCGATAGAATATTCATAATCCGTACTGCCTCCGGCTGCCTGAAGGTAAACATAACCCTGGGCACTGCCGTCGCAAACCTCCGGACTAGGCAGTACCGAAAGTGTGATCGGAGGATCGGCAGTCACTGTTACGGGCTTGCTGGCCATACAGCCATTGGCGTCTTTTACAAAAACGGTGGTAGTGCCGCTGTTCACGGTAAGTATATTTGCCGGCCCATAAGATACCCCACCCGCAGAATAGGTGTAAGGAAAACTACCGCCCGATGCCGTAAGCTCGATCTTTCCGTTGCTGCCGTTGCAGGAGGCAGACGTTACCTGGTCGGTGAAAACCAGGTCAGGGTAAAGCTGCACAAGGCTTAAAGAGATACTATCGACACAACCGGTCGCATCCTTGATCTTCACTACATAACTACCGGCCGCCAGGTTTTGGAAATTCGAGTCTATTC
>DASTPZ010000291.1:0-7750 GCA_035761965.1 Flavisolibacter sp. | reverse complement strand
AGAAAGTATTGACGATAGCGAAGAAAATTATGGAATATATGCCGGGGTGCGTCTTATTTCATTATCGGCTATCATTAAGATACGATTGCCTGCCCGACTGATTGATATGACCAAAACAAAACTTCTTCTTTCACTCCTCTTTTTTCTTTTCTCCTGCCGGGAAGAAAAGCGTATCGGTGGCCCGATCGGTAATGCACATCTGCTGCAAAAAAGCCTGATGAGCTTTTTACAGTACCGGCAAAATCACCTCAGGCCTTATGAAGACTTCAAAGCCCTTGATGCTTCTTCTTCCGTTATAACGAAAGAAAACTTTTTGCAACTGCTTTCCACCGGTGGCTATCTGCCCTTGAAATTATCTGCCAATGCCGAAATACCCGTTTACCAGCTGTATGAAATGAGCGATAGCTCCGACCAGGAATTAAGGTCTGTTATCCGTGAATGGGGACGAACGGAGTATGAACAATATAAGGCAGAAGGAAAGCTCTTACCAGACTATCGTATTGTTGACCTCGACGGAAATATTTACACCAAAGAGAATACGAAAGGAAAGATACTGGTACTGAAATGCTGGTTTATCAATTGCCTGCCATGCCGCCAGGAAATGCCGGCCCTGAATAAGCTTAAGCAGCAATACAATGATCGGAACGATATCATTTTCTTAAGCCTTTGCCTTGATCCGGTCAAAGATGTAAAAGAATTCCTGTCGCATACACGCTTCGACTATGCTACTGCAGCGGGCCAAGAAAAGTTCATTTCCCGCGACTTATCCGTGGAGGCCTACCCTACCCATTTCGTGATCGACCGGCGGGGCGCGATCCTCAAAAAAACGACGGAATATGATGGACTGGCTTACGCCCTGGAGCGGGCAGCTTTGCAATAGTTGACGATACCTGAAAAAAAAGCGGCTTTGGGCAGCCGCTTTTTTCATTGATGCCGGCAATAAACCAGCAGGGATTGTTTTCTATTTTTCGATGGCTTCGGCCACATCATTCCTGAAAACCACCACACCATCAAAAACATCGACCAGCACAGGGTGCTGCTTATCCACTTCGCCTGCAAGGATTTTCTTGCTCAGCTTATTGACGATCTCCTTCTGGATCAGCCGCTTTAAAGGCCTTGCACCGAATTGGGGATCAAAGCCGTTTTCAGCCAGGTGATCAATAAGGTAGTCTGAGAACTGCAGGTGAACGCCGCTTTCGGCCACGAGCCTGCGGAGCACATCAAGCTGTATCCTGATGATGCCGCGGATCTCCGACTTCATCAGGGGTTGGAACAGGATGATCTCGTCTACCCTGTTCAGGAATTCGGGCCTGATGGTTTCTCTCAGCCTGTTCATTACTTCTTCTTTTGTCCGCTCCACGATCTGGGCCTTATTCCTTTCCGTGACGTCGGCAAAATTATCCTGGATGATATCGCTGCCCATGTTCGAGGTCATGATGATGATGGTGTTCTTGAAATTCACCACCCTGCCCTTATTATCGGTAAGCCTTCCGTCATCCAGCACCTGCAGCAGTACGTTCCAAACATCGGGATGGGCTTTTTCGATCTCGTCTAAAAGCACCACCTGGTAAGGCTTACGGCGCACGGCTTCGGTAAGCTGGCCGCCTTCCTCATAGCCTATATAGCCGGGAGGTGCTCCAACAAGCCGCGATACGGCATGCTTTTCCTGGTATTCGCTCATATCGATCCTTGTCATCATGTGCTCATCGTCGAAAAGATACTCGGCAAGGGCCTTTGCAAGCTCGGTCTTGCCCACGCCTGTTGTTCCGAGGAAGATGAACGAGCCGATGGGCCGCTTGGGATCCTGCAGGCCGGCACGGCTGCGGCGAATAGCATCCGCAACGGCTTCAATGGCCTCATCCTGGCCTACCACCCGCTTATGCAGTTCTTCCTCCAGCTGGAGCAGCTTTTCTTTTTCGCTCTGCATCATTTTGCTTACAGGAATACCGGTTGATTTTGCCACGCTTTCGGCTATGTCTTCCGCGTCGACCTCTTCCTTCATCAGCCTGCGGGAGTTGGCGCTCAGCTCATTCAGCAAGGCCTGCAGCTCATTGATCTTTGCCTCCTGCTCCTTGATGCGGCCATAACGGATTTCTGCTACCTTTCCATAATCTCCTTCCCTTTCTGCTCTTTCCGCTTCCAGCTTCAGGTTTTCTATTCCTGCCTTGGCATTCTGTATTTTTTCGACGAGCTCTTTTTCCTCCTGCCATTTGGCTTTCAGGGTATCCCTTTCAACCGCAAGGTTGGCAATGGTCGTATTCAGCTCCTTCAGCTTTTCTTCGTCGTTCTCCCTTTTGATGGCCTCGCGCTCGATCTCGAGCTGCCTGATCTGTCTTTCCAGCTTATCAAGTTCCTCGGGCATCGAGTTCATTTCGAGTCTCAGCTTCGCTGCGCTTTCGTCGATCAGGTCGATGGCTTTGTCGGGCAGGAAGCGGTCTGTTATATAACGCACCGAAAGCTCAACCGCCGCAATGATGGCCTCGTCCTTGATGCGTACATGGTGATGCGTCTCATATCGGTCCTTTAAGCCGCGCAGGATGGAAATTGCATCTTCCATACCTGGCTCGTCGATAAGTACTTTTTGGAACCGGCGTTCGAGTGCCTTGTCCTTTTCGAAATATTTCTGGTATTCATTCAGCGTGGTGGCGCCGATAGCCCTCAGCTCACCGCGGGCGAGCGCAGGCTTGAGGATATTGGCAGCATCCATGGCACCTTCACCCCCACCGGCTCCAACCAGGGTATGTATCTCATCGATAAAAAGTATGATCTCTCCTTCGGAGGTCGATACTTCCTTGATCACTGCCTTAAGGCGCTCTTCAAATTCTCCCTTGTATTTCGCGCCGGCAATGAGCTGTCCCATGTCCAGGGTATAGATGGTCTTGGACTTTAAGTTCTCCGGCACATCCCCGTTTACGATACGGATGGCGAGGCCTTCGGCAATAGCTGTTTTACCTACGCCGGGTTCTCCCACCAGTATGGGATTGTTCTTGGAACGGCGGGAAAGGATATGAAGGGTGCGCCTGATCTCCTCATCTCTTCCTATCACCGGATCGAGCTTTCCGCTGCGGGCAGATTCGTTAAGGTTCCTCGCGTACTTATTCAATGCATTGAACTGCATTTCCTGCGTTTGAGAGGTAACGGTTGTGCCTTTGCGCAGCTCGTTGATAGCGGCAGAGAGGCCTTTTTCGGTCAGCCCGAAATCCTTGAGCAGCTTGCCCGTATTGTCGTTCCCCTGAACGAGGGCCAGCAGCAGGTGCTCGGGTGTGATGAACTCATCGCCAAACTGCTTGATCACTGCCCCGGCACGCAACACGACATTGTTAGCATCCCGGGAAATATTCTGGGCAGGCTCGCCGCCTGATACCTTGGGCAGCTTCTCGATCTGCTGCTCAAGCCTGGAACCCAGCTGCTGGGTATTGACAGCATTCTTCTTTAGCAGGTATTCTACGGGCGACTCCTGCTGCTCGAGCAACGCGCTTAGAATATGTTCCGTCTCTATATTCACGTTAGAATGGTTGAAGGCAAACTGTTGCGCGCCCTGGATGACCTCAGCCGCCTTTATCGTGAAATTGGATAAGTTCATAATATGAAGAATTGTGTTTTGTTTTTAAATTTCCTTTCTAAATTCATGCCTCACCGAAACCTTGAAGCACCCTGGGTGTTTCAAACACCAATCCAATCGACAATCCACGGAAACTATGTCATACAAAATTAGCTTTAACTGCCTCAAATTCAGTCCTGCGTTGCTTTTCCTGCTATTCTTTCAGCCTCTTATGGGCCAGGGAAATAAAAAGATCGTCAAAGAGCTGGGCACTGCCAATTATGGGGAACTGGACGAAACCGTTCAAAGAAACCAAAAAGCCCTTGGTGGTAATTTTGTGACCCTGCTATGGACAGACACCATTGTATACAAACGGGAATCAGGTGAGTTTGACTCCCGTACACTTGCGCCGCTTGAATCAGCCAGCCAGTGGCTTACCGCCGCTCTTGTTATGAAGATGGTTGAGGAAGGCAAGCTGTCGCTGGACGATAAGGTAGCTAAATACCTTCCTATATTCGAAAGCTATGGAAAGAGTTATATCACGATCCGCCATTGCCTGTCGCACTTTACCGGTATTCAAACAGATGGAGGCTTCCTGTCGAAGAAAAAATTTGGCTCGCTGGAAGAAGAAGTAGAGGCTTTTGCGAAAAAGGAGATCCAGGCCAATCCGGGCACCGAATTTCGCTACAGCAATGCCGGGCCTAATATTGCAGGCCGTATACTGGAAGTGATCACCAAGAAAAAATTTGATATGCTGGCAAAGCAGAAGCTGTTCAACCCGCTCGGCATGCGCAAATCCACCTTTGGCAACCTGGACGGCTCAGCGCTTAGCCCGGCCTCCGGCGCTCAATCCTCTGCCGATGAGTTCATGAACTTTCTCCAGATGTTGCTGAACAAGGGACAATTCAAAGGACAGCCTTTCCTGACCGAGGCTTCCGTTCAGGAGCTTCGCAAGCTGCAAACGACCCCGGCCCTGATCAAATATGCACCAAAGGGAGCCGAAGGTTATGGCTATGCCCTGGGCAGCTGGGTGGTTGAAGAAGGCAAGGATGCAGCCAATGCGCTTTCCGGACCTGCACTTCCGGGTTGCTTTCCCTTGATTGACTGGTGCAGGGGCTATGCCCTGCTGCTGTTCACAAAAAACAGCTCAACGGACCAGAAGAAAGAAACCTTGCTGGCGCTTAAGAACGCAGCAGATGAAAAACTGCCAAGCAAATGCCGGTAGTGGGTCAGGCGCCCTTATGCTTTAGCTGAGGGCCCTAGCTTTTTTTCACCATCACCACCTTGCTGCGATCGGCTTTATAGATATCTGCATAAAACCTGATGATGGCCTCCTGTTCGGCTGCCGGGAAACGCCCAGCAAATTTTTCCATCAGGCGGGAATAAATGATCTTATTGCCCTCGATCTTTACAGAGGCTGTATAATTGCCATACCTGGTTTTGATGACTACATCCTGTGGCTTTGATTCAAGTTCGTATCCCTCGGGCAGCTCAAACTCATATATATCTTCATCCCTATACTCAGCCGAAAAAACAAAATCAACGGTCCTGTCCTTATCCATTTCTAGTCGGCGACCGTTGCGGTTCATGGTATTAGGCATGATGAACAGGCGTTTTCCACTTATTGTTGCATAACCTGATACGGTGATATCGAGCTCCTCGCTGAGCTCTGGGAGAAGGCCCTTCGATTCCTGGTAGCTGAAGCCGTTGACCTCATAGGTTGACAACTCCAATTCCTGCTGCAGGAACTTTTTCACTTTTTCCTTCGAAAGCTGGTTAACGAGTGCTGCGCGATCGTCCTGCTGGGTGCCGCCGTACCGGGTCTGCACTTTCATATTCAATGTTCCGTCGGTTTCCACGCGGGCCCTGATCTTGCGGACAAGCAGGTTCTCCCTAAGGCCGTAGCGGGGTGTAGATACCAGCTTGCCGCCATCTTCGGCGATCAGCAGGGCTTTACGATTGCCGGTAAAATCGCCCATATATCCTGCAGGGGCCGACTGGCTGGTACACTCGAGCCAGAGCGTATCCTGTTTTGCAGGCACGCAAAGGATGGCATGGTTGAACTGCCTTGACGGGAAATCTTCTATCATTCTTTGCTCCTCGCCCTGTCCGGCATAGATGAGGGCATAATGCGACTTGATACCCGCGGCCTTCAGCAGGCTGTGCATATAATTGGACAGGGCCTTGCAATCGCCATAACCTTTTTCGGCTACGGTAGCAGCCTCAAATGGCTGCCAGCCACCGATGCCGAGCTGTATACTGATATAACGGGTGTTTTTTTGCAGGTACTGATACAGTATCCGGGCTTTTTCGATGTCATCGTTCACACCGGAGGTCAATTGCCTTACCGCCTGGACTATCTTCTCAGGCAGCTGATCTCTTTTGCTGTTGAGCGCGGCCTGAAAGCGGCCAAACTCTTCCCAGCTTTTCATGCTTCCCTTATAACCCTGGATCTCAAAATCGGTGGGGGCAAAATAAACCATCGTGGTAAGCTCGCGCCATGAGGGTGAAGCAAAAGGCCTTTGCACAGATGCCAGGTTCCTGACTTCCCATCTCATGAATTTTTTCCCCTTCTCGGATGTTACTGCAGGTTCGCCCTTATAGTTGAATGCGCGGTAACGCACTTCGTAGGCTGCGTCGCATATGATGGTATGTGCGCTCTGCTCTATAGACATATACTCTGCTTCCTGGGGAACCCAAACAGGGAAGAACATTGTATTGTTGGCCTTTATCTCTACTTCATACTCCACCGTATACGGGTAATTCCTGTAATAAAAATCGTGCTGCTTGCGCCTGCTGTCATCGATCAGGTTATTGTCGTCCACGGCGCTGAGGTCCAGTATATCCTTTCCCTTAAGCTTTTTCACCAGCCTGCCTGCCGCATCGTAAAGAGCACCTTCTATCGAGCGCACTTGCTGCAGTTTATCGTAATATTCAACGAAAGTTGCATAAGGATCCCCATTTTCGTTGAGCACCGTTAAAGCATATTTCCGCTTAAGCACGGTCTCGTCCGTGCTAATGATCCTGAACTCGGTTTCATCGAGCCGCTTCACCACATAAGCATTCTTGATAAGATTGAAGGGTATGGCCGATACGGGATATTTGGGCTCCTCTGCCCCGGCCGCAATCATAAGAAGCAGCAGGCAGGACAGGCAGATAATTCTTTTCATCGGTTATTTTTTCTTAAAGACAATTTGTTCATTGTGCTTGCTAACGATCAGGTTGAAAAACTCGCGCAGGGTTTCGTACTCTTCGGGCAGGAAGAGCGTACGGGAGATCTTGATGCGGGAGCGCATGGAAATCGTTCGGCCGGACTGAGAGAGCCTGAATTCGAATGAAGCGCTCTCCTGGTCATCGAGCTTGGCGACCAGTTGCTTGGGCAGTTCATCCACCTCGTAGCCATCAGGTACCTCCAAGGTAAGCAGGAAGGTTTCATCAATAGTATATGGCATCTCTACCGGGTAATACCGTTGTGCCGAAGTAAACGGATTCTTTTTATAGCCTTCGCCAAACATGGGGTTGACATAAAGGATATCCTCGCCTGCGTAATCCAGTTCTACCCCGTATTTGAGGGCCACCGGCATTTCAAGCCGGCTAATGGAATCGATCCTGGGATTCTCAATCCGCACATCCGCGCCAAAATCTTTTTGTACCTGTTTGAAAAAGGCGTCTGTTCCTGACTCTGCAATTTTTTCCCTGATCGAATAAGACTCGTAATATCCCGCGGTCTGGTTCATGCTGCCAACCCATTTATTCTTCTCGCTGTTCGTCAAAAAAAGCGATGTCACCTTTCGCTCCTTAAGAGAATCCGCCGTGAGCACGATACGGCTGGCAGAATCATCAACCACCCTTGCATGCCCGTTAAAGCAGGTGGGCATAAGCTTGCCAAATCCAAGGCGGTTCCGGCTTGCATCGAGGTAGTAGGTTTTACCTCCTTCCTTGAGCTGCGTTATCACATAATTGAAGCTGGATATCATGGGATAAAGTTCAGAAACATATCCGTGTCCGGTTGTGCTGAGAATGACAGGATACGCCTTCAGCCCTGCATGCCGGAGCATAGCCGTCAGCAGCAGGTTGATGTCGGCCACATTTCCTTTTTTTGTCTTCATCACATTTTTAAGGAGCTGGCTGGTCCATAAACCGCTATAGTCCGAGCAGGCGAAATTGCTTCGAACGTATTCATAGATATTCTTTGCCTTCTCGAGGTCA
>DASTPZ010000290.1:0-2486 GCA_035761965.1 Flavisolibacter sp. | reverse complement strand
TAAAGGTGCAGCAGTACGCCGCCCGGTATGGAGGAGACATTAAAAAGGGTATTGCAGCCCTTTCCCAGGACATGCGGGAATCAATCTAAATACTACTATTATGAAAGCACATGTAACAAAATCCCTGATCTGCCTTTTGCTTTTATGCAGCATTGAAGCGGCGCCTGCCCCGGAGGCACCTCCTATTTTCGGGCTGATTAAAGAGGCTGTGAAGAAAGCTATTAAAGCTATTGACCTTAAAATCCAGAAGCTTCAGAACAAGACCATCCAGCTTCAGAATGCGCAAAAGCAGATAGAAAATACCCTATCCAAACTTAAGCTGGATGAGATATCGGACTGGGCGCAAAAGCAGAAAGACCTATACAGCCAGTATTATAATGAGCTGAAGGAAGTGAAGGCAATGGTGACCCAGTACCAGCGTATCCGGGACATCACTGCCAAGCAGGCAAAACTGCTTTCCGATTACCAGCGCGCCTGGGGGCTGCTACGGCAGGACAGCCATTTTACGCCGGAAGAACTCTCGCACATGGAACAGGTGTACCAGGGCATCCTTGAAGGCAGTATGTCCAATATGGAACACATCTTTATGATCGTCGAATCCTACGCTACCAGCATGAGTGATGGGGAACGGCTTGAGCTGATAAATAAAGCTGCTGACAGGATCGACAGAAATTATGATGACCTGCGGAAATTCAACCGCCAAAATGCACTGCTATCGCTCCAGAGGGCAAAGACCGAAAAAGAGGTGGCACAGGTCAGGAGGCTGTACGGAATCGGAAACTAAATCTGTAATTATGAAAAAGCTATTGACATTCTTACTACTGATTGCCGCTTTTGGGCTGAGTGCCCAGGCAAAGCAGGACAGAGTAATGCTCCAGCAGATCGTACTGCTGAAAACCTATGGAGGCTATCTCCAGAAAGGGTACAGGATAGCAAAGGACGGGCTATCGTTCATCGGCAGGATGAAAAGCGGTGAACTTGATTTGCATTCCCTTTTTTTCGAAGGCCTGCAGCTGGTAAACCCACGCTTAAGGGATTACGAAAATGTGCATGTGATACTCCGGCTCAACAGCCAGATTTCAGCAGTAAAAGAAAACTTGGCAGACCAGCTCACCCAGGACCTTTTGTACGCCAACGAGAAGGAACACGTACTTCGGGTTTTGGAACGTGTGGCAGAAGATACGGCCAATGATCTCGAAGCGCTCTATGACATCCTTACTGATGACACGATTTTAGCCGATGATGCACAGCGCATGGAGCGGATCGATGCCCTGGCAAAGGAAATGGAAGAACGCTTTGTGTTTATCCGAAGCTTTAGCGATAAGACGAGGATACTAATAATAGCAAGAAACCGGGAGCAAAGGGAAACAGAGCGTTCCCGCGAATTGTATAATCTAAATACGGCGCCATGAGAACATTAACCTATATCGTACTGTTGCTGTTGCTTTGCGCGCCAATGCAGCATGCTACCGCGCAGGCGCAGGAACTGAAGCAGCTTGCCCTGAACATCGAAAAGCTCAGCCAGTTTCGAGCTATACTCCGCGATATGAAAAAAGGCTATGAAATCCTTACAGAGGGCTATAACACCGTGAAAGACCTGACAGAAGGCAACTTTAACCTCCACAAGACGTTCCTTGACAAATTACTTCAGGTAAGCCCTGCAGTCCGCAATTATAAGCGTGTGGGTGATATCGTATCCTACCAGGTCGACCTTGTACAGGAATACAGCCGGCATAAAGGCCGCATTAGCGCAAGCGGGCTATTCAACGCAGGCGAACTCGCTTACTTCAACAGGGTGTATGAAAAGCTGATTGATGACAGCCTGAAGGACCTCGATGAGCTGACAGGGGTACTGACAGCCGGTAAATTAAGGATGTCCGATGAGGAACGCCTTGAGGCCATTGACCGCATCTACGCATCTATGCAGGACAAGCTGCTGTTTTTGCGCGATTTCAATGCCGACACCACCGTGCTTGCACTCCAACGCGCCAAAGAGGCCAGAGATGTCAGGGCAATGCGGCTGCTGACCGGCGCAAATCCTTAATAATTACATTATGAAAAAGTATCCAAATATGGCTGTACTACTTACAGCCACAGCACTCCTTTTGCCCGGCGCAGCCTACTGCCAGTCGCTGGCAGATGAGATGAGCAGCCTGCACTCGCTGTTGGACCAGCTGTACGATGAGATGATTCCCCTTTGCAGCAATTTAATCGGAGTGTCGCAGGGTATAGCGGGCTTCGCAGCTTTATGGTACATAGCTTCCCGGGTCTGGAGACATCTTGCTAATGCTGAACCCATAGACTTTTACCCTTTGTTCAGGCCTTTTGTCATCGGTTTCTGCATTATGCTCTTTCCTTTGGTACTTGCCATGATCAACGGCATTATGAAGCCAACAGTAACGGCAACCGGTGCCATGGTGGAAAGCTCCAATAAGGCCATCGAAGAGCTGTTGCGGCAAAAAGAAGAGGCCATTAAGACAACCGAT
>DASTPZ010000289.1:0-5625 GCA_035761965.1 Flavisolibacter sp. | reverse complement strand
GTCCTTCAGCACTACTTTTTTGGGCAGGCCCGAGGGATGCTGGATGATCGCACAGGCTTCGCCCTTGATAACCTTGCCCATATTGCCATCGAGGCCAACAGGTTTGTAGGCTGCAAGGCTTTCGCCCCGGGTGCCGGTGGTTTGCAGAGCCACAAGGGTAAAATCAAGACCGCTGCCGGCCTCACCCTCATTCTCAACAAGACCGGAGCTGAGAAAAAAAGCATCGGGGTCGGTGGCAAAAAAAGCCGATTTCTTTGGAACATGGTTGAAGTCGAGCTCATAATTGAATTCAACCAGCACATCCGCTGCATCCTGCTTGTTTTCGATCACATGATGGTTGGTGATGATGATGTTATCGGCCACAAGAAAACCGGTACCGATAGGAGTTCCTTTCAGCAGGATGCGGCATACGGCACCGGCCATCCTGGTCAGTCCCTCCAGTACAAATGCATCCTGGAAATTATTGACGCCGTTGATGCGTTCACGCACCACCACCATCGAGTCTGTCACTACGGCTTCCCTTGCCATTCGGAGCCGCTTTCGCTCACTATTGTTTTCGAGATCGGTTAACCTGAGTTGCCCCTTCCTGACCATGTGCAGCTTTTCTTCGTCCTTTGAAAAAACGGGTTCGAGGTTACCATAGCATTGGGCAACATGTTGCAAAACATTCCAGCGGGCTATCATGAGCGATGATTTGATGGTGTGAAATTAGTGGCTCCATGCATTAAGAACCTGCCCGAAAAAGGGAAGACTCGCATGGCGACGGTTATACGGATAAAATTCAAAATAATTTTCAAGCAGAACAACCGTATAAATACCTGAACCGTTAAAAAACGGTGCTTCGGCAGAAGGCGCTACGCGCTTATGTTACAAACAAAAGCCCCTCCGCTGGGGAGGGGCTGCCATTCTGATAAAAATGCCTTTCTTTTAGTAAAGCCTTACGGTCTTTCAGTCTTATGCGTTTCTGAGAGGAGCGGGCTTCAGCTTACCGGTCCAGACGGGTTTTCCCTGTATCCTTCTTACGAGGTACATAACCCCGACGAAAATGAAGAAGAAGGGACCGAGGAAACCAAGCAGTGCCACGAATTTTGTTCCATAGAACCTGCTCATCGGGCGCCTGAGCCTTTCCGAGATAAGGTACATACTCGGTACCATAACCAGGGTAAGGAAAAAGGCGAAGATGAGACCAAAGATGATCGTCCAGCTGAGCGGGCCCCAAAAGACCACACTGTCGCCACCAAAGAATATCCTTGGGTCAAGGTTGGTGAACAGCGATACGAAATCGATATTGAAGCCAACGGCCAGTGGCAGCAATCCAAGCATGGTTGCCAGGGCGGTAAGCAATACCGGTATGATCCTGATACGGCCTGCCTGTATGGCGGCTTCCCTTGTGCGCATGCCACGGCCGCGCAGCTCGTCGGTGAATTCGATTAGCAGGATGCCGTTCTTGACCACAATACCGGCCAAGCCTACCACGCCCACACCAAACATGATAGTGGCGATGGTCATGCCCGTTATGGCGTAGCCCAGCAGCACACCGATGATGGAGAAGAAGATCTCCGTCAATACGATGAAAGGCTTACTCATCGAATTGAACTGCATGACCAGGATTAGGAAGATAAGAAGCAGAGCTGTGATCATAGCTCCTCCAAGGAAGGAAATGGTCTCCTGCTGCTGCTCGCTCACGCCCGTTTGGCGCACGGTTACGTCAGGCGGTATGCGGGACTTCGACTTGAATTCTTCGATCTCCACGGCCAGGTCTGCGTTGATCCGGTCTACCTCGCTTTCATTCAGCACGTTAGACTGGAGCTGTATCGTACGCTTCAAATTCTTACGGCGTATGCCACCCGAAGTAGTGGTATAATCTATTTTAGCAATGGCATTCAGCGGGATCTGCTTGATGGCCATTGTATTAAAATCACGGAAGGTGATCGGCCTGTTCATCAGGTCGGTGATATTGTTGCGGATAAGGTCATTGTATCGCAGCTGTATCTTGTATTCGTCCTCGCCTTCCTTAAGCTTGCTTACTTCCTTGCCGAAAATGGCTGTTCGTATCTCCATTCCTACCTGGCCGGTGCTCAGACCTTCGATCAGGGCCTTTTCGCGGTCGACCGAAATCGAGATCTCCGGGTTGTTCACATCCACGTCCATTGTGAGGGTTTCAATACCCTCCACCTTGTTGGTATCAAGGAAGTTCTTGAGGTCATAAGCCACTTTGGCGATCGATTCGAAATTGTCGCCGATCACTTCGATATTTACCGGCGGCTCTGTGGGCGGACCTGCATCTTCCTGGTTCACCGTTACCTGGGCGCCCGGTATGCCTTTCACTACTTCGCGAATAGAATCGAGGAAGGGTCTCGTTCTCTTACCATGCCGCTTTTCATATTCCACGAACGAAACCTGTATCCTGCCCAGGTTGGGCTGAACGCTACGGTTGTTGTCGTTGGGATTATTGGCACTTACAGCCACGTTGGCGATCACGCTTTCCACGATCGATCCTTCGACTCCGGGCTTTTCCTTCTCAAGAACCTTGTATACCCTTTTCTCGAGCACCTGTGTGATGGAGTCGGTGTATTCCACATCTGTACCCACAGGCATCTTGAGGTATACGTAGATAAAGTTGGGATCACCGGTCGGGAAAAACTGCGAACCGTTGCCCCTGGCTATAAGCAGGGCAACAGAAATGGGGAAAAGAAGGAATAGTCCTACAAGCAGCCAGGCTGGCCTCTTACCCCTGAGCGCCCATCTCAGCAGGCTTTCGTAATGATTCATCAGCCAGGGCAGCACGCGGTGCTGGAAGCTGTGGATCACATCCCTCAGCACAAATACATTGAACAGGGAAAGCAGGGCCAGGAAAAGCAGGAAGTTGGCAAATCCGGTCCAGCCAACCAGGTGGAAAAGCAGTCCAAAACCAATCGCTGCCCAGAACCACCATTTGCGGAACAGCTCACGCTTCGGCATTTCATACTCCTTGCCTTCGGGGCGCATGAAGCTCACGGCAAATACGGGGTTGAAGATAAAGGCCACGATCAGTGAAGCTGCCAGGGTCAGGATCAGCATCACCGGCAGGTAGATCATAAACTTCCCGATCAGTCCCTTCCACAGCAGCAGCGGGAAGAAGGGGGCCAGGGTCGTGAGCGTACCGGCCAGTACGGGTATCCATACCTCACCTGCCGCTTCCTTGGCCGATCGCACTACGGGCACACGGCCGTTGTTATAGATCCGGTGCGTATTCTCTATCACCACGATGGCATCGTCCACGATGATACCCAATCCAAACAGCAGGGCAAAGAGAACGATAAAGTTCAGCGTGATGGGTGTACCCACCAGGAAGTCGCCCACCGGCAGGAACATAAAGGCCACGAATACGCTTAGGGGAACGCTAAGGGCCACGAAAAAGGCATTGGTCACACCCATGAAGAACATGAGCACGAGCAGCACCAGTATAAAGCCGATGATGATGGTATTAACAAGCTCGTTGAACGAGGTTTCTGTCTGCACGCTCTGGTCACCCGTGATCACCACCTTCATCTGGTCGGCCGGGGGAATCTCGCCCTTGGCCTGCATATCCGCGATGGATTTTTTGATGTTTTCCGCCGCATCGATCAGGTTTTCACCGGAACGCTTGATGATGTTCATCGTGATCACGTTCTTGTTGTCGAGGCGGGCATAACTTTCCTTTTCTTTTACAGTGTCGATGACCTGGGCAACATCGCGCAGGTAGATGGGCGCACCCTCGATATTTTTCACCACGATATTCTGCATATCCAGTGCGGAAACGAACTGTCCCTTGATGCGCAGGGTCCTTTTCATATTGCCGACCTCTATCTGGCCGCCGCTGATGTCGTTGTTCTCCCTGGCAATGGCGTTTTCGATATCCATGAAGGAGAGCTTGGCCACCTGCATCTTATAAGGATCCACGTTCACCTGTATCTCTCTTTCGGGCGCACCCACGATATCGGCCCGGGTTATCTGCTTCAGCTCCTCGAAGCGATCCTGCATCTTATCGGCAAACTGCTTGAGCTTTACGGGATCGAAATCACCGCTGATGTTCACATACATGATGGGGAATTCACTAAAGTTGAATTCCTGGACATCGGGCTCCTGCGTAAGATCGGTAGGCAGGTCGGTCCGGGCCTTATCCACCGCATCCTTTACCTTCTGCTTGGCAATATCGGTCTTGATATCTGTATCGAATTCCACGATGATGAGCGAGAAGTCTTGCTGTGAAACAGAGTTCACCTTGTTCACCTTCGCACCGGAAATAGATTTGATCTGCTTCTCGATGGGTCGTGTTACAAGGTTCTCTATATCCCTGGGAGAGTTACCAATATGCACGGTAACCACCGAAATGGTTGGCACCACGATATCGGGGAACTGCTCCTTGGGCATGGTATTGAACTTATTAAGACCATACAGCGTGATCAGTATGGCCATGATGTAAACAACGGTCCGGTTGTCTACAGCCCAGCTGGTTGGTTTAAATTCCTTGAACTTATCTCTAAGCCCTTCAATGACTTTCATCTTGATATTTTTTAGTGCTTGTAATGGAACCGGGGCGGGGGCGGCTGCAGTCCGGTACACGCTTCCTTTCAAAGGGAAGAATCACTGCCTGCCATCAACCCGGCTTCTTATTTCAGTTCGGTAGTGATCACCTGGCCTTCGTAAAGGTTCTGGTAGCCCTCTGTGATCAGCTGTTCGTTTCCGCTTAGCCCCGACTTGATCTCTATGCCGTCGCCATATGACTCACCAACGATCACGGTCTTTTTCCTGGCCACTGTGCGGTCGCCCTGCTTTTCCATTATAAACAGGTATTTGCCGTTCTCATCGCTTTGCACTACGTTGAGCGGAACCACTACTGCATTGGATGCATTGTAATCGAGTATCCTGATCTGCGCGATCTGGTTTGGTTTAAGACTGCTCTGAGAAGGTATCCTGGCTTCAATATTGAATGAACGGGTATTAGGATCGATCACTTTCTGCACAACACTCACAACGGCATCGAGAGTTTCATTGTTCTGCTCAGGAAGAACAACCTTCAGCTTGCTGCCCACATTAACCCTGTCAAGGTAGTTCTCCGGCACGGCGGCTACCACTTTCAGATCGCCTGTATTCACGATCCTGATCTGGGGGCCTGCCTGTGTAGCTCCTATAAAGGCCTCACCCACACGTACGTTCACCTGGTCGGCTATACCCGATGTAGGCGCGGTCACCGTCATGAGCGCCACCTGGCGCTGAATGATAGCGATCTGCTTTTGCAGGCTTTCAACCTGTGTTTTGGCTCCCAGCACCTGCTGATAGGTTCCTATGCCCTGGTCCCAAAGATTCTGGGTACGGCGATAGGTATCTTCGGCCGTGGCCAGCTGCACACGCAGCGGTTCGATCTGCTGGCGTATCAGCTGGTCGTCGAGCTTGGCCAGAACCTGGCCTTTTCTCACCGACTGGCCCTGCCTTACGTACAGCGCCGTAACAATACCGCCCTGTCCATTGGGAGGTGCCACGTAAGAAATATTGGTTGCATCCACCTTTCCCTGGAGCTGGATATAATGTGAGAAGTCCTGCCTGGAGAGCGGCATAACCACTACCAGTTTGGCCGCCGCCGCAAGTGCCTTTGGATCCGCCTTG
>DASTPZ010000288.1:0-19109 GCA_035761965.1 Flavisolibacter sp. | reverse complement strand
GGCTCCAAAAGAAGCCCAGGTGGTGGAAGTGACCGGAAGCCAGTTTAAATGGGAGTTCAGGTACCCGGGCAAGGACAACACGCTTGGAAGGAAGTATTATAAGGAGATAAACGAAGGTGCGGGTAATCCGCTCGGACAGATCTGGGCCGACCGCAACAACCACGATGACATCTACACAACACAGGAGATGCACGTGGTAGTAAATAAGCCGGTGAAGCTGATCATCTATGCGAAAGACGTGATCCATGACGTTGGACTGGCGCATTTCAGGATGAAGATGGACGCGGTGCCAGGCATCCCTACGACGATGTGGTTCACACCCAAGTTCACGACAAAGGAGATGAAGAGCAAGTACGGCAACGATTTCAACTATGAGATCTCCTGCGACCAGATGTGCGGAGCAGGTCACTATACGATGAGAGGTGTATTGGTAGTGGAGACACAGGCGGAGTACGATGCGTGGCTTGCTCAGAAGCAGCCCCAGTACCAGGCAGCCAATCCTGCGCCAGCAGCACCACCTGCTGCAACGCCGGCACAACAGCCTGCAGATACCACCAAACCGATAGCCTTAAATAAATAATTTATCAACCACCCACAAGGTAAAAGATATCAATTATGAGTAACGAGTCAACATTACACGTGCATGAAGGAGCAGTGACGCATGGAACCCATCACAATGGCAACGGCAATGGGCACCATCACCATAAGGAAAGCTTTGTTACCAAGTATATTTTCAGCCAGGATCATAAGATGATCGCCAAGCAATTCCTGGTAACAGGTATCATCTGGGCAATCATCGGCGCCCTGTTCTCGGTGCTGTTCAGGCTTCAGCTGGGTTTCCCCGACCAGACCTTTCCTTTCCTGGAAACGTTTTTCGGAAAATGGGCCCGCGGTGGCAGGATCGTGCCTGAGTTCTACTATGCATTGATCACCATGCACGGTACCATCCTGGTATTCTTCGTACTTACAGCCGGCCTGAGCGGAACCTTTGCCAACCTGCTCATTCCACTGCAGGTAGGGGCCAGGGACATGGCCTCACCTTTTATGAACATGCTTTCATACTGGTTCTTCTTCCTCGCGAGCGTGGTCATGATGTCTTCTCTCTTCGTATCTACCGGACCTGCCAGTGGCGGATGGACAGCCTATCCTCCCCTGAGTGCGCTCAAGCAGGCACAGTCTGGTTCTAAAATAGGTATGGATCTTTGGATCACCAGTATGGCGCTCTTTGTTGTGTCTTCGCTCCTGGGTGGTCTTAACTATATTGCTACGATCCTGAACATGCGTACAAAGGGCATGAGCATGACGCGTATGCCGCTCACCATCTGGGCTCTGTTTTTTACGGCTATCCTGGGTGTGCTTTCCTTCCCCGTGCTGCTATCAGGTTTCATCCTGCTGCTGTTCGACCGTAACCTGGGAACGAGCTTTTACCTGAGTGATATCTATGTGGCCGGACAGATACTCCCCAATGAAGGCGGAAGTGCGATTCTTTACCAGCACTTGTTCTGGTTCCTTGGCCACCCGGAGGTATACATCATCATCCTGCCGGCGATGGGTATGGTATCCGAGATCCTCAGTATCAACTCGCGCAAGCCTATCTTCGGATACATGGCCATGGTGGGATCGCTTTTTGCGATCGCTATCCTCGCCTTCCTGGTTTGGGCGCACCACATGTTCGTGACCGGTTTGAACCCCTTCCTCGGATCGGTGTTCGTGCTGCTTACGCTGCTGATCGCCATTCCTTCGGCCATCAAGGTGTTCAACTGGCTTACAACCATCTGGCGGGGCAATATCCGCTTCACGCCCGCGATGCTTTTTGCCATCGGCTTTGTGAGCCTGTTCATCTCGGGTGGTCTTACGGGTATCTGGCTGGGTAACTCCACGATCGATATCCATGTACACGATACTTATTTCGTGATCGCGCACTTCCATATCGTGATGGGTGTGTCTGCCTTCTTCGGCATGTTTGCCGGTGTTTATCACTGGTACCCGAAAATGTTTGGCCGCTACCTCAACAATACGCTCGGCTATATCCACTTCTGGGTAACGCTGGCTGGCGCCTACCTCATCTTCTGGCCCATGCACTACATGGGTCTGGCAGGTGTACCGCGCCGCTATCTCGATTTCAGCATCTGGACCTCGTTCAATAAGTTCAACGACCTGAACAAAATGATCTCGGTTGTTACCATTGTGGTATTTGCCGTAAACCTGATGTTCGTGTTCAACTTCTTCTACTCCATCTTCAAGGGCAGAAAGGTTAGAACCGCGAACCCATGGAACGCAACCACGCTGGAATGGACGACCCCGATCAACCCGGGCCATGGAAACTGGGAAGGCGATATCCCGGAAGTTCACCGCTGGGCTTACGATTACGGAAAGGATGGAAGGGATTTCATCCCTCAGACAGAGCCGGTGAAGCCTGGAGAAAGTTTGCACTAGAAAGTTTTTTGAAATAAAGGTGTTTGCATGCACTGTAAACAATTGCACGCATCATGGGCCATTCGGAACAGGAGGGAGACGGAGGAAAGAACAGTAAGCTGAAGGATTATCTACAGCTTACCAAACCATCGCTAAACATCATGGTGGTTTTCTCCAGCGTCATCAGCTACCTTCTGGCTCCAAGGGTCGTAGCTTACGACTGGGCCATGATAGCGCTCTTGTTCACAGGCGGATTCCTGGTAACGGGCAGTGCCAATGCCATGAACCAGGCCCTTGAAAAGGACACAGATGCCGTGATGAAAAGAACGGCCAGCAGGCCGGTGGCCTCGGGAAGGATGAAGGCTTCGGAAGCCTGGGCCTTCGCGATCATAACCGGTGTGCTTGGTGTGCTGATCCTTGGCTATTTTTTTAGCTGGCTGAGCGCAGGGCTGGGGGCTTTAAGCCTCTTTCTCTATGCCTTCGTTTACACGCCGCTAAAAAAAGTGAATGCCATCGCCGTCCTGGTTGGCGCTTTTCCCGGTGCCTTGCCCTGCCTGATAGGCTGGGCGGCCGGAAACGATGCCATACTGGACACGGGCAATGGCTGGAAGGATTATGGAGGCTGGGTCTTGTTCGGTATCCAGTTTCTCTGGCAGTTCCCGCATTTCTGGGCCATAGCCTGGATAGCCCACAGGGACTATTCGGGTGCGGGGTTTAAGCTCCTGCCGGCAGAAAAAGGACCTACCAAGTTCACTGCCATGCAAACCGTAGTATACGCATTGCTGCTGATGCCGGTGGGCGTGCTGCCTTATTCGATCGGTTTGTCGGGTCAATACAGTCTCGTGATCGTGATCCTGGCCAATCTTTTCCTGATATGGCAGTGCATAAGGCTCTACCGTGAAATGGACGTGAAGGCAGCAAGAAGGGTGATGTTCAGCAGCTATATCTACCTGCCGGTGGTATTGCTGGCCTTGCTGGCCGATAAGCTTTGAGAAGGCAGACAGTGGCATAAAAATAAAAACCGTAATGGAAATAGTGAGTACAGAACAACAAAATAGGATCCATCCGCACAAGTTTACGCTTTGGGTAGCCATAGCCAGCATCATCATGATGTTCGCGGGCCTGACCTCGGCATTTATTGTCAAAAGCGGGCAGGCGGGATGGGAAGGTGTACAGACACCGGCCGTTTTTTGGTATTCGACTGCCGTTATTCTCATCAGCAGCATTACCATCCAGGCAGCGCTCAGGGCTTTTAAACAAAGGTCCATGGCTCAGTTCAGGCGTCTTTTCCTGGCTACGCTTGTTCTTGGAATTGTGTTTGTGATATTGCAATGGACGGGCTTCAATTATCTGTGGGAACATGGGGTAAGGCTCAAAGGGGCCGGCGCAGGACAGTTCTTATACATCATTTTTGGCTTGCACGCCCTGCACGTAGTTGGCGGTATCATCGCCCTCGGGTTCATAGCAGCCAGGCAGTATTTTGCGAAAACCAGGAATTATAACCCGGTGCCCATCGAGGTGATGAGTACTTACTGGCATTTCGTTGATATACTGTGGATCTATTTATTGGTATTTTTTATCTGGATCGGATAAAGGCGAATGCCGAAAGGCAAAGGCCAAAAAGCATAAAATGAAGTGAAGGTTTGCCCTACGAACGCAAACCATAAACGAAAAACTAGAAACCTTATATGGCAACACCTGCTGTAGCAACAAAGACAAATTGGTGGAACGGGGGGAAAAGTCCGTTTAACCTGGAGTATGGCAAACTGATGATGTGGTATTTCCTGATGAGTGATGCCTTCACTTTTGGTGCCTTCCTGATCTCCTATGGAACGATCCGTTTCTCGCAAAACTACTGGCCCGACCCTAACGTGGTTTTTAACGCCTTCCCCGGCGCCGGTCATATGAACCTGCCGCTGGCTTTTGTGAGCGTTATGACCTTTATCCTCATCATCAGCTCAGTTACCATGGTGTTGGCGGTGCATGCGGGTCACAACAACGATAAAAAAGGCGTTATCAAATGGCTGATATGGACCATCATCGGCGGCTTTGCTTTTCTTGCCTGCCAGGCTTGGGAATGGCATCACCTTATTACCGGTGAGCACGCTGTGCTTGTTGGTAACCAGCTTGATGTGGTTGGACAAACCACGCAGGTCAACCCCTGGGGCGACCTCGTAAGCAATGAAGCCGCCACCGCAGCGCTGCAAAACACACCGCACCATACCCTGGCCAGGCTTGCCGGTATAGAGAACCACGATAAGACTTACGAACAGCTCCTGCTGATGAGCGATACAGAGCTTCGCGGGATGATCAATACCAGTGAGCTGCATGTAAGGGAAACCGGACCTGTCGCCTTCGGAGGATTCTTTTATGGCATCACAGGCTTCCATGGCTTTCACGTATTCTCCGGGGTGATCATCAACATTGTAATGCTGATCATGGCCCAGAAGAATGTATTCCAGAACAGGGGCCACTACCTCATGATCGAAAAAGCCGGGTTGTACTGGCACTTTGTAGACCTTGTGTGGGTATTTGTATTCCTTTGCTTTTATCTAATCTAAAAAGAAACGAATTAATTATGGAGCATCAAGATACATCATCAGAAGTCACCTATCATCATCATATCGATGATGGAGAGTTCAAGAGAAGGGTACGAAAGACCACGATCCTGCTGTCGATCATCACCATTATTGAGCTGATCATCGGATTGGTCATCTACAACATTCACAAGGGAGATCATCCCAGCGACCTGCTCATCATGATGTTCAAGGGCGCGGTTTGCATCCTTACCCTGGCAAAGGCCTATTACATCGTTTCGGTGTTTATGCACCTGGGCGACGAGATCAGGAACATGATCATGACGATTGTTGTGCCGCTGATGCTCTTCATCTGGTTCATTGCTGCATTCCTTTGGGATGGCAACTCTTACCGGACGATGCGCAACAAGTATGACCTCTTTAAAAAAGAGCAGACGCTGGAAAGAAAAGAACAAAAAGGCGACACCACCAATCGGGGTTACGGCGGTTAATGCCCTGTTATAATTTCAATTTTTTGCCATCGTCAGCATAATTTTGCGGCGATGGTTTTTTTTTAGCGGCCGGTCTTACCGCCGCTGAGACCCCGCCTTCTTTTCACCTACTCCATGTGGCTGCGCCGCAGGGAGGCAAAAAGCTATCGTATGAACAAAAAAGCCGCTATCGCCACCTTTCTCGCCCTCGGCGTGTCGCTGATAGCGTTCTTCATCATGAAATTTGTGCCCGTAGGGCAAATGCCCCACCGGCTTTTTTACGATTCCGTTGCAACCACGGTTGACGGCGGAAAAAAGAGCAGCGATACCATTTGGAGCAAGGTACCCGACTTCACCTTTACCAACCAGCTGGGGCAGAAAGTATCCCTGAAAGACCTCAAAGGAAAGGTGATTGTGGCGGATTTTTTCTTTACCACCTGCCCGGTGGTTTGCCCGCAGATGACGCGCAATATGAAAGAGCTGCAAAATGCCATCAAGTCCTCAGACCGGGTGGGTAACCGCGAAGCCAATTTTGTGCATTTTATCTCTTTTACCGTAGATCCCGCGCGCGACAGCGTGGCCGAATTGAAGAAATATGCCGACAAATACCAGATCAATCCGCAGAACTGGTGGCTGCTGACCGGGGATAAAAAGGAAATATATGACCTGGCTTATCACGGTATGAAGCTGGGTATCACGGAAAAGGAAATAGACACAGCCTTTATCCATCCCCAGCAGTTTGTGCTCATCGACCGGGAGCGCATTATCAGGGCCCGCAAGGACGAGCAGGGAAATCCAAATCTTTACAACGGAAGGGACACCACAGATGTTAAGATGCTGGCAGAAGACATCATCCTGCTTTCCGTGGAAAAGGACAGGAACAAGAAATTTTTCCTCGAAGGAAAGCTGGGCCTGATCGCTGTTGTATTTGGAGCGGCCATATTAGGCATTGTTCTTCTTATAAGCTACCTCAATAAAGAAAAGAAAAAAGCATGAGCCTCACCATTCAAAAGAACGACCGTAAAGCCAATATCCTGATCTGGGTATTTTCGGTCGTGGTATTCGTTGCCGTAACCGTCCTGGAGAGAGTAACACTCGACGTGGACCTGGGCTTCGACCCCCACCTCCTGGCACTTACCAATGCTGTCATCAACTCTGTTGTTGCCGTTCTGCTCGTTGCAGGTCTTATTACGGCAAAAGCGGGAAGGTATGCAGCCCATCGCAATATCATGCTGGCCGCCATAGGCCTGTCGGTGATCTTCCTGCTCACCTATATTCTCCATCACCTTTTTGCCGGATCGACCTGGTACGGGGATATTGACAGGAATGGTGTGGTAGATGAGGCAGAGAAGGCAATAGCGGGAAATATGCGTTATGTATACTTTTTCCTGCTTGGCACCCATATCCTGCTGGCAGGCGTTTCGCTGCCCTTTATCCTATTTACGGCTTACCGTGCCCTGACAGGCGAGAATAGCCGGCACCGGAAGATCGCAAAGATCACCTGGCCAATGTGGTTCTACGTGGCCGTTACCGGTCCGCTAGTTTATTGGATGATCAGCCGCTACTATTGATAAGGCTTAGCCATCAGCATTCGACCTTGAGCGCCCCCTGCACCTTATTGAGCCTGCGCCATTCGCCAGGCTTGAGGGGCTTCCATAATTCATCTTTCAGCTCGGCATTGATGAGCCCATACTGCTGCGGCGTAAGAAAGACTGCCGCGCCGTCGTTACCGCTGTTGATCAGGTACATTCTCTCTTCCTTGTCCTGCAAGGTGAGCTCACAATTGATGATCTCCGCCAGCCGGAGCGCCGCAATGCTCCAACCATCCTTTCCATCGTAGCCCTGGAATACTTTGTATTCCCGGTCGTTAATGCAAAAAGACAGGTCCATGCGCCCGGCGGAACGCAGCTCCCGGTAATTGCTCAGGGCAAACTGAAGGCCTGCTTTTTTGAAGAAGGGCTGCATCTGAGACAGCTTTTCGCGAAAGCCGCCCCGCTCGCAAAGCGCTTCGCCATCGAGCGAATAATAGCGGAAATCGAGTGGTATGCCGGTCTGCTCATTCTCAATTGAAGAAAGCACGCCAAACATCGAGAGCGAGTGCGTAAGATCTGCGCTCAGTTTCGGAATGTCGCTGGAGGCGGCATAAGAATAATAATCCATCTGCTGCAGCCTGCTCACGATAAGAGCAGCGTCTTCAGGGTGCAGGAAACGGTGTTCCAGCCGGTTCAACAGCAAACCTGATGGAGGACTGGACAGGTATTCTCTCGGAAAGAAAATAAAAGCTGCAACGGCAACGGTAACTATAGCAGTAAGTATGTAAACAGTCATAGGCTCCGGATTAGGGTTAAGCGTTTCGTTCATCACAGGAAGCTTGTTCCTGCGCCGGGACTGGCCTTCCGGCTATTCCCGTCTCCTAATCTACAGCAGCTATTTTGCCAGAAATAAGCATTTTTACGCTTTGAGGGATAATCGGTCAAAAATTGAGTGATAATACCTGGCCGGTTGCCCGGTGAATTACTATTGCAGCAGCACAGAAAGAGTAGTATTTTCCGCCTGCAAACACCACCAACTTCTTATGAAAAAGTTCCTGAAATACACCGGTATAAGCCTCCTTATTTTGATCGTTCTCGCCTTCCTGATACCAGTTCTCTTTAAAGGGAAGATCCTCAAGCTCGTCAAATCCGAGATCAACAAGAACATAGAGGCAAAGGTCGACTTCGACGACCTCGACATATCCCTGTTCCGTCATTTTCCCAAGATCACACTCAGCCTCAATAAAATTTCAGTGGCCGGCAAAGGCGCTTTTGAAGCAGATACCCTGCTCAGTGCCAACCGCTTTGATGCATCGGTAGACATTATGAGCCTGATCAGCGGCAAGAACATCAAGATCCACGGTATTTATCTTGGAAGTCCGAGGATACACGCCCTGGTGAACGCAGACGGCCAGGCCAACTGGGATATTGCCAAGCAAGATACTGCTAAAACTAGCGAGAGCCCGGGCGAGCCTTCGTCGTTTGCCATGAAGCTCGAAGAGTATGCCATAGAGGATGGCTACATATTCTACGAAGACAGGCAAGCCGGTATGAAAGCCGAAATATCGGGCCTGGACCATAAAGGAAGCGGTGACTTTACCGATGATCGCTTTTTGCTTTCTACTTCCACGAAAGCGGGCACCGCCAGTTTTACTTACGAAAATATTCCTTACCTGGCCGGGGTTAAAACAGCTATCGATGCCGATTTCGAAGTGGATAATAGCACATCGACCTATCATTTCAAAGGGGCAGATATCAGCGTGAATGAGCTCAACCTGAAAGGCGACGGCTTTTTCCGGCTTGTTAACGACAGCACTTATGGCATGGACATAAGCTTCAATGCGCCTTCCAACGAGTTCAGGCATTTTCTTTCTCTGGTTCCGGCCATTTATAAATCCGGTTTCGACAAGCTCAAAACCTCCGGCACTGCCGCATTCAAGGGTTTTGTAAAAGGTGAATACAGTCCCAGCCGGATGCCTGCCTATGAGGTTGATCTCACCGTAAAAGATGGCTTTTTCCAATATCCCGACCTGCCTCAACCCGTACAGCACATCGACATTGCCGCCAGGTTGAGCAATTCCGACGGCCGGCCCGATAACACCGTAATAGACATCACTAAAGGCCACCTGGAGCTGGGCAAGGAGCCCTTCGACTTCAAGCTGCTTTTCAGGAATCCTGAAACGGCGCGTTATATCGATGCCCTTGTAAAGGGCAGTCTTGACCTAGGACAGCTTGGCTCCTTCATAAAGCTCGACGCCGGTACAAAGCTGGCCGGTATGCTCAAAGCCGATGTATTTGCAAAAGGAAACCTGCTTGCGCTCGAAGGGCAGGGTGGAGCGTTCAACGCCGGAGGATCGATCGACATCAGCCGACTTTCTTATGCATCCCCGGCTTTTCCGCAACCCATCAGCAATGGTTCGCTCGCTATTGCGCTGGCGAACAGTGGCGGTACGGCAGACGCCACAACCGTTAATATCAGCTCGGGTCACCTGGAGCTGGGTCGCGACCCGATCGATTTCACGCTCCAGATTCAAAAGCCCGTGTCCGATCTTAACTTCAGCGGTACAGCCAGGGGAAGGTTCACGCTCGACAATATAAAGCAGTTCACTGCCCTCGAGCCCGGCACCAGCGTAACAGGAGTAATGGAGGCCGATGTTGCATATAGCGGAAGCAAGGCTGATATCGACAAAGGCGCCTATGACAAGATCAATACAACAGGAACCGTGAGCCTTAACAATGTCAATTATGTTTCGGCCGATTACCCCGAAGGACTCAAGCTACAGCAGGCAAAGCTGCAGTTCAATCCAAAGAATATTGCCCTGCAGGCACTGGAAGCGGACTTCAAGCAAACGCATTTTTCAGCCAATGGCATCCTTAACAACCTCCTCGGCTATGCTATGCATAATGAGCCGCTAAGGGGCACTGTAAACGTAAGCGCCAACAAGCTTAACCTGAACGATTGGATGGGCTCAGATACAGCGACCGCTTCTACAGCCACAGCTCCTGCAACGGCATCTGCCGCTTCAACGGCCCCGTTCCCGGTTCCGGCCAATATAGATATGACGCTGAATGCAACAGCCGGAAGCCTTACTTACGACAAGGTAGTATACAGCAATGTAAAGGGAACACTATTGGTGAAGGACGAAACGGTTCAGCTGCAGAATGTGCAAACAGAAGCCCTGGGCGGACAGATTGCTTTTGGCGGAAGCTACGGCACAAAGACCAGCAAGACCCAGCCCGATGTAAGCCTCACTTATGCCATCAAGGATGTGGATGTACAAAAAGCCTTTCTTGCCTACAATACAATGCAAAAGCTGATGCCGCTCGGCAAGTTCCTTTCGGGCAAGCTAAGCTCACAGTTCAGCATGACCGGCAAGCTCAATGGCGAAATGATGCCTGACCTGGGCAGCCTTACAGGCAACGGAAACTTCCTGCTGCTCCAGGGTGTGCTCAGCAAGTTTCAGCCACTCGATAAGCTGGCCACCACGCTCAACGTAGACGCCTTAAAGGACATCAGCCTGAAGGACATCAAGACCCATTTTGAATTTGCCAATGGAAAAGTGCTGGTAAAGCCTTTCAATGTAAAAATAAAGGACATCGATATGCAGATCGGCGGCATGCACGGCATCGATCAGAGCATAAGCTATATCATTGCCATGAAGATACCACGCAGCTATCTCGGCGCATCGGGCAACGCGCTTGTCAATAACCTGGCGGCCCAGGCAACGGCCAAAGGCATACCTGTTACGGTATCGGATATTGTGGACCTGCACGTGAACATGGGAGGCAGCATAACCAACCCGGTGATCAAAACGGATCTGAAGCAGGCTGCAGGCGATGCCAGTAAGGAGCTGAAGCAACAGGCAGCTGCTTTTGTACAGCAAAAAGTAGACAGTACGAAACAAACGGTAAAAGATTCGCTCACTGTTGTGAAAAAGCAAGTGGTAAGCGATGTAAAGAATGAGTTGGCCAGCCAGCTGCTGGGTAAAAAAGATTCATCCGGCGGAGGTGGCAGTCTTGACAGCACAAAGAAAAAGGCAGAACAAACTATTAAGAATACGTTCAACGGACTGTTGAAGAAAAAGAAGGGATAGAGACCATATCAGACGGCTATGCACAAGGGAAAGCGGGCAGCGCTGATCAAAGCTCCTGTGCAGGATCCCAGAATTTTTTTCCAAAGTCCTGCACCTGGTCGTCGATCACCTTTATGCCTTCTTTCTCGAGCAGCTCCTGCATTTGCTCGGGATAAGCAAAATGCATCTTGCCCGTAAGAAGGCCCTGGCGGTTCACCACGCGGTGAGCAGGTACTTTAGGGCTTACCTTATGCGCGCCGTTCATGGCCCAGCCAACCATCCTGGCAGATAGCCTTGTTCCCAGCGCGGCTGCAATAGCTCCATAGGAAGTAACCCTTCCTTTGGGTATTTGTCTGGCTACAGCATATACAAGCTCAAAAAAAGATTCGTCCCTGCCGCCCGATGGTTTTAGCGGCTTGAGCTGTTGAGCAGGTATGCGTTTTTTCCCGGCCATGTTGTTGTTATAAAAAATGAGGAACAGGTCAGTCTTTTTTTTCCTCCCGCTTTATTCGCAGCAGGGAACGCCTTGGTTCGGATACCGCTTCGTAGTTATAGGGACAGTGATGGCATCCTGAACCGCAGCAATAACCTCGGTTCAGCAGGTATTTGCTGGTAAGGACAACCAGTCCTTTTTCATTGTAATAGTAATCCTCGTGCTCAATCAGCTCCCGCTTCATCTTTTAAGAATTGTTGCAGGGCAGCATCCATTTCTTTGGAAGGCAGAACAGCCGGCAGGGTGAAACAAAGGTAGTGAACACGCTTGCTCCGGGCGATATCAAGGCCTTCATAATGCGTTTTTATATGCAGCTCGGGCGGAATGCCCGGTTCGGCATAGATGTCTTCAAGGTCCTTGCAGAGCGTACAGCCATACATACCGATCACTTTTTTGGTGAAGCGATAAAGGTCAGGACTGTCGGTCTTCAGATGGATCTTGCCACCCGGTTTCATGACCTGGTAATAAAGACGAAGGAATTTAGGATGAGTAAGCCTTTTCTTTGACTTGGAAATACGCAGCTGGGGATCGGGAAATGTGATCCAGATCTCATCTACTTCTTCGGTTGCAAAAAACTCTGTAAGCCTGTCGATCTGTATCCTGAGAAAAGCGGCGTTCTTAAGATTATGCTGCAGGGCTTTTTTCGCACCCACCCAAATACGGTTGCCTTTCTGATCAACGCCAATAAAGTTCTTGGCCGGATAAAGCTCAGACAGCCCCAGCGTATATTCTCCCTTACCGCAGGCGAGCTCCAGCACAATTGGGTTGCTGTTTTCAAAAAACTGGTTCCAGGTTCCCGGCATTTCGTCGGGGTATTGCAATACATTGGAGAATGTTTCCAGCTCAGCGAACCGGACGAGTTTTTTCTGTGCCATGGAAAAAATGAAGATAATAAGGTGAAGGCGCGCCCATCAGGACAAGTCAACCAGCGAAAACAGGCCGGGAGCGGCCCCCAGGCCTGTCAAAACTCTTTTGCTCAATACATCAGCTCTTTCACCTTTTCCTTGTCCTCTTTTTCTTTTTTAAGGTCGAACATGGTACCAAAGACTCTGTCCCAAATGGTAGTGCTTACACCAAAGCCTTTATGATCGTCCTTGTAATGGTGAAGGTGGTGATTGCGCCACAATGGTTTCATCCATTTGAAGGGCGGGTTCCAGGCATGGATGGCATAATGCATCGATCCATACATAAGATAACCCAGTATAAAGCCAGGGAAAAAAGCAAAAGCATCCTGACCCATGCAGAGGAACATGATGCAGAATATGGTCGAAGAAATGATGAGGCTTGGAACAGGCGGCATAAATAGACGCTCCTTATCGCGCGGGAAGTGATGGTGGTTGCCATGCATAACATAGATGAAGCGCTGTGCCCTTTCGCTTTCAGCCACCATATGAAAGGCCCAGCGGTGCATAAGGTATTCAAAAAAGGTCCAGAAGAACATACCAAGCAGGAATACCAGACCTAACCGGCTAAAGGGCAAACCGAATTTTGAGAACGCATAATACGGAAACCCGATCACGACCGGCAGGTACATTCCCCAAATAACAAGGGGATGTGTTTTGGTAAGAAATTCCAGGGCAGGGTTCCTGAAAAGCTGCGCCTGTCCTTTATTATGAATTTTCTCAAACTTCATGCGCTTCGATTTGCTGGCAAATTTACAACCTTGGGCCGTAATAAGGCAGTATAAGCCCGGTCCTGATGAATAAGTTTTGTCAGCATAGGGTCAGTAATCGGGAAGTCTCAGTCCCGCAGCTTTGCATCCATCTGCTCAATCACCGGCTTGATAAATTCAGCAAATGCTTTCACCTCGCCTTCGAGGCCATCGGTATTTGTATCGATCCTGAACTTGCGGCTGGTGGCTCCCTGTCCAATTTCAACATAGATCCCGCATTGATCGGCACAATCGGGGCAGCCAAAAATGGCTTCCTGCGGGGCTGAGATCACCAGCTCTTTGGGCAGGTTGCGATAAACCTCGCTCGCAAGCTGCATCATTTTGCTATCGTTGATCTTTTGGGTGAATTTCATTTCTCCCCTAAGATAGCCATTGCTGGTATCGGCGGTCAGACTGCTGGCATTGCCGTTCATATGCAAGGCATACATGATGGTACAGTTCTGCAGGCAGTGGCCGCAGAATTTTCCAAAAATAATATGGCTTACTCCAAAAAGACCTTTCTGGAGGCTGTCCCGGTAGCCCGGGAGGCCGGCGGTCGCTTCCTGCGAAGGCAATTTGCCCCGCGCAGGCGGCTGGCTGCAGCCAAGAAAGATCAGGAGAGCGGCGGGAATAGCGAAGAGCAGGATTTTCATCAGATAGAGCGTTTAAAAAATAAACACAAAATGCTATATAAAGCCGGCATCAGCGGTTGCAATCCTTGCAAAGGCCATTAATCACGACCTGCACATTCTGTGGGGCATAACCTTCCGGCAGGGATATGTTGGGCGAAACCACGTTGTCGAGGCAGATCGTTTTATCGCAGCTGGTGCACACAAAATGAACATGATCGTCGTGGTGATGGCCTTCCGTGCAATCCTTGCAAAGCGCGTAACGCACCGAGTTGTCGGCTGTGGGAATGGTATGCACGATGCCTTTTTCCACAAAGGTCTGTAGGGTCCTGTACACCGTTACGCGGTCAAATTTTTCGCCGGCCTTCTTTTCAATATCGCCGTGGGCCAGGGCGTCCTTGCTGTTCAGGAAGAGCGAAAGGATCTTCTTTCGGCTGTCGGTAACACTGAGGTTCTTACGGCGAAGTATGTCGTTAAGCCTTCCGGTTATATGACGGGTTTCTGTGCTGTTCATGATCATTCCTCCAGTAATTGTTTGATCTCGGCTTTCATTTGCGCCATTTCCGAAGCTTTGATGCCGTCGTAGATCTTCATTACCTCGCCTTTCCTGTTCACGAGCGCAATGTACTGCGTATGCAGAAAATCGTCTTCTATGCGCTGAACATAGTTCTTGGGATCGTCGAGCTGGTAGCTATGGCGGGCTGTATTGTAAAGGCTGTCCTTACGGCCGGTAAGGAACACCCATTTCCTGGTATCGACCTTGAGCGAGTCGGCAAAGCGCTTCAGGCGGTCAGCAGAATCTCTTGCCGGGTCGCAGGTAAAGGAAAAAAGCATAAAGTCGGGCTCATTTTTAAAAGCCTCATAAACAGGAAGCAGGTTATTGGTCATTTGCGGACAAATGCCTCTGCAGGTGGTAAAAAAGAAGTTCACCGCCGAAACTTTTCCCGCTGCAGCCTTTTCGGTTACTACATCTCCATCCTGGTTAATAAAGCTGAAAGGCTTTACCACGCTGATGGGTTTACGGGGTGGGTCAATAAATCCCGGCAGGGCATAGGAAAGGCTAAAAAAGAAGCCCAGCACCAGCACTGAAAAGAACACGATATAAAAAACCCTTTTTCTGGACATAGCTTGTTTTGAACTGCAAAGTTAGCCTCAGATCGCCAGGATCGGCCTTTATTAACAGGATTTTGATGACTCATTTCCCACCCAGCTTCCTGCCTTGTTCACCAGCCGCCGGAACCCGCTTATCTTTAGGAATAACAATCAAAAGCTATGAAATGGATAACCATGCTGGTGCTTCTGGCCAGCTTAACCGCAGCCCATGGACAGGCAGATGAAGAAAAAACGGTGCGCGGCCTGCTGGCCCAGCAAACAGAGGCCTGGAACCGCGGCGATATCGAAGGGTTTATGCAAACCTACTGGAAAAGCGATTCCCTCCTGTTTATTGGCAAAAGCGGGGTAAGCCGCGGCTGGCAGAAGACCCTGGACAATTATAAAAAAGGTTATCCTGATACCACCGCCATGGGCAAGCTGGCCTTTGAGCTGGTAGAGCTGAAGCAGCTATCGCCCGACTATTATTATGTGGTGGGAAAATGGATGCTCACCCGCAGTATAGGCGACCTCAGCGGTCATTTCGACCTGGTTCTGCGAAAGATCATGGGACGATGGTATATCATTGCCGATCATAGCTCATAAAAAGCCAGGCGGCGATAGATGGCGCCAAAAGCATAATAGGCGATCAGCAGTCCGGCAACCGTGAACGCCAGATCATAATAATCGAAGGTGCGCCCGAATACCGGTATGAGTTGCAGGTATTCATTCACCAGGGCCAGGAAAAAGCCGAACAGGCAGACAATCCTGGTATCGGAGCAAAAAGGAAAGCGGAGCAGCCGGCCATTGAAGAACATCGGATGGGTATAGAGCCAATAGGCGGCGAAAGGGACCAGGAAGGCACCCAGGAAATTAGGCGCAACGCCAAGAAAGAAAGTACCTGCCTCGTCCCAGGGGCCATAAGGCCTGATGAAAAGCTTGATCATCCAAATCACCAGCGTGCCGGCAACGACCATCCATTTGCAAAGCGTTCTGAACTGCATGACAAATATTTAAAACATCCCGAAGCTGCGCTTTTTATTCTCCACAAGAGCCTTTCAACATCGGCTGGTACTATTCCCCGGACCTTGTACCCCATAGCTTATAGAGGTAACGTATAACCCAGGCAAAGCTGGCCAGGAACAAGAGGTAAAAGAAAATATTATACCAGCGCACGCCTTCCTTTATCAACCCGAGACGGAAGAAAAGTCCCGCAGTGCAAACAATCAAAAGCCAGGACAGTCCAACAGAGAAAGACTGGATGATCTTCTTAAAATACCGCTTAACCTCGGGGTCTATTCCTGAATTATACTGATCCATATTGCTTAAGGTACTAATAATGCTTTGAATGCCATGGAGTCGCCATTGAACACATTAAAGTCCACCCGGGAGGCGATGCCATTTACGCGGCCTTGCTCGCTGTGCTGCCAGAAGGACCATTCCCGCTGTATCCTGGGACGGTTGGGCTGGAGATAATGAGCCACCCAAAGCGGATAATCATCGAAATGCCCCTGCAGGTATTTTTCATAAAAATCCACGTTGGTATAGATGATAGGCTTCACCGAATAATGCTGTTCCACCAGGTCGAGCCATTCCTTGACCTCTCTTCTAAGCTGGCTGGCCGGGGTGCCGAAATTCTGCTCTACATCAAGCACCGGCGGCAGGTCGCCGCTTTCCAGCTCCACCCGGCTGATAAAATTCCTTGCCTGTGTGCTGCCCTCTCTCGATGCAATAAAAAAATGATAAGCGCCTCTCACTATCCCGGCCTTCTGCGACCTCTTCCAGTTACGCTTGAAGTAGGGGTCGGAATTGCTGTTGCCTTCGGTGGCCTTGATAAAGGCAAAACCGAGCTTTACATCGTGCACCCGCATCTCCTTTACCGCTTCCCAGGAAATGTTCTGCTGGTATTTAGATACATCGATGCCATGGATCTCGTAGCCCGCAGGAATGGGTATGCCGAACTGCGGATAGGTAACAAACTCAAGCTCCTTGCTTTGCCACCAGAGGTAGGAAAGATAAAAGATAAAGCATCCCGCAGCCATCACTGATGCCAGTATAAAAAGCTGCAGATACCGCTTGTTTTTCTTAGACCCGCTTGCCACAATGCAATGATAGGAAGCCGGGGGCAATAAGCAATGGGCAGGCAGCGTTTGAACGGTGTGGCAAAAGCTTTGAAGGGTTTTGTTTAAGCTGTAACACTGGGGTTCTCCCACCCTCTCGCAACTAATCTCTATTTTTGCCTATGCCCCAGCTGAACTGGAACGACACCGTGAATTTTTTTCAAAAGCTGACCCTCAGGCGCGCGGCCAATGCCCTCAAAGTGTTGGGCAGCTACCAGGTGAGCAAATGGACGGGCAGGAGCGTTCAATGGGGTTACCCGGTTTCTATTTCCTTTGAGCCAACAACTTCCTGCAACCTTCGCTGTCCTGAATGCCCCAGCGGACTAAGGGCTTTTTCACGTCCGACCGGCATGCTCAAAAAGGATTTTTTCAAGGAAACCATCGACCAGCTGTCCAAAGAGCTGATGTACCTCGTGTTCTATTTCCAGGGCGAGCCTTATCTCAACCCCGATTTTTTGGATATGGTGCGCTATGCGGCGGACAGGAAGATCTATACGGCTACTTCTACGAATGCACACTACCTCAATGAAAAGAATGCGAAACGCACGATAGAGAGCGGGCTTGACAGGCTGATCATCTCTATCGACGGCACCACGCAGGAAACCTACCAGCAATACAGGGTGGGCGGTAACCTGGAAAAGGTGCTGCAGGGTGCGGCCAACGTGGTGAAATGGAAGAAAGAGCTCAAAAGCCGTACGCCTTTTATCATTTTCCAGTTCCTTGTAGTGCGGCATAACGAACACCAGATCGAGGAGGTGCAGCGTCTTGCGAAAGAGATTGGCGTGGACCAGGTAAGGCTTAAAACGGCGCAGGTCTACGATTATGAGAACGATCCGAACCAGCTGATCCCTACCTTGGGCAAGTACAGCCGCTACAAAAAAGACAGCAATGGCAGGATGACCTTCAAGGGCAATAATGCCAACCACTGCTGGCGGTTATGGCACGACCCGGTGATCACCTGGGACGGAACCGTGGTTCCCTGCTGTTTTGATAAGGATGCACTGCACAAGCTGGGCAACCTGCATGAACAAAGCTTCCGCGAGCTATGGCAGAACAAGGCCTATAAAAATTTCAGAAGCCAGGTATTGCAAAGCCGCAAGAATATTGATATTTGTGCGAATTGCTCCGAAGGTGTAAAGGTCTGGGGATGATGCCACCCGGCCGGTTCGGTAAAGTGCTGATCCGGCTCTTCATATAAAACTATCACTGTGGGAATCGAAAAGGATATTCAGCAGGTTAAATTCGTCAGCTCCCGCCAAAAAGGTATGATCAACCTTCTTTTTACCTATGGCTGGGTGCTTGAAAAGATCAAGGACTTCCTGGCAAAGGAAGACATCACCCATCAGCAGTTCAACATCCTGCGCATACTGCGCGGGAGTTTCCCCAAACCTCTATCGACCCTCCAGATAAGGGAAAGAATGCTCGACAAGATGAGCGATACCAGCCGCATCGTCGACAGGCTGGTAGTAAAAGGGCTTGTAAAGAAAACACCCTGCGAGCACGATAAGCGCCTGGTGGATGTGCTCATTACGGAAAAAGGACAAAAGCTTCTTAAAAAGCTCGACATGGAGGGCGATCATGTATCGGACATCATGGGAAGGCTGTCGGAAGAAGAAGCGGAACAGCTTAGCAACCTGCTTGACAAGCTAAGACAGGTAAGCTAACAAAGGCCTCTCCGGCCATATATGCTCTTGCCTGTTGCAGGCATAAATCAAACTTTAACGAACCCCATCCCTCTTCGCAGCATCATCTTTTCTATCTTCGGTAAACTATGAAACAGGCGCTTCTTCTTTCTTTCTTTGTTATTGTGTTTTCTGCCGGCTTTGCCCAGCCCGCACAGGAATTTCGGGGAGTATGGATCGCAACGGTCGATAATATCGACTGGCCAAAGCGTAACCAGTACAATGTAGACAGCCAGAAACGCGAGTTCATCAGGCAGATCGATATGCACCAGCGCAATGGCATGAATGCCGTTATCGTACAGGTGCGTCCCGCCACGGATGCTTTTTATCCTTCTCCTTACGAGCCCTGGAGCCAGTGGCTTACCGGCAAGCAGGGAAAGGCGCCGGTGCCTTATTACGATCCCATGGCCTTTACGAT
>DASTPZ010000287.1:0-3045 GCA_035761965.1 Flavisolibacter sp. | reverse complement strand
CTTAGATACCAGAGTGCCTGGTTAAACCTGCGCCCGGACGCAGCAAGGAAGGCTTTAAACGGCTGGCTCAAAGGGCTAGTTGATGAAGAAAAAGCGACAGATCGTAATTTTACCAACTCTTCTCCCGTGCTTTTCCGAGTGGCTACCAGGGCCATTTACGAGCCCCTAAGTAAATACCATAAAAAGAAAATAGGGCATTTTTGCCATTGTCAGTGAAGCGACCCCGGCCTATCTTTGTAGCAGAAGTTGATTGATATTATTCAATCGTGCCAGTATCCAAAAAAAGACCAGAACCAATATCCAGAAATCCAGATCGTCCAAAAAAAAGTTTATCCAATTATCCTTTAAAAAGACCGAACGAAAATCCAATATCAGTCAACTTCTCTCTTTAACCAATCCAGTCCAGTATCTGTAAAAAGCCCGTTTTCAGTCCGATTCCCTTTGATGTATCCCAATCCTTTGAAAGCCTAAAGGCGTCCGTTCTCCAATGAAAAAATGAAACCAAGTCTATAAACGCCTTATATAACTTTCCTCCCGGTTAACCGGGAGGAATTTTTTTTGCCTCTCCCCCGTTTTTTGTGCTGCCTAAGGCTGAGATAAGTTGAATATCTTCGGCGCGCAAACCACCAAAACCGAAACAATAAGCCTCATGATCAGCTATAATCCGAAAGAGTGGGTCCGCTTCATATTCAATATCCACAAGGCAGATACGATCCGCAAGCTCTTCCCCCTCATGCTGCTGCTGGCCATCTATTCTGCCGGCATCGCCTATCTTGAAATCGACTATTTGCAGCTGTCTGAGCAAAGCCATGTAAGACATCTTTCCCTGCTCCATAACCTGCTTGGTTTTGCCATTTCCATGCTGCTGGTCTTTCGTACCAATACTGCTTATGACCGCTGGTGGGAAGGCAGAAAGCTCTGGGGTTCCCTGGTGAATAACAGCCGCAACCTTTCGGTCAAGCTCAATAGCATGCTTGAGCCAGGAGACGAAAACAACCGCAGATTCTTTGTCCAGATCATTCCCAGGTTTGCGCAGGAGCTCATGCACCATCTTCAATCCGAAGAGACCCGGCTTGCGCTTGACGAGAAGCCCCATCCCGAGATACCCGATTTCGACCGGAGTAAACACATGCCCAACCAAATCGCCACGCTCATCATGAACAGGATAACCCTTTTGCGCAAGCAAAACCTGCTGAGCGCCGAGCAGCTGCTCCTCCTTAACAACGAGGTCAGCGGTTTTCTTGATATCTGCGGCGCCTGCGAGCGGATCAAGAACACGCCTATTCCCTACAGCTACAGCAGCTTTATCAAAAAATTCATCTTTGTATATATCCTTACGCTGCCCATCGGCTATGTTTTTAACCTGGGCTATTGGGTAATCCCGGTAGTGCTGTTCGTTTTTTATGTGCTGGCCTCTCTTGAGCTTATAGCCGAAGAAATTGAAGATCCTTTTGGCAAGGACAGCAATGACCTGCCCATGCAGCGCATTGCCGATAATATCAGAAAAAATGTAAAAGAGATTCTTGAGACGGCCTGAGCTCCCGGTACGAGCGTGCTTTATTCGATGAACCGCCTACTGCTTGCCATGCCATTGATCGACCTGCTTTTCCTTTGCCTTCCTTAACATACCCTGCAGCTTGTTTACTGCCGCGTCGATCGACTGTTCGAAATCGGGGCTGCTTTCCTTTATAAAATGATCGTTTCCCGGCACTTCCAGCCTGATCTCACAATAGTTGCTTGGCGTAGCCCTGTCCGGTCCGAGAAAAAGCACCACATTGGCCCTTACAATATGATCGCTCGGGTTGAGCTTTCCGAGCTTTTCCCTCACATAGGACTCCAATTCCTCTCCTGCTTTAAATCCTAAAGACTGTATGATAATATCCATATTTTTTTATACCTGTATTGCGAACATCGTACCAAGGCCTTGTGTGGAAATTTGCCGCTTGCCGGATTTTTTTGTGTAATTCTTCTTTATCCTGCATCCTGCCTGAAACTCTACCGTATGCGGATCAGCCGTTATCTTTCCTTATGCCTCCTTATACTGGGACCGGCGGCAAATGCAACCGAAGACCCGGTAATAGTGCCCTCCAGCTTAAAAAACGTTACTGTTTACCGAAGCGGGGCGGAAATGCTGCACAATAGTACCGTCAACCTTGTCCAGGGCAGCCAGGAACTGGTTGTTGAGGGTATTGCCAACCAGCTAGACATCAATAGTGTGCAGGTGAGCTGCCCGGCAGGCATTACCATCATGGGTGTAGAATTTTCGCAGGACTTCCTGGTTGTGCCTGAGGTTACTGCCAGGCTTAAGGCATTGCAGGATTCGGCAGAAAGGCTGCAAAAAGAGCTTGACCGTGTCAATGTTCAGATTGAAACGACCCTGGATGTGCTCGAAGTGCTGAAATCGAACAGGGACATCAAAGGACAGCAGACAGGTTTGAGCGTTGCAGAGCTGGTGAGGCTGGTTGATTACTACCGGTCAAAGTCGGCCGAGCTGCAAACCGAATTGGCGCTCCAAAAAGACAGGCAAAAAAAACTTGCGGCAGGATTGCAAAAGATCAATAACCAGATCAGGGAAGAAGAGCGCAAAAATACCCGGAAAGCGGGCGTGCTGAAGCTGCAGCTCTCCGCTGCGGCAGCCGGCCGTTATGATATCGGTATCTCTTACATCACACCCAATGCCTGGTGGACACCTGCCTACGACATCAGGGTAGACGATATAAAAAATCCTGTGAAAGTCGTATACAAGGCAAGGATATCTCAAACAACCGGCATCGACTGGAGAAAGGTCAGGCTCTCCCTGTCGACCTCGCTTCCCAGCCAATGGGGCAATGCGCCGGTGCTTACTTCCTGGTTTCTTTCTTATATCAACCCAGTGAATGTGATGGAAAGAAAGCTCACGTCTAATACGATCCAGTCATTTGATCAAATCTTGCAAGGCAGGGCTCCGGGTTTAAGTATTGTTACCGAGCAGCTGAAGCTGAGAGGATCAAACTTGATAACCGGCGCCAGCGAACCGCTATACGTGGTCAATGGTGTACCCATGAG
>DASTPZ010000286.1:0-6753 GCA_035761965.1 Flavisolibacter sp. | reverse complement strand
CACCAGGTTGTTCCTGAACTCAGACTGGCCACCGAACCACTCGTTGATGGTAGCATTGTCTTCCAGGAAGACAGCGGAGCGCTTAAAGCCAAGGAGAACGGAGTTCCTGAGCACGAAGCGGGTAGAACGGCGCCAGCGGTTGGCATGGCCATACTGATTGCTGATGGCTGCAGTTCCTGTTGTATCGTAAAGACCAATGAGGGTGAGGTTGGAAAGGATCGGACGGGTGATGGGAGTGGCAGAAGTACCTGTTCCATCGTTATCGCACTCGATCGCATTCGTTCTGTCGTCGTCGGCGAATTTATCTCTCAGGCAAACCGCGTACTGGATCCTTCCGGCATAACCAAAGTCGAAATCGAAATCATCATCACCGGAAGCAAATGAGAACAGGTGCTTTGCATTTACCGTACCACCAAAGAACTCAAAGCCGTCGTCGCCGCAATAAGCTGTCTGTACATAATCAATGATTGTTCCTGCGCCAACACCATAGAGGGTAAGGCCGTTCAGCTCACTATTGTTTTCAGCGGTGATACCGGCAAACTCGATACGCACATACCTGAGGATACCACTGTTGTCGTTAGGGTTTGTACCACCATAAGTACGGTTAGAACCGCCTTCGGTGATGGGTCCAGGGCTAAGAGGCCTATTGGTAGGAGCCGCGCCGCAGATGGAGATGCCACCCCAGTCACCATTGGTCCTTTGTCCTACAGCCTTGCTGCTGGTAAAAACGATGGGTTCAGCTGGTGTACCATCAGCGATCAGCTTGCCGCCAACCTCGATGATGAGCGCTGTCTTTACATCGGTTGCCGCCAGGATAACAGAGCCTGGTGCAAAAGTGAGGGTAGCACCGCTGCCCACGTAAACAAAGCCGCGGAGGGTGTACTTACCTTTTGGAAGAGAAAGGCTGTTGTCGATACGGCCAGACAAGGTTGTAGGTATATTGCCGTTACCATTGCCGCTTGTATCAATAATATCGGTTTCGTTGAAATCGACCTTTACACATCCTGTGTTAACCAGGGTTATGGCAGCTAGTGTGGTGAAGGCCGCGAATAAAACACGTTTCATATTCTATTTTTTGTATTTGCTGGTTTATTTGATAAAGTCGTAAGTAAAGCCGAGCGTAAAGGTCCGTCCTGGCGTGTAGGCAGAGAACCTGCGGTCGCTGCTTGACTTGAATGCTTTTTTGTCGTCGATATTTTCGTAGAAATAGTACTGCTGGTTGAACAGGTCAGACAGGTTGAGCTTAAGCTCGCCCCTGTTGTTCAGGATGCGTTTTGCGATCTGCAGGTCCACCTGGTCGCGGGGGCGCTCGTAGATATCGTACACTTCAAGCACGGGATCGCCTACCAGCGTCAGGCGCTGACCAATCCTGTTGTAAAGAAGCGTACCGCTCAGTCCACCCTTATCGCTATTGTACTGCAAACCTGCGTTGATAAGGTAGGGCGACTGTCCCTGCAGAGGCCTGTCGAAATTAACTGCCTGGCCGCCGCTGGTGGTTCCACCCAGCTTTACTTCGGACTGGATATAGGTAAGGTTGGCAAACAGGTTGAAATTGGAGAAAGCGGTTCCAAGGAACTCAAGCCCCTTTCTTGCTTCCAGCTCGAAGCCATAGGTTGTTGCTTCATCGGCATTCTGGAAGCTGTAGCGGCTTGGGTTACGGTTACGGGCCCTTAGCTCGATAGGATCGTTGAAGTTCTTATAGAACACACCGAAAGAGATAGACTCCCCTGCCCTTGGGTACCATTCGTACCGGATATCGGCGTTAAAAATCTTGGAGCGCTTAAGCGTGGTATCGCCCGATACGGCATAGTTCTGCTCGAAATCGAAGAAAGAGAAAGGAGCGATCTCCCTGAACTCCGGGCGAGCAACAGTTTGTGAAGCCGAGAGGCGGATATTGTTTTTCGGATTGAGGCTGTATACAAAATTGACAGAAGGAAGGATGTCCCACTTCTCATTGTCCAGCACAATACGCTGGAGGTCGGAGCGGCGGCTTATCAACACCTGCTGGAAGTTCTCAGCCCTGGCTCCCCAAACCACACGAAGGGAAGATGATATTTTATTATCGAACATCAGGTAGCCGGCATTGAGCACGGATACGCCAAAGTATTTGTCTTCGTTCTGCGTGGTCTCGTCGAGTACAAAGCCATTTTCAGAGATGTTCTCAGGCCTGAATATCTGGTCGAAAGGAAGCGAGCGAAGAAGCTCGGCTTCGGCCGATGCCGGCACATAACGGAAGTTCCTTGATTTGAAATCCCTGATGCGGATCAGCGTTGAGCCACCGGCCTTCATTGTCTGTGCTTCTTTTCCAAGCTTGAAAGGCACAATAAGCTGACCGCCTCCGCCATAACCGAATTCTTTCAGATCGCTGAAGAAGCGGTTTGTTTCGTCGTAAGAAAGCTTAAACTCCTCATTGGATCCAAGGCTTTTGAAATAAGAAACCGTGCGCAGGTCGGGCTGTGTTTTCCAGTTGTAAGCAAAATTGCCGTTCAACCTTACTCTTATGCCCTTGCTGGTAAGCTGTCTGTCGAGCTCCAGCTGGCTGGTGTAAAGGCTGCGCTGGTTAACGTAGCTGCTGTAGAACTGAACATCTGTTTGCCTGTCGTTATCGATACCGGTTCTTGTATAATAGTTGTCTTCGTAATTCTGGTTGAAGAGGTTTTTGAAGGAAACGCGGGTCTTGCCTTTTGCATAAGAAAGATTCAGCATGCCGCCGAGGTTCACTGCATAACGGTTCTGCTCATCGGTAAAGGACCTGTTGATGGTTGAGATATCCCTTTCGCCAAACTGGCGGCCGACAGAGTAGAGTAGGTCGCCCTTTCTGTAGATGATGCCGGATACGAGTCCGAAGGTCGCATCGTTCTTCAGCTTTCTGCCGATGCCATAAATGAGGTTATAGGTCTGTATGGGGGCTGCCCTTGAAGATTCCTGGTTGTAAACATCGGAGCTGAAAAGCCTGGACAAGCCGGCCTGGGTAGCCAGGTTCTTGCTGCTGTATCCCTGGCGGTTGGTAGGAAAGCCACTGGGAATGCTCCTTGTACCATCATCGAAGCCCAGCCAGTCGGTGCTGTTTCTCCTGTTGCTTGCAAAATCTTTGAAAGTGGAATTGGTGTTGAAGCCAAAGCTCACACCCACTGAAAGAATGTCTTTAGCAGGTACATCCTTAGTGGTAATCTGCACCAGTCCTCCCGCGAACTCGCCCGTGAGCTCAGGGGTAGCGGTTTTATTGATAATGATATTATCTATCAATGCCGAAGGAATCACGTCAAAGGAAAAAGCTTTTTTATCAGGCTCAGTGGAAGGGAACTGGGCATTGTTAATATAAGCCGAATTGTATCGGTCGCTTAATCCCCTGATCACAACAAACTTATTATCCTGGATACTGGCACCGCTCACCCGCTTGAGCACTTCACTGGTATTCCTGTCCGGCGTACGGCGGATGAAATCTGCTGCCAGACCGCTGGATACGGCCGAATTGTTGCGCTGGAAATTCAACAGGGCATTGGTGCTCTCCTGTCTGCGTGAAGTGGCGCGAACCACAACACCTTCCTGGGTCTTAGATGCTGTTTCAAGCACGATATTCAGCTCGTTAACACCGCCTGCGGTGACATCGATATCGGAAATTGACTTGGCTACATAACCAATGGCAGATACTTCGATCGTATACTTATTGCCTGGGGTAAGGTTGAGGGCATAGGTACCATCAACGCTCGTGGTGGTGCCGGTGGAAGTTCCCGAAATACGGACGGAAGCCCCTGCTACAGGCTCATTCCTGTCGTTGACGATCCTTCCGGAGAAACGGATCGATTGGGCTTGCAAAGCCAGGATGAACAAAAAAGAAAAGCTGGTCAAAAGAACTCGCAGTCGCATTCCTAAAAGTTTCCGCAAAGGAAGACCGACAGTATTACCCCCATGTTACTGCAATGTTAACGAACCATGAAGCCAATGTTACCGCAATGTTAACTGCGGCCGTGAAGAGGGCTACGAAATTGAGGATAGAATAGTTCTTTCATTTGCCACAACTCGATGCATATCATTAGATTGTGTCGAAAATCTCCGGTCCCGGGAAAAAGAAGCGTCGATTATTTGCAGCAGCGGGCTGTGCAGGCATTTAACGTGGCTGGGCGATCGTTGGTTTTTTAGGCTGCTCCGGTTTCATTGAACCGGTCAAAACCTCATCTGTATCCGGCAGGTAAATACATCGTCCTTTATATCATCAGAGAATGAAGGCAGGGAAGTTTTTTCATTCATCACCCTATCGTAATATACCAATAGCTTAAGATTATCGGTGAAGTAATAAGTGAGGCCGGCACCCAGGGTATTGATCCGGATATCGGTTTGGCTAAAATTGCTTCCTGCCCTGCCGATCTCTCTCGTCGACACCTCTGTGTTCGGGTCATACCAATCATATTTGGCGACAAACTCCCATTTTTCATTGACCAGGTTTTGGATGAAATAAAAAAAGCCTCCATCGAAATCCCTGATATAGGTTGGTTCCATGGGCAATACGCCCGGATTAACCGTAGTGGCGGCAGTGCCCGGCTGCGTGCCCTTCCAGTACTCTCCTCTCAACTCTGTTTTACCCCAGGCATGCTTATAAATGAGTTGCACATCGGCACCATAATAATGGCGTGGGGCTTTGTCCCCGATATTGGAAAGACTGGAATCGACGATAAAGAGCTTTTCATTTCCCTTTATACCGGTTTCGTACCGGTACCGGGTCGCCTGGGCCCATCCGCCATGCAGGAAGGAAAGACCTCCACTCAGGCTGACCCGCCTTGAGAGCGGCATTGGCTTGAGCGACAAGCGACTGATGAGGTCTTTATAGGAGTCGAACTCCGCGGGCCCCGACTTTCCCTGGCCGTTAAAAAAGCCTATATCGAATTTAAGCTGCGGGTTCTTCCGGCCCGGGCGCTGCGACTCATAGCTTACCATAGCGCCAAGATCCCGTTCGCTCGGCATAAGGATCTGCGACATCCTGCCCCTTTCCGGTGTTTCCCTGAACGATGAGGAAAGGTTGACCTCAAAACCAAAAGGCCTCGCGAAAAGTCCTGCTGTAAGTGAGAAATTGCTGCGCGATGGCTCATAAATGCGTACGAACATATCCCTCACATTCACGTCACGCTCGGTGGCTTCAAACTGGAAGGTGAACAGTGCGGCCGGAAAGCTTCCGTTCCTGCCAGGCATTTTATAGTCGATCTTTACCCTGGCGCGCCTGAGCATGAAGCGGTTATCGGCCAGGTCGGCAAAATTGCCTCCTGCGTAGGAATCGATCCCTTTTGCCTGTGCTACCTGGTACTGGGGCTGAATATAACCGCTGAAATGCAGGTTCTCCATCCGCTTTAAAAAAGGGCGAAGCGTATCATTCACAAAAAAAGTCGAATCATAGTCCGACAGGTAACGCTGCGAATAGCCCTCGACAGCAATGAGCATGAAAATTGCAGTGAGGAGCAAAAAAGCCTTCAATCTTAACAATAGCCTGATCTGCACTTCTAGGATTTTAGCATGATTTGTGAATAACTACGGGGGGCAATATTAAGTTATTATTAATTCTCCCTTGCCAGTCAGGCTCGCAACAATTGCACCTAACTTCGCTCAACTTTAAAGACCGAACGTATGAACATCTTTGCTAAATTGTTGGCTCCCAAAAACAAAGTCTTTTACGAGCTCTTTGAGAAAAGCGCCGACAATGTAAAACAGATGGGCCTTCTGCTTACACAGGTAATATCTGAACCAGATTTTGACAAAAGACAGGCGCTCATCTCGCAGATGGAGGATGTAGAGCATGCCAATGATGAGCTCACACACTTGCTTTTCACTGAACTGGGCAGAAATTTCATTACGCCTTTCGACCGCGAAGATATTCACTACCTTGCTTCAGCCCTGGATGATGTGGCCGATTATATTTTCGCCACGGCCAAAAAGATCAATTTTTACCGGGTCAATCCCAACGATATAGGCATTCACAAGCTTGCCGAGATCATCAACCAAAGCTGCGGGGAGGTGCGCAAAGCTGTGGGTGAGCTTCGCAATATGAAGAACATGAGGCTGATCACCGAATCGCTGGTAAAGATCAACAGCCTTGAGAACGAAGCCGATGATATTTTCGACATGAGTATCGAGCGCCTGTTCGCCACTGAACCCGATGCCAAGGAAGTGATCAAGAAAAGGGAAATTTACCAGGTAATGGAAACGGCCACCGATAAATGCGAGGATGCAGCCAACGTGATCGAATCCATTATCGTAAAATACGCCTGACGCCCTGTGCTGATCGATAGCTTGAAAACCGGATGGGATACGATCCCTTTTCTGTTTTCGCATTGCCAATCTCAAAATCACATATGACAACGCTGGTTATTGTAATCATAGCACTGGCCCTGATCTTCGACTATATCAACGGCTTTCATGATGCTGCCAACTCTATCGCCACGATCGTATCCACCAAAGTACTGACGCCTTTTCAGGCCGTGGTCTGGGCTGCGCTTTTCAATTTCGCGGCCTTTTTCATCTTCAAGGACCATGGCGTGGCAAATACCGTAGCTAAAACCGTCAAGCCTGAGGTCGTTACGGGGCAGATAGGGCTTATTGTAGTAATGTCGGGGCTGATCGCCGCCATCAGCTGGAACCTGCTGACCTGGTGGTTTGGTATTCCATCTTCCTCTTCACATACCCTGATCGGTGGATTTGCCGGTGCGGCTATTGCCTTTGGTGGCTTCGAAGCGGTAAACAGCGACCCTATCATCCGTACAGCCGCCT
>DASTPZ010000285.1:0-10271 GCA_035761965.1 Flavisolibacter sp. | reverse complement strand
TACTTGCGCTGCGTTGCGGGAACAGGTCCGTATTCTCCCGTAACTCCATTCTTCACACTGTCCGTCTGGTTATTGAAATAGTTAACAGCGCCAATGAGCATATTGTTCGAAATATTATCAAGATGACCGCGGTATTTCAGCCATGGACCTGCCATGGAGATATGGTCCGTTGTGCATTTGCCTCTTACCTTGATCAGCAGGCGCAGACCGGAGAGATCGGTTCCCTCCCATGCCGGGAAGGGGCTCAGCAGCTGCAGGCGCTGCGAATCGGGTTTAACGGCAACATTAACGGTGTGACCGTTCTCAGCCGGGGCCTGGTAACCAGCGTCTTCCACGTGAAAGCCCTGAGGGGGAAGCTCATAGCCTTTGGGCTCGTCGAGCATAACCTCCTCACCCTTCTCATTGAGCAGCTTGTCTTTGAGGGGGTTGAAGGAAAGCCGGCCGGCAATGGCGTAGGCGGTAACGATTTCAGGTGATGCCACAAAAGCATGCGTGGAAGCAAGTCCGTCGTTGCGTTTTGCAAAATTCCTGTTGAAGGAAGTGACGATGGTATTTTTCCTGGAAGGATCGTCTATATGTCTTGCCCACTGGCCTATGCAGGGTCCGCAGGCATTGGCAAGCACCACGCCGCCGATCTGGTCGAAGGTAGCGAGGTACCCGTCCTTTTCGATGGTGAACCGAACGAGCTCCGAACCCGGTGTAACCGTGAACTCGCTGCGAGTTTTCAGTCCTTTTGTCCTCGCCTGTATGGCAATCGAAGCCGAGCGGCTGATGTCTTCATACGACGAGTTGGTACAAGAGCCGATCAGGGCTACTTCCACTTCGTCGGGCCATCCGTTGGCGGCCACTGCTTCGGCCATTTTCGAGATGGGGGTAGCCAGGTCAGGCGTAAAAGGACCATTCACATGTGGCTCCAGCTCGCTGAGGTTGATCTCGATTACCTGGTCGAAATATTTTTCAGGGTTGGCATAAACTTCAGCATCAGGACGAAGGTGCTCTTTTACGTTATTGGCGAGGGCAGCCACTTCTTCACGGCCGGTGGCTTGCAGGTAGGCAGCCATACGGTCGTCGTAAGTAAAAAGCGAACAGGTGGCACCGATCTCCGCGCCCATGTTGCAGATGGTTGCCTTGCCTGTGGCGCTTATGCTATCAGCGCCTTCGCCGAAATATTCAACAATGGCACCTGTACCGCCTTTAACGGTAAGGATGCCTGCTACTTTCAGGATCACGTCCTTGGCTGCCGTCCAGCCGCTCATTTTGCCTGTCAGCTTTACACCGATAAGCTTGGGCATTTTCAATTCCCAGGGCAGACCGGCCATTACATCCACTGCATCTGCGCCGCCAACACCAATGGCGATCATTCCAAGACCGCCGGCATTGGGTGTGTGCGAATCGGTTCCGATCATCATGCCGCCAGGAAAAGCGTAGTTCTCAAGCACAACCTGGTGAATGATCCCGGCGCCGGGCTTCCAAAAGCCGATGCCGTATTTATTAGAAATGGAAGAAAGAAAATCGTAAACTTCCCTGTTGGTATCGATGGCGGTGCTCAGGTCTTCCTTTGCGCCGACCTTGGCCTGAATCAGGTGATCGCAATGCACGGTGGAAGGGACTGCTACCCTGTCGCGGCCGCAAGTGTCGAACTGAAGGAGGGCCATCTGGGCAGTGGCATCCTGCATGGCCACCCTGTCGGGAGCAAAATCCACATAATCCTTGCCTCTTTCATAGGTCCTGGTGGCAGGCTTAAAAGAATGCGCATAAAGGATTTTTTCGGCCAGTGTCATAGGACGGTTGAGCAGTTTTCTTGCGAAAGCGATCTTGGCAGGTAATTCGCTATATACTTTCTTAATCAGGTCCAGGTCAAAAAGCATAATCTAAATTTTATGGTAGAGATTGATACAGGCATTTTCTTTGCTATCCTGTTTAAAAGTCGGGCAAAGTTACTTAAAATCAGTTTAAGATAACGGTGAAGAGACTGCTGGGGAATTTGGCAAAAAAAATTATATTAGACGTATGAACCGCCTCAAAGAATTTATTGAGTGGCAGGCTTTCGGTGTATTGTCTGCCATAGGTGAAAAAATGGGGATCGCTACCAGCCGCATCCGTGTATGGTTCATGTTTACCTCGCTGCTCACGCTGGGCTCTCCCATAGTTTTTTACATGATCCTGGCCTTCTGGATGAATATGAAACGTTATATCCTGGCAGCCAGGAGGAATCCGCTGAAATACCTGTAATGTTCCAGCCTGCTGGCAGATGGTATCGGGGCGGAAGGATGTTTTGCGAATGGCCTGCCCCAGCTTCCATGCGCGTTTAATGCAACAGGCTTTGGCCCCCGTCATATTTACAAAATGGATCTGTTGCGCTCCCGTTAAAGTCTGCCTGGTAAATGCTGCTAAAGCAGTTCCTGCAGCTTGTCTATCACCTTGTCCACTTCCTGCCTTGTGTTGTATTTGCTAAAGGAAAAACGTACGGTTACGTACTTATCGGTCTTTTTAAGAGCCTGCATCACATGTGAGCCCGCATCTGCCCCGCTGCTACAGGCCGACCCACCCGAAGCACAGATGCCATTGATATCCAGGTTCATGAGGAGAAATTCCGATTTATCGGTTTTTGGGAAGCAAACGCTTAAGACGGTGTAGAGCGCATCTGAGCCGCAGTTAAAGCTTACACCACTGAAATGGGCTTTGAGCTTGTCGGCCATATAATGCTTGAGGTCATCGATATAGCTGCTTGCCTGCTCGTAATCGCGCATGGCGATCTCCAGCGCTTTGGCAAAGCCTACAATGCCGTAAACATTCTCTGTGCCGGCTCTCATGTTGCGCTCCTGGCCGCCGCCAAAAATAAAGGGGCCTATGTTCACTTCTTCGTTTACATATAAAATGCCCACACCTTTCGGACCGTGGAACTTATGGCTGGCTGCCGATATAAAATGAACATGCAGCTCGGAAAGATTGATCGGATAATGACCTACGGTCTGAACACAGTCGGAATGAAACACCGCCCCATAAGTGCGGCAGATCTCACCCACCCTCTTTATCGGAAGCAGTACCCCTATCTCGTTATTGGCATGCATCAGCGATACGAGGCATTTTTTTCCGGCTGCGCTGTGCAAAGCCAGCTGGTTTTCCAGGTCTGCAAGATCAAGGTGACCATTCTCTCCCAATGCAACAAAACTCACCGACACACCTGCAGCCTTGCCATAGTGTTCAACCGTATGAAGAACCGCATGGTGTTCTATGGAAGATGTGATGATATGCGTGCAGCCCAGGTCCCTAATCGAGGCGGCTATGGCCGTGTTATTGCTTTCAGTTCCCCCGCTGGTAAAGAAAATCGAGCCCGGACGGACACCCAGGTTCCTGGCCACGCTCTTGCGCGCATTTTCAACGGCCAGTCTTGTTTCCCTTCCATAAGAATAGATGGAAGAGGGATTGCCAAAATGATCGGTCATATAGGGCAGCATGGCCTCAAGCACCTCTTTGTCCAGGGCTGTTGTAGCGGCATTATCGAAATAGATCCGCTGGTCGGCAGCCTGGTTATGCAAAGCTGCTTTTGCCTTGTTCAGCATTGTTTCCTGCATGTCAGTCTTTTTAGATCAGAATTCGCAATCGGCCGGCAAAACCCTGCCCGTATGAGGCATTTATTCCTGCAAGCCGGTACAAAGTAAATACATAAGCTCCAAATAAGGAACCACCAGGGTTGGCGGGGATTCTTTGCTGCTTTACCGCCATGGATATGGAAAACCGCGATCGGATTTTTGTTCTGTATACCGCAGGCCTCAGCTGCTGCATTCTTTTATATCCTGCATGAGCCGCTTGGCAATGTTATTGGCCGTGGTCTCGAAGCTGCTTTCGGCATATATCCGGATGATAGGCTCTGTATTGGACGTACGCAGGTGCACCCAGTCGGTATCGAACTCGATCTTAAGACCGTCTTCAGTATTGATGGGATTATTCTTGTATTTTTTCCTGATCTTATCGAAAATAGCGTTCACATCCAGCCCGTTTTCGAGCTCTATTTTGTTCTTCGAAATAAAATAATCGGGATAGTTGCCCCTGAACGATTTGAGTCCTTTTTTGAAGCCCGCGAAATGGGACAGGAAAAGCGCGATGCCGATGAGCGCATCACGGCCGTAATGGAAATCAGGAACAATGATACCACCGTTGCCTTCACCGCCAATCACCGCCGAGGATTCCTTCATCTTTTTTACCACGTTCACTTCTCCCACCGCCGATGGAAAGTATGCTCCACCATGCTTTTGGGTAACCTCTTTCAGCGCCTTGGTGCTGCTCATATTGCTTACCGTGTTTCCTTTTCTCCGCGAAAGCACGTAATCGGCTACTGCCACCAGGGTGTATTCTTCACCGAACATACTGCCATCCTCGCAAACAAAGCAAAGGCGGTCCACATCGGGATCTACCGCTATGCCGAAATCGGCATTCTGCTTCACCACCTCATTGCTCAGGGAGCTGAGGTGTTCGGGAAGCGGCTCAGGATTGTGTGCAAAGCGGCCATTAACTTCTCCATTCAGCACGATCACCTCCGCCACACCCATTTGCTTCAGCAGCTGGGGCACAACCAATGCGCCGGTTGAATTGATGCAATCGACCACTACCTTGTATTCTTTTGAGGCAACCGCTTCGGCGTTCACCAGCGGGTAAGCCAATACCATGTCTATATGCTTCTGGAGGTAGCTGTCATCAACGCTTATCTTGCCAAGCTTGTCGACGGAAGCGAAACCCAGCCCTTCGCTTTGGGCGCGGCTCAGCACTTCGGCGCCCGTTGCAGCATCGATGAACTCTCCTTCCCGGTTGAGCAGCTTGAGCGCATTCCATTCTTTGGGATTATGGCTGGCAGTGATGATAATGCCGCCATCGGCCTTCTCCTGCTTCGTGGCAATTTCAACGGTCGGTGTGGTAGAGAGACCGAGATCGATGACATCGATACCAAGGCTCACAAGGGTATTGACCACGAGGTTATTGACCATCTCACCGCTGATACGGCCATCGCGGCCGATCACGATCCTGGTGGCAGCGGATTTATCTTCCCTGGTTTCCGCAATGATATTCCCAAAGGCAGCCGCGAACCTGACCACATCGATCGCAGTCAACGATTCGCCTGGACGCCCGCCAATAGTCCCCCGGATGCCGGATATGCTCTTGATCAATGCCACGTTGAAAAAATTTAATACCGAAAAATTTTCGGGAGGCAAAAATACGGTTTTCGGGCTTAGGGACTGAAACTTCTGATAGGCCCGGACGATTACTTTTGTAAAAAATTGGCAATGGCAGCAAAGGAATGGTTCAAAGACTGGTTCAACTCCCCTTTTTATCATAAGCTCTATTTTGAGCGCGATGAGCAGGAAGCTCAGCAATTCATCCACCGGCTGCTCAGGCGCCTGGATCCCACACCAGGGAGCCTTATGCTGGACGTTGCCTGCGGGCGGGGCAGGCACAGCAAACTGCTTGCAGAAGCCGGCTTCGATGTAACGGGAATAGACCTTTCGCCAGACAGTATTTTGTTTGCCAAGCAATTCGAGCACGAAAAACTGCATTTTTACCAGCACGATATGAGGCTACCGGCCTGGATCAATTATTTCGACTATGCCTTTAACTTCTTTACCTCTTTTGGGTATTTCGCTACCAGGCGCGAGCACGACGATGCAGCCAGCACAATAACTAAAAGCCTCAGGCCCCACGGCACGCTTGTGTTCGATTACCTGAATGTTCATTATACGGAAGAAAGGCTGGTGCACAACGAGGAAAGGACCATCGGCACTACATCGTATGAGATCCATCGCTGGATGGATGAGTCCTTTTTCTACAAGAGGATAACGATCACCGATCCATCACTCAGTCAACCAATGGAATTTACAGAAAAAATAAGCAAGCTCAGCCTTGGTGATTTCACAGATTTGCTTTCATTTCAGCAAATGCAGATCGTAGAGGTATTTGGCGACTATGAGCTCAACAGCTATGATATCCGCACAACACCGAGGCTGATCATCATGGCGAAAAAAATTCACTAACCACTCCTATTTTTTGTTGTGAACGAGCATCCATTTGGCTGTTTCGTAAAAGCCACTGGTAATCTCAGTCATTTTCTTGCGAATGGAGTCCTTTTGCTGGGCAGTATATGAAAGACCCGGCTTCAGCACATGGACTTCCTCTTTCTGAAAATGAAGGTTCTTGGTAAAATAGTAGTCATCGGTCACCATGCCTATCCTTCCCTCATCATGAAGAATGACAAAGGCAAAATGGTTGCCGCCGCTGCGAAGCAGGTCCCGGCCCAGCGTGGTATTGGTATAGGAGATACCTGCCAGCCCGGCTACGGTGGGCAGCACATCGATCTGTGAAACCACCTCTTCCCGCTTTTGCGGCTGGAGGAGTCCGGGAGCATAAAATAAAAGAGGCACGTGTTCTTCAGTAAGGCGCTCGCTTGTCCAGGCAGCGGGATAAATGTTCTTTGCATTACCCGATACGCCATGATCGCCCACGAACACAAAAATGGTATTGTTGAAATAAGCTTCCTTCCTGGCAGCCTCCATGAACTGGCGAATGCAATAATCCGCGTACCGGAAAGCATTGTATTCAGCAAGCGATTCGAAGCCATACTTCTCGAGCGCTTCGTTTGGCAGCACTTCCCTGGAGAAACTGCCGGTATCTTCGGCCGGGATCGTGAAGGGCCTGTGGTTATCGGCAGTTTGAACAATGGCAAAAAAAGGTTTTGTCTGCTTGGCGAACGTCTTATTGGCCTCCAGGAAAAGATTTTTGTCGCTGATGCCCCATACATCCACCGGCTTGCTGCTGAAATGTCCTTCCACATTCATCTGTACACCCTCTATATTCTTTACCAATCCCTCGAAATTATTGAAACTGGGGCTTCCGCCGAGGAAATAGAATTTTTCGTAGCCCTGGAACTCGTTAATGATGGTATGCTGGTCGAGCGCCTCCGGGTTGCGGGTAGAGAACTTCGAAAGCTGAACATCGGGTATGCCGGTGAGTGTGGCGAACAGGCCCCTGGCAGTAGAGAAATGCGGTGTAAAGCAGCGGTTGAAGAAGATACCGCTATCGCTGAGCGATTTGAAATAAGGAGTTGTATTCAGCGGGTTGCCGCTCATGCTGCTTTTATACATGCTGAACGACTCGCACATGACCAGCACCACATTCGGGGAGGCCCGACGCGCACCCGGGGCCACCGTTCTTTTATAGGAAAAATCGGCATTGTTCAAGCCCATCCACGATTGCACGAGCGGGAAATAGGTCCTGGCCTTTGTTTCGTCGTATTCTGTGCGCCTGAGCTTGAGCGTATAGAAAAAATTCTGCAGCGGGTTGAGCGCAAGAAAGGACCGGAAGGAGTTATTGAAGCGAAAGGCCGCATTCCATTTGAGGGGCTCTGCGCCTACATTCCCATACACGAAAAACCCGAAAAAAAAGATGGCGGCAACAAACCATTTACGCTGGTAAGGTATGCCCTTGCCATCAGTGCGCAGCATCACCGTACCGTGCAGCCTTCTGAACATCATGCGCAGGAGAAGCACGGCTATAAAAAGTCCGAGCAGCATCCAGCCAATGGGATAAGACTGCCATAACATGGTGGCCGAGATCCCCGGGTCTTCCACAAAATTGAGCGCGCTGGCCGCAAGCCTGGTCTTATTATAGGAGAAGCAGCCAAAATCGGCAGCGAAGAAAAAGATGATGAAAAAAGTAACCACGGCGAGGTACCAGGTCCAAACCCTTCGGTTCCGCAGCGAATAGAATGGCGAGAGTTCCGGGATAAGGCTGGCAATAATGATCGGCAGCAGGATAATGCTGATCCACCTCAGGTCGAAACGCATACCCAGGAAAAATGTGGGCAGCATATCGCTCCATTGCTCGCCCTCGGGCATAAAAGCCAGCAGGGTAACCAACCGGTAGGCAGTGAACATCATAAGGAAGATCACCAGCAGGTTGAATACCCAAAGCAAGGTTTTAGGAAGGCGAAAGGGTAAAAGCATTAAGGCAGGCGGTTTAATTGACAAAGCCAACTACAAAAAAAGCAATTTTCGTAATAGATACAAGGAATTATTCGCTGAAGAAGGCAAGTTCTTCGCTTACTTTTGCCGCATGTATAGCAGGGTTCTGGCAATTTCGCTGTGGCAGAGGCTGGATGAATGGGATAAATGGCTATTCACCAAACTCAACAGCCAGTGGACCAACGGCTTTTTTGACGCTGTTCTGCCCTTTTTCCGTAATTCGGTCATATGGGCCCCGCTCTACCTGTTCATCATTGCCTTTGTGGCCCTTAATTACGGTAAAAAGGGCTGGTGGTGGATGCTGGCCTTTATCTGCACGGTAGCCATCACGGATATCATTGGCGCCCGTGTGTTTAAGGAAGGTTTTGAAAGGCTAAGGCCTTGCCAGGATCCTGCGGTTCTTCCCCATATGCGGCTGCTGCTCAAGCAATGTTCGGGTAGCTTCAGCTTTGTATCGAACCATGCCGCCAACCATTTCGCCATTGCCACCTTCCTGGTGCTCACCTTCAGGGGCCTGTTCAGGAGCTGGATGTACCTGGCCTTTGTATGGTCCGTACTGATCGGCTATGCGCAGATCTATGTAGGCGTCCACTACCCACTGGATGTGCTGGCAGGCGCCGGACTCGGCACACTCATTGGCTGTCTTATGGCTTGGGCATTTCACGAAAAATGGGGAACTTTTAATCTGGATAATCAATTGAAATAAATGGAGATTCTAATACTGATCGGGCTGATTGTATTGAACGGACTATTTACCATGTCGGAGATATCGCTGGTTTCGGCCAGAAAGGCCAGGTTGGAGATGATGGCTGAAAAAGGAGACGAAAAAGCCGCTGCCGCCCTCAAGCTGTCGAACAATCCGGAGATCTTTCTTTCCGCGGCACAGATCGGGATCACCCTCATTGCGATCCTTACAGGTGTTTACTCCGGTGAAAAATTCAGCCGCGATCTGCAGCCTTATATCGAAAGCATCGGCTTCCTCAGGGAGTATGCCGAAACCATCTCCACCACGCTGATCGTCATCCTCGTCACTTTTCTTTCGATTGTTTTTGGCGAGCTGATTCCAAAAAAAATAGGCCTGCTGAATGCCGAGCGCATTGCAAAGGCAGTAGCCGGGCCCATGCGCGCCTTTGCCAGTCTTACCCATCCCTTTGTATGGCTGCTCACGAGAACAAGCAACCTCATCTTCAAAATCTTCAATATACGCAATACAAAGGACGAGATCGTTACGGAGGAAGAAATCAAGGCCATCATAACAGAGGGTACGGAATCGGGAAGCATAGAAGCGGAGGAAAAAGAGCTTATCGAACGGATCTTTCACCTTGGCGATCGCAACATCACATCACTGATGACCCACAGAAGCGATATCATCTGGTTCGACCTTAACGACAATGAAGAGAAGATCCGCGAAAAGATCGTGCAGGAGCCTCATTCGGTCTACCCCATCTGCGACGGCAGCATAGACAATATCAAAGGAATGGTTTCGATCAAGGACCTTTATATCATCGACGATTTCACCCTGTTCAAAGACATTGTACAGCCTGCCATGTTCGTGCCGGAGAATAATACGGCTTACCAGGTAATGGAACGCTTTAAGGAAACAAAGATCCACTCCTGCTTTATTGTAGATGAATACGGCAGTCTCCAGGGTATGATCACCCTTAACGATATTCTCGAGGCCATCGTGGGCGACATACCGCAAACCGGCATACAGGATTATGAAATTGTTGAACGCGAGGATGGCAGCTTCCTGGTGGATGCGCAGATACCTTTTTATGATTTCCTGAGCCGCTTCGGCAAAGCCGACTGGGCCAGCGAAGAGGAATACAGCTTCGATACCCTTGCCGGCTGCATCCTGCAGGAGCTTGAACGTATACCCCTCACAGGCGACAAGCTGAAATGGAGAGGGTTTGATTTCGAGATCATCGATATGGACGGTCACCGCATCGACAAAGTGCTGGTAACGGCCAGCCAGGAGATCATTGATGACATGGATGAAGAATGAGCACTTTCCAAGACAGCAACCTTACTGCTGTTATGCTGCGCCGCGGCAATAATATTTACGGAACCGATCAGAAGCTGAAGCTTGCCTTGCTGGCCGGGTAATCGAGCTTGCTGCTTTGCCGGCTGCCATTGACAGTGATGTGCAGGATATTTACCTGTGACTGGGTGAAATCGTGCAGGATGCTCACACTCGCATCTATCTTTTTGGGTTGAGTGATATTGTCAACCTGGAAATAGCAGTAGGCCGATTCTTTTTCT
>DASTPZ010000284.1:0-3829 GCA_035761965.1 Flavisolibacter sp. | reverse complement strand
ACTACACAAAACTAGCTTTCAGCAGAAGTAAAGCCACGGGAAAAACATCAATAAAGACAAAGAAAAACATCTCCTTTGCAGGAGCCCTTCCAACTCAATAGCCAAACACACAACCCATCCCAACTCCTATACATTGCCATTTAGTTTATGTGATTGGCCGGGCAGGCATCCCTCATGTTCCCTACCGCATAAAGTCGTAGCTGAAGGGCCTGCTTCTTGCGGAGGTCTGGCAGCAAATATGCTGTACAATCGAAACAGTATATAAACTATGAAGCTTGGAGACGATCTTATCAAAAAGATGAGTGGTAAGTATGAGCCCTCCGCCATGCTGCCTCTGCATTACAGGAACAACGATATCATTCTTAGGACAGACAGGGAAGGCAATGCCGTACAGATGTTCATTGGAAAAGCCAATAGTTCGGGCATCATCAAGGGAGACCGGTATTCCCGTACCATTGTGCGCGATCGCGAGGGAAAGGTGATCAAGGATTATTGGGAGCGTAAGGGACGTGCCTCCTGATATGGGCTTGTTGGCAAAAATCGCTATCTTAATGTATATACATCAAGGTATAACCAAAGCCAACTGCCATGTCACAATCACTCTCCGCCCCGCTGCGCCAGGCTGAGCGCATCAGCATCATCGACACATTAAGAGGCCTCGCCCTGCTAGGCATTCTGATGATGAACATTCCTTATTTCTCTGCCCCAGAGGTTCAGTCATACAACCTCAATGTGCTGAATGAATACAGCGGTCCTAATTTCTATACGTGGATGGTTGTGAACGTTACGTTTGAAGGAACAATGCGGGCTATTTTCTCGATGCTTTTTGGTGCCGGCTGCCTGCTGCTGCTGGACAGGCTTGCCAAAACGCCGGAAGTAGATGCGGCAAACATCTATCACCGCCGCCTGCTCTGGCTCTTCCTGTTTGGGATGATCAATGCATACATCCTGCTCTGGCCCGGCGATATACTTTATTCTTATGCCGTTTGCGGACTTTTCCTGTATCCTTTTAAGAAAATGAAGGCAGGGCATCTCTTAATCATATCATTTGTTCTGATGCTGGCAATGATGACAAAAGGCACCTACCAGATTTGGAAGCAAAAAAATATCAGGGAGAAAGGAGAAGCTGCCCTTGTAGTTGAGAAGAACAAGGCAAAGCTAACGCCGGCTCAAACTGACGCTAAAGAAGCCTGGCTCCGCCTGCAGGAGCGGAACAAACCCGAAAGCCTGCTGCGTGAGGCCGAAAAGGAAAGGGCTGGTATTCGGCAGGACTATTTTAGCGTGCTGGGTTATCTGAGCGGCATCAATGCCATGCTGCAAAGCAAAAAATTCTATCACTGGAGCTTCCTGGATAATATGATCGCTATCTTCCTTGGTATGGCCCTTTTTCGCTGGGGAGTACTCACGGCAAAGCGATCGAAAAAGTTTTATTGGCTAATGATGCTTGGTGGCTATGGACTCGGGCTTCCGCTCAGCTATTATGAACATAGCACCCTTGTGGCTATCCGCTTTGATTATACCAGGGTGCTGGATCTTTTTTTTGTTGAGTTCTACGAGCCGCGCCGCCTGCTGGTAGCTTTTGGGCATGCCGGACTTATTTTGCTGTTGTATAAATATGGTTTTTTCAAACAGCTTTACCGTGGGTTTGCAAGGGTTGGTCAAATGGCCTTCAGCAATTACCTCATGCAGACATTGATCTGTGGTACCATATTTTATGGCTATGGCTTTGCGCTGTATGGCAAACTTGAGCGGTATGAAACCTATTACGTGGTAGGTGCTGTCTGGATTTTCCAATTCATCTTCAGCAATATTTGGCTCAGGTATTTCCGCTTTGGCCCTTTTGAGTGGATATGGAGAAGCCTGACCTATTGGAAGAAACAGCCGATGAAGAAAAAGAAGCCGCTGCCGGAACCTGCTCCTGCACTTGCCTGAATAAGAAGGAGTAATTGTTTGGGTTCTCTCAGGGTCCTTGCTCTGCCTTCTTTATGGCATGAAATTCCTGCCTTCAGAAAAAAAGGTTATGATCGTTCCATTTATAGCACTGATTTTTGTGATCATAGGTATAATCGCATTTTTTGCCTTTACGGGAAAACGCAGAGCAAAGAACAAAGACCTTGGTGAAGGAAGCAGGCGAACCTGAGCAGGAGATCAACCGAACCGAATAAGCAAAGCATCGGGCAATATCCGGGCCTGAGCTTATAGCGGTATGCTGTTATTGCATGCTTTAAAGCCCGTTGAAATTGCAGCTCGGACTTACGGGGGCATCAGGAAATTTAGCATTTTACAACCCCGTGGCGGCTTACCTTTGCGCGCATGGAACGCAAGCAGGAAGTACTACAGGACGTAGTCATTAAGTTTGCCGGCGATAGCGGCGATGGGATGCAGCTTACAGGCACACAGTTTACCAATAATACAGCTCTCCTGGGTTCGGATCTTTCCACCTTCCCCGACTTCCCCGCGGAGATCAGGGCCCCACAGGGTACGCTTCCCGGTGTGAGCGGGTATCAGCTCCGTTTTTCCAGCGACAGCATCTATACCCCCGGTGATAGCTTTGATGTGCTGGTTGCCATGAATGCGGCAGCGCTCAAAACCAATCTTAAGCATCTCAAAAAAGGCGGCAAGATCATCGTAAATACCGATGGCTTCGATGCCAAGAATCTTCGGCTGGCGAATTATCCCGATGGTGTGAACCCGATTGAAGACGATTCCCTCGAGGGTTACGAGGTAATAAAGATGGACATCACCAAAATGACCCGCGAGGCGCTTAAGGAATACCAGATGGGCACTAAGGAAAAGGACAGGGCCAAGAACATGTTCGTGCTTGGCTTTCTATACTGGATGTATGGGCGCGATATGGGCAATACAGAGCAGTTCCTTGAAGAAAAGTTCTCAAAAAAGCCAGAGATACTGGAGAGCAATCTCAAAGCCTTGCGTGCAGGCTACAACTATGGCGATACCACGGAGACCTTTACCACGCAATACAGGGTGGAGAAAGCAAAGATCGCATCTGGAAGCTACCGGAGCATCATGGGCAACCAGGCCCTTGCCTATGGGCTCATAGCTGCCTCAGTTAAAAGCGGCCTGCCAATCTTTCTGGGTACTTATCCCATTACCCCGGCTTCCGATATCCTGCACGAGCTAAGCAGGCATAAGAACTTTGGCATCAAATCCTTCCAGGCCGAGGATGAAATAGCCGGCATTACGTCGGCTATCGGCGCCAGCTATGGCGGCCACCTGGGTATCACCACCACCTCTGGTCCTGGCATGGCATTGAAATCCGAGGCCATGGGCCTGGCCCTTATGCTTGAAATTCCGCTGCTGATAGTGGATGTTCAGCGCGGCGGTCCTTCTACCGGCCTGCCTACGAAAACAGAACAAAGCGATCTGCTTCAGGCATATTATGGCCGCAACGGGGAATCTCCCATGCCGGTCATATCGGCTTCTACGCCCAGCGATTGTTTCGAGGCGGCCTACGAGGCAGCGAGGATAGCCGTTGAGCACATGACACCGGTCATCCTGCTGAGCGATGGTTATATTGCCAATGGTGCCGAACCCTGGAAATTCCCAAACACCGCGCAGCTGCCCCCGATCCACGTAAGCTTTAAAACGGAGCTTGGACATGGAGAAGCCAAATTCCAGCCCTACCAGCGCAATGAGAATCTTGTTCGCCCCTGGGCGCTGCCGGGCACACCCGGACTGGAGCACCGCATTGGCGGCCTCGAAAAGGAAAACATCACGGGCAATGTAAGCTATGACCCTGAGAACCACCAGCTGATGGTAAAGATCAGGCAGGAAAAGGTAGACAAGATCGCAGATAATATTCCGGAGC
>DASTPZ010000283.1:0-3403 GCA_035761965.1 Flavisolibacter sp. | reverse complement strand
TTTAGCAAGGAAGGAAAAAAGATGATCGGAGCCATCAGCACGGCCATTGGCTGTATCAGTCACCGCGGCCCTGACGGCGAAGGTGTGTTTGTTGGCGAACGGGTATCGCTTGGCCACCGGAGGCTGTCGATCATCGATACTTCCACAGCCGCCAATCAACCCATGTATAGCGCCGATAAACGTTATTGCATTGTGTTCAACGGAGAGATCTTCAATTACCGTGAGCTTCAATCCAGGTTCCTCAGCACAGAAACATTTACCACCACATCCGATACGGAGGTTTTTCTATCGCTGTTCATTAAAATGGGCCCTGCCTGCTTTAGCGAGCTCAGGGGCTTTTTTGCAGCAGGCATTTATGACAGCCAGAAAGATGAGCTCTATATCGTGCGCGACCGTTACGGCAAAAAGCCCGTACATGTTTACAGAACAGATGAGGTGCTGCTGTTTGCATCGGAGCTGAAATCATTGGTGGCTTTCGGTATCCCGCGCGAGATCAACCGTTCCGTGCTTCCCTATTATTTCCAGCTCAATTATATTCCGCAGCCCCTGAGCATTTTCAGGAATGTGCAGAAGCTGCTTCCCGGTCATTATCTCAGGGTATCGCCTGCGGGAGTGGAGGACAAGGCCTATTATGAGCTGAAGGTGAAAAAAGAAGAATATGGCAAGATAAGTTATGAAGAAGCCAAGACAAAGCTGGTAGAGCTCATGGACGAGTCGACGCGTCTCAGGCTGATAGCCGATGTACCCCTTGGCTCCTTCCTCAGCGGCGGGATTGATTCTTCGGTGGTGGTAGCCATGGCCGCACGGTACCAGCGGCAGCTGAAAACCTTCTCGATCGGCTATAAGGACCATCCTTATTTTGATGAAACCGCCTATGCCAAACTGGTAGCTGCCAGGTACAAGACCGAGCACACCGTATTCAGCCTGGGCAACCAGGATTTTCTTGAACACATCGATAAGGTGCTCGACTATATGGACGAGCCGTTCGCCGACTCTTCATCGATCCCAACCTTCATCCTGAGCCATTATACACGCAAACATGTAACCGTTGCCCTTTCAGGCGATGGCGGCGATGAGATCTTTGCAGGCTATAACAAGTATAAGGCCGAATGGAATATGATGCAGCCTTCGGTAAAAAAGAATATCGTAAAAGGACTCAGCCCTCTTTGGAAACTGCTGCCGAAAAGCAGGAATAACAAGATCACCAATACCATCAGGCAACTGCACCGTTTTGCCGAGGGTGCTTCACTGCCGGCAAGGGACCGCTACTGGCGCTGGGCCTCCATGTTACCGGCAGCCGAGACCCGGCAACTCTTTGCCGCATCCTTTGCGCAGGACATGAAGGACAACAAGGCCCTGCACGAGCTTTACGACTGGAAGATCAGCGGCGAGGACCTGAACGAAGTATTGCTGGCCGATATGAACCTCGTGCTTACCGGCGATATGCTTGTAAAGGTGGATATGATGAGCATGGCCAACAGCCTGGAGATCCGCTCGCCCTTCCTCGACCAGGAAGTGGTAGCCTTTGCCTTTGGCCTGCCCGCCGAATACAAGATCGATGCAAACATGAAAAAGCGGATCGTGCAGGATGCTTTCAGGCACTTGCTGCCGCCAGAACTTTATAACCGGCCAAAACAGGGTTTTGATATACCGTTGCTGGACTGGTTCCGTAAGGAGCTTTGGAACAAGATCGATAAGGACTTGCTGGCTGATGGCTTTATCAGGGAGCAGGGTATATTCGAACCCCGGACCATTGGCCTGCTCAAGCAAAAGCTGCGTTCTCCCAACCCCGGCGACAGCCATGAGACCATCTGGGCCCTGCTGGTGTTCCAGCACTGGTGGAAAAAATACGTGGCTCCTTCTTCTATTTCACCCCTTTCGTGATCCGCTTCCACAGGTAGCCCCATAAGGTGGGATGATGCCATAGCGCGGAATCGAGGCTATTGCTCACCGACGGCCTTTTTCCCTTTTCCATTTCGTCAATAGCATTCTTCATCAGGTGAAGCCCTTCTGCGAGCTGCAGGTAGGGATAGGTAACGAAGTTATCCGCCGGCGTAAGCGGTATCCTTGCCTGTGCAAGTATATTGCCGGTATCAATGCCTGCATCTACCAGGTGCACCGTAACGCCGCAATGTGCGTTATCTCCATTGGCCAGCGCCCAGTAGGCTCCATGTGATCCCCTGTACCGCGGTGTAATGCCTGCATGAATGTTGATGAAAATGGCATTGCTGCCATTGAGTATTTTTTTGGAGATGATACGTGTGCCATGCACGATCACAAGATCCGGCTGCAGGATCTGCAGCTGCTCTGCACAGATAGCGGAATTGACTGAGCCTACCTCGATAATATCTCCTGCCGGAATCGCTTCGGAGGAAAGCCGATAATGGTTCTTGATCTCCATTATCCTTTTTTTAGCGCTCCTGGCCATGGGCTTTGCCACCATCAGCTGGAACAATACCTGTCCGCCAACCTCGACCCAGCCCAGCTTACGGGCACGCTTCTTCAAAAATTCCCCTCTCGGTACCGGGTCTTCCATCAACACCTTGCTTACCGTAAAATGTTCTTTCAGGAAATGATACACCATAGGCGTTGTATCCCATTTGCCTGCCAGCAATACAATATTTTTAAATGGCATGTGGTTCCAAAGTTTCTTCGGCAATCGCCCTCATGGTCCTGCTTTCCATGCCGAACCGCTGATTCAGATGCCGGTAGTGTTGAAGGATGGCTTCAAGAAAGGCCAGGTTTTCCTTCAGGTTGGCCCCGAAGTTATGAGGATGCCACCAAAGGTGATAGGCTTCCTTTCTTGTTGCGGCGAAGCTCATGCTTTTTTTGATGCGTGAAAGACGCAACCCGTCGAGTGGACTGAGCCTGGCCGAATAAGGCCGCAAAAAGCGGCTGGCTGGCAGGTTTACAAGTCCTGATTCCCTGTCATAGCTGCGGCCGGCATCAAAGCTGTGGTGGCCGGTAAGATTGATATAAGCATCAGTAAGCCTTGCGGCCCTGATCGCTTTTTCCTGGTCCTCGTTTTTCCTTGGGCGGTAAACCACTGAATTCTCATTGCCCCGGTAAGCAAGAAAGCCATGTTTTTTACAGCACAGCAAATGTTCGGTGCTATACTGGTTGCGGGGAAAGATGATCGTCTTCAGCTCTATGCCTCTTGCCGCGGCGATCCGGCGTGCGGCGAGCAGGTCGGCTTCGAAAGAGCTGAGCGAGGCATTCTCGAGGCAGTAGTAATGGCTGAAGGTATGTGATCCGATCTCCTGCTCCGGGCACTGTTGTATCAGGTCTACCAGCGAACTACCATAATGATAGATATCGTCTTTCTCCGAATTGCCGATCCCATCGAGGTAGCTATTCTCATAGGGCGAATATTTTTTGAGCGCATAGCCAGGTCTTTCCTCCG
>DASTPZ010000282.1:0-18275 GCA_035761965.1 Flavisolibacter sp. | reverse complement strand
GCAGCAGGGGCTCCTGTATGATCGGCGGCAATATTGCCGAGAACAGTGGGGGACCCAAGGCGGTTAAATACGGTGTGGTAAAGGATTATGTACTTAACCTCGAGGTTGTGCTGCCCACTGGCGAGATCGTATGGACCGGCGCCAATGTGCTCAAGAATGCGACAGGCTATAACCTTACCCAGCTCGTCGTTGGCAGCGAAGGCACCCTGGGGATCGTAACCAAGGCTGTATTAAAGCTTATTCCCCTTCCCAAACACGACCTGCTCATGCTGGTGCCTTTCAGAAAAGCGGAGAATGCCTGTGCGGCCGTTAGCGCTATTTTCATGGCGGGATACACACCAAGCGCCATGGAGTTCATGGAGCGCGATGCCCTGGAATGGGTGATGCGCTTTGTGGATAATTCTGTTGTGGCCATCGAAGACGACATCCAGGCCCACCTGCTCATAGAGGTGGATGGAAATGATATAGACGTGCTGATGAAGGATATGGAAGGCATATCCGAAGTAGCTATGAAGTTCGATTGCGGCGAGATCCTGTTTGCCGATGATGCACAGCAAAAGGCCGAGCTTTGGAAACTGCGCAGAAGAGTGGGCGAGGCTGTAAAATCGCATTCCATTTACAAAGAAGAAGATACAGTCGTGCCAAGGGCGGAGCTCCCGGTTCTGCTGCATGGTGTAAAGGAGATCGGGCGGAAATATGGTTTTCATTCAGTTTGCTACGGGCATGCCGGTGATGGCAACCTGCATGTAAACATCATAAAAGGAGAGCTTACCGATGAACAATGGAATGGCTCGCTTAAGAATGGTATCAGGGAGATATTTGAGCTGGTAAAACAGCTGGGTGGCACCATCAGCGGTGAGCATGGCATCGGGCTTGTGCAGAAAGAATACCTGCCTATAGTTTTTAACACTGTGCAGATGCAGCTGATGAAGCAGATAAAAAAAGTATTCGACCCCAACAATATTTTGAACGCCGGGAAAATATTCGATTGATGAATTCCGTTGATCAGGATAGGGATTCGAAACAGCTCCCGGTTCTCGCCTTGGCCCTGATCGGAGGTGTTCTTATTTTTTGCCTCGGCAGCATATTGCTTCACCAGGAAACCGGTAACCTGCTCCGGGATAGGAAAGGGGAGGAGGGTATCCTGCTTGCTTCGCTGGCAGCAGGCACTGTGATGCTGACGGCAGCGGCGGGCCTGTACAAAAGCAAGATCACCGATCTTTTATCCGGACCCGGCACCATCAGCGAAAAGCTGGCTGTCTACAGGCGTATCCTGGTCATGCATCTTGCCTTGTGTGAGCTTGTGGCTATCCTTTCAGTAGTGGGTTTTCTGCTGTACGGCAACCATGTGTTTTTTATGATGGCAGGGCTGGCACTTGTTGAGATGATCCGGAAGTTTCCGTCCGGCAGCCGCATAAAGGAGCTGACAGATTCTGCAAATTTTTAAAGACTAGATGATGAAAAAAAGAATTTTGGCCTGCTGCCTGGCACTGGTAACCTTTGCAGGATTTGCCCAGGAAGAAGAACAGGAAAAGCGCTTTTTCAAAAAAGAGAATCTTTTTACCGGGGGAAGCATTTCGCTGGGTATCTCCAACCAATCCTTTCTTATCGGCGGAAACCCCGTATTCGGCTACAGCCTCACCAGGTGGGCAGATATCGGCCTGGTAGGGAACTACAACTATACTTCTTTCCGGGATTATAATTTCATCGGCGACAAGCTGCGCCAGTCGGTTTATGGCGGCGGTGCATTTACGCGGCTCTTTCCTGTGCGTTTCCTTTTTGCGCAGGCGCAGGTAGAACGCAACTGGATCCAGCTGAAATACCTGCCGGCAAATAATGGAGCGAGCGTAAAGAGCAGGGTGTCGGCTAACAGCGTGTTGCTGGGTGCGGGTTATTCCACCGGCCGTGATCCCGAGGGAAGGTCAGCCTGGGGTTACCTTGCAGTGATGGTAGATGTTACGAAGAATACCAATTCGCCATATGTCGACAGCCGCAACCGCTCCCTGCCCATTATTCGCGCAGGGGTGAACATACCCTTGTTCCGGGGTGATGAGGACCGCTAGGGGGCCGGCCTTTAGCCTCCGTTCGGGCGTTGCTGAAGGTATTGCACAAGTTCTGCCGGGTCTTCGAGTATGGTTACCTGTTTTTCAAGCTTTTCCCATAAAAAGCCTTCGGCTTCAAGGCGCTGCATATGCTGAAGGATATGATCGTAGAAGCCGCCTGAATTGAGTATGAAGATCTTTTTATTGTGAATGGAAAGCACGTTCCAGGTAAGGATCTCGAACAGCTCGTCAAGCGTTCCGAAGCCGCCGGGCAGGATGATGGCTGCATCGCATAGCTGGTACATCGTGCGCTTGCGTATATGCATATCGTCTACGATCAGCAGCTCGCTGATATCATTGTGCTGGTGCTCCCAGTCGGTAAGCACGCGGGGGATAACACCCCTTACAATGCCGTTTCCCCTCATTGCCTCATCAGCTGCTATGCCCATCAATCCTCTTTTGCCGCCGCCGTATATGAGTTCAACCTTATGGGTGGCCAGTAAGGCTCCAAGTGCGGCGGCGTGCTTTGCATACAGTTCGTTGCTGCCTGTTTTGGATCCGCAGAAGATGGCGAGCTTGGTAATCTTGTCCATTGTTCCCAGTTTAGCCGCAAAAGGAAAGCAAATTTTTCTATCTTCAAAAAAATCTGATGTTTGCACTTATTTGTTGATTAAAAAATAATTTATGTCCCCGGCACTCCTCTTGTCTTTTGTTATAGGATATTTCGCCCTGCTGCTGATAGTAGCCTACTATACTTCCAGGAATGCCAACAACGAATCCTTCTTCATAGGCAACAAGAGCTCCAACTGGATGGTGGTTGCTTTCGGCATGATCGGCACCTCGCTCAGCGGGGTCACCTTTGTAAGTGTGCCAGGGGCCGTGGGAAAGCCCTTTGCAGGCGGCTTCGAGGCTTTTACGTATTTCCAGATCGTGATCGGTTATGTGATCGGTTATCTTGTGATCGCCTTTGTGCTGCTGCCGCTGTATTACCGTCTTAACCTTACTTCCATCTACAACTATCTCAGCAAACGGCTTGGTTTTGTTTCTTATAAGACCGGAGCTTCGTTCTTCATCCTGTCAAGAACACTCGGTGCAACGGCCCGCCTTTACCTGGTCGTAGCCATCCTGCAGGATGCTATCCTGGCCAGTTACGGCATTCCCTTCTGGGTCACCACCCTGGTCATTCTCCTGATGATCTTACTTTATACCTATGAGGGTGGTGTAAAGACCATCGTTTGGACAGACATGCTTCAAACCACCTGTATGCTCGTGGGCCTGGTGATCTGCGTGATCTATATCCTCAAATCGCTAAACCTTGGCTTCGGCGAAGGTCTAGACCAGCTGAAGGAGGCCGGCTTTACCCGTATGTTCGTGTCTGACCCCAACAGCAGCCTTTTCTTTCTCAAACAGGTGCTGGCAGGTGCTTTTATCACCATTACCATGACCGGGATGGACCAGGAGATGATGCAAAAGAACATCAGCGTAAGGACCCTGAAAGATTCGCAGAAGAACATGCTGACCTTCTCTATGATCCAGGCTCTCGTAGTGCTGCTTTTCCTATTTCTCGGGGGGCTGCTTTACCTGTATGCGGCCAGCAATAACATTACTGCAAAGCCGGACAGGCTGTTCCCCACCATTGCCCTCGGGGAAGGCATACCGGGTATTATCTCGGTGATCTTTATTATAGCCCTGATCTCGGCCCTGTTCCCCAGCGCCGATGGTGCCATTACCGCACTCACCTCTTCATTTTGCATCGATATCCTTGGATTGAAGCGCCGGAACGATTGGACGGACAAGCAAAAGCATAAAACAAGGAAAACCGTCCATCTTGTCTTCGCGCTTGTTTTCCTGGCTTTTGTAATGATGTTTAAATGGATCAACAGCGAGAGCATGATCGGTGTCATACTCAAGGTGGCCGGCTACACCTATGGCCCGCTGCTTGGGCTTTTTTCCTTTGGCATACTCACCAAGCGTCGCGTGGCCGATGGCCTTGTGCCCCTGGTTGCCATAGCGGCTCCGGTGATCTGCTTTCTGCTCGACAGGTTTCAAAAGGAAATATTCGGTGATTTTCAGATCGGGCTTGAGCTCATCATCATCAATGGTCTGCTCACCTTCATAGGCCTGATGCTTATTTCAAAGCCGCAGAATCCTGCTATCGATAACAGCCTGCAATCTGATTGATGGATATCGTGAACCCCCTTGCCCAGCAGTATGCAGAGCGCTATACCACGGCCGAAGATGGGTTGCTGGCCGAGGTAGCCGCTTTCACGGTATCTAATCATTCCAAGGCTCATATGCTCAGCGGGCACTTGCAGGGAAAGCTGCTCGAGATGATCAGCGCCATGGTGAGGCCCCTCCGCATATTGGAGATCGGTACATTCACGGGATACAGTGCGCTTTGCCTTGCAAAAGGCCTCGAACCGGGCGGCTTGCTTCATACAGTGGAGCTCCGGCAACCGGACGCGGCGGCAGCCCGGGCATTTTTTGACCGTTCTTTTTACCGGGAACAGATAATTTTGCATATCGGCGATGCATTGGAAATTGTCGGTGAGCTGGACGAAAGCTGGGATTTGGTTTTCATCGATGCCGACAAGGAAAATTATATCCGTTATTTTAACCTTGTTTTGCCCAAATTGAAGCCAAAGGGCTTTATTTTAGCGGATAATGTGCTCTTTCACGGTCAGGTGCTCGAACAGGAAATTAGAGGTAAATCTGCCAAAGCCATACAGGCTTTTAATGAATATGTGAACGCAAGAGGAGATGTAGAAAGGCTATTGCTGCCTGTACGGGATGGGTTGATGATTTTGAGAAAGTGCTGACCGTAACTCACGTAAACCTTAAAAGATCCAATGAAAAAACACAAGTTTCTCCTAACCGTTTCGTTTGCCTTGCTGGGCAAGCTGCTTTTTGCGCAATCCTCCGAAACCATCAAGAACTATATTGCCACCTACAAGGATATAGCCATCGAAGAAATGCTGCGTACAGGTGTACCAGCCTCCATCACCCTCGCTCAGGGCATTCATGAAACAGGTGCCGGCACCAGTCTCCTGGTAAAAAAATCAAACAATCATTTTGGCATCAAATGCAAGAGCGACTGGAAAGGTGCTTCGGTTTCGCACGACGACGATGCAAGGGGCGAGTGCTTCCGCAAATACGATGACCCAATGCAATCGTATAAGGATCATTCCGATTTTTTGAAGTATCGCCCGCACTACGCCTCGCTGTTCAAGCTCGATCCTACCGATTACGAAAGCTGGGCCTATGGCTTGAAGAAAGCCGGTTATGCCACCAATCCCAAATATCCCCAGATACTGATAAAGCTTATCAAGGACTATAACCTGCAGGAGTACACATTGATCGCACTCAATGGCCGCCCGGCAGGCAATGACGCTGTATGGACCAGCAATACGAGCAACGAATCAGCCCAGGAAGCAAAGGTTACCGAGGCTGTTGTAGTAGAGCCCCAGCCGATGCCCGTGCTCAATTATCCTTCGGGTATTTTCAAGATCAACGACACACGTGTGCTGCTGGTTGCCAAAGGCACAGCCTTTCTAAGGATAGCCGAGGACAATGACGTTGCACTGTCGAGGCTTTTTGAATTCAATGATATGAAGCCGGCGGATATTGCCGGAGCCGATATGCTCATTTTTCTTCAGCGCAAAAGAAAGACGGGTGCCAATGAATTTCATGTTGTTCTGCAGGGTGAAACACTTCATTCCATAGCCCAGGCAGAAGGCATCAGGCTGGAGAACCTGCTTGAGCTGAACCTTCTGGGCCGCGATATGCAACCGGCACCCGGCGAGCGCCTTTATCTCAAGGACAAGGCTCCTGTTATGCCCAGGCTTTATACGCCTGAACCGGTTCCCGCTTCGGCGCAGCCCGGCAGCGCTCAACAGTCAAAAGAATTCATCATCCATACTGTTCAACCAAAGGAAACGGTTTATGCCATAGCCAGGAAATACGAGGTAACGATCGACGAAGTAATGACCTGGAACAGCCTGGACAGCGTTGCCCTAAAAAACGGACAGCAAATCCGCATCTATAAAAAAAGCGCTAATGCCAGCCATTAAACTGCACGACAAGACTTTTGATACCTATCTAACGGAAACTGAGATCCAGGAAAAGATCAGGCAGATAGCAGAACAGCTCAACCATGATTATAAAGACAAGCGGCCGCTCTTCATTGCCATCCTGAACGGCTCTTTCATGTTTGCAGCCGACCTTTTCAAACAGCTGAGCATAGATGCAGAGATTTGCTTTATCAAGCTTGCTTCTTACCGGGGCATGAAATCGAGCGGCAGTGTAATTACGGCTATTGGTCTTGACCAGGACCTGTTCAACCGCGATGTGGTGATCGTGGAAGACATTGTAGACACGGGCCGGACATTGAATGAGTTTCTCCCAAAGCTTGAGCACCAGCAGCCGAAAACACTGAAGATCGCAGCCCTGCTTCATAAGCCGGAAGCCACGGTTCATCCCCTTCGGATCGACTACCTGGGCTTTAGCATACCTGATAAATTCGTAGTTGGCTATGGGCTGGACTATGACGGCCTGGGAAGGAATCTGAAAGAAATCTTCCAATTGTCGCAACAGGCTTGACATCCTTATACAAGTTTTGTAATTTCCTATCGGATTGCTTTGAAGCATATTGTAAATATTGCTGTCTTCCTGTTTTTTTGTCCCCTGCTTGCTTTCTCCCAGTTTTACATGAAAGGCCAGGTAAAGGACGAAACGGGAAATCCTTTGCAAAACGTGACCATCAGCCTTCACAGTACCGGCTACCGGTATTATTCCGGCTCCGAAGGCGGCTTTGGTATCCTAACCAGTAAAAAAGAAGATACGATCACCGTTTCGCTTGATGGCTATCAGCGCCAAAAGCTGGCAGTCGATGCAACGGCTTTTGTTGATATAAAGCTTAAAAGATCGCCTTCCGGCAGCAGTTCGCGCTTCAGGCTTGCCTCGCTTACCCAAAACCTTAAAAGGGAAGCCCAGCAGCAATGGTTTGTGGGAGATGAAACCTATGCAAGCATCATCGAGAACCGGTTCATCAATGCCACCACTTATCCAACTACAGGCCTTACGCTCAATGTGGACCGCGCATCTTACAGCAATATCCGCAGGTTTCTTACCATGAACGCCGCCGTTCCGCCCGATGCCGTAAGGATGGAGGAGATGCTGAACTATTTCAACTTCAGTTACACGGAGCCGGGCGCGGGCAAGACCTTCGAGATGAATACAGTTCTTACCGATTGTCCATGGAACAAGGAGAACCAGCTGCTCTTTGCCCAGGTTACCTCAAAAAAACTGGCTCTCGACAGTCTTCCACCCAGCCACCTCGTTTTCCTTATTGATGTATCAGGCTCTATGGACATGCCTAACAGGCTTCCTTTGCTCAAGCTCGGCTTTAAAGCCCTGGTAAACAACCTGCGGCCAAAAGACTCGGTCTCCATCGTTGTATATGGCGGTGTGGTTGGTGTTGCCTTGCCCACCTCCGGTGGCGATGAAAAGGAAAAGATACTCAAGACCATCGACAGCCTGCAGCCTGGCGGCTCAACACCTGGCGAGTCGGGGGTAAAGCTGGCCTATAGTGTGGCAAGGAACCATTTTATTCCTAAAGGCAACAACCGGATCATACTGGCAACGGACGGCGATTTTAATGTTGGCCTCAAAACCGATGAGGAGCTCGAACAAATGATCGCCACCCAGCGCGAAGCAGGCATCTACCTTACCTGCCTGGGCATAGGCATGGGAAATTATAAGGATTCAAAGATCCAGACCCTGGCCCAGAAGGGGAATGGCAATTTTGCCTATATAGATAATTATGCCGAGGCTGAAAAGGTGTTGCTTAAGGAGTTCATGCAAACATTGTACATTGTAGCCGAAGATGCCTATCTCAATGTAAGCTTCGATCCGGCCTATGTAAAGGAATACAGGTTGCTGGGCTTTGATAACAAGGTTGGTGCAATAAAGGACAGCCAGGCAACCGTGGAAGGCGGGGAGATCGGATCCGCTTATTCTTCGATCGTGGCTTTTGAGATCGTACCCACGCAGCAGGGCATCGCAAATGCAATTGACGCAAAAATATACAGGCCGGTAAATTTTACGCTCCAATACCGGCTTCCGGGCAATACGGCACTCAACCAGCTGCAGGCCTCGCCCAGCGTAAGCTTCATGCCATTCAACCGGGCACCCGCAAGCTTCCGCTTTGCCAGCTCGGTGCTTATGTTCGGAGGGATACTCCGCCAATCAAAATTCGTGAAGGACGTGTCCTGGAATGAAGTGCTACAGATCGCCGTTTCATCGGCCGATCAAACCAATTATTCCCAGAAAGAATTCATATCGCTGGTAGAGCAGGCGCGCCAGGTATATGGTAAGAAGCGAAAGAAGTCGGATAAATCCGATTAGTGTGGTTTCCCGGAAGACTTAAGATCTGACGTATGGCATCAGCAGCCTGTTCTCCAGGTTGCCAATGCCGCAGTCCGCAAGGAGCGATGTCTTTAGGAGAACATCTCCCTCATTTTATCAAAGAATGATTTCTGATTTTTATCCGGGTTGGGTTTGAAGTTTGGCGAATGACCGAGCTTTTCGAGCATCGACTTTTCCTCCTGCGATACGTATTGGGGAGTCCACACATTTACATGCACCAATTGGTCGCCTTTTTCGTAGCTGTTCACTGCAGGAAAGCCCTTGCCCTTGAGCCTGAAGATCTTCCCGCTTTGCGTACCCGCGGGTATCTTGATCTTTGCCCGGCCGTCAATGGTAGGCACTTCCACCTGTGTGCCGAACACGGCATCGGTAAATGAGATATGGAGCTCGTAGGCCACGTTCAGGCCTTCGCGCTGGAGCTCTTTGTGCTGCTCCTCCTCGATCAGGATGATCAGGTCGCCGGCCATGCCGCCACGCTCTCCTGCATTACCCCTGCCGCTGATGTTCAGCTGCATTCCCTCCTGAACTCCCGCCGGAATATCGATGGACACGGTCTCTTCTGCATAAACCCTTCCTTCACCCTTGCAGCTATTGCATTTGGCTGTTATGGTGCTGCCTTCGCCATTGCAATTGGGGCAGGTGGTTACTGTCTGCATCTGGCCAAGGAAGGTATTGGTAACCTTTCTTACCTGTCCGCTTCCACCGCAGGTAGAGCAGGTCTGAACGCTGCCCTTGTCTTTGGCTCCACTGCCCTGGCAGGTTTGACAAGGTGCGTATTTTTTTACCTTGATATTTTTGGTAACGCCTTTTGCAATCTCCTCGTAGGTGAGCTTAAGCTTGATACGCAGGTTGCTTCCTCTTACGCCGCGCATACGCTGGCCGCCACGGGTACGGGCATTGCCTGCTCCGCCGCCAAAAAAGCTGCCGAATATGTCTTCGCCGAAAATATCACCGAACTGGCTGAAGATATCATCCATGTTCATTCCGCCCGGGTGAGCTCCGCCGCGTCCGTTATTGCTGACGCCAGCATGGCCATAGCGGTCGTACTGGGCACGTTTGTCCTGGTCGCTCAATATTTCGTAGGCTTCGGCTGCCTCCTTGAATTTTTCTTCGGCAGATTTATCGCCCGGGTTGCGGTCCGGATGGTATTGCATGGCAACCTTCCGGTAAGATTTTTTGATCTCATCGGCCGTAGCTCCCTTGCTTACACCCAGTATTTCATAATAATCTCTCTTGGCCATTTTTAGTAGCTTGTTTTATAGTTTCAGCCTGCAGGGTCAACGGGTTATTTACCCACCACCACCTTGGCAAAACGGATGATCTTATCATTCAGGTAATAGCCTTTTTGAACTTCGGCTACCACCTTGCCTTTTTTTTCCTCGCCGGCCTCTATTTCGGTGATCGCTTCATGAAGGTCCGGGTTGAAATCCCTGTCAAGCGCTTCCATGGGCTTTAAGCCTTTGCCAGACAAAGTATTGCGGAGTTTCGTAAAAACCAATTGGTTGCCTTCTTTTATTTGCTTTACGTCATCGGTGCTTTCCATCTGCTTTTGCGCCCGCTCGCAGTCGTCCAGCACATCCAACAGATCGGTGATCACGTCGCGGCCAGCCGTCTGGATAAGCTCTACCCGCTCCTTGGCATTTCTCCGCCTGAAATTATCAAATTCGGCGGCCTGCCTCAGGTACCTGTCGTTCAGCTCATCCACCTGCGCCTTCAGCTTTTCTATTTCACTTTCCTCTGCTACCGGATCGTTCAGGTGCTGGTCGCCGCTGATATTTTCGTCGGTATTGATGCCCACCGAAAAACTGCTCTCATCGCCCTGGTTCCGGATGTTTTCATTCGTTTCTGTTTGCTTCATGTCCATCAAAATTGTTTGCAAAGGTAGGATTGTCAATAATACTGCCAACGGGGAATAAGGGGACAAAATGTCTTTAAACACCCTGTTAACGCGGCTTTCGAGTCATATTTTAAGTAGCTTGCGTGCTCTATATGCAAAAAGTTCATTTAAAGCGGAAGATCGCTGCCAGGATAGCCAACGGCCACCCTTGGATATTCGCCAACGAGGTGGACCGGATCGAAGGCGATCCGGCGCCGGGAGCCATTGTAGACGTTTATTTCGCGGATGGAAAATTTGCGGGAAAGGGATATTTCAACCGGCAATCGCAGATCATCGTACGCCTGCTGAGCCCGGATAAGAAGACCGAGATCAACGAGGCTTTTTTTCTCGACAAGCTCAGGCAATGCTGGAAGTACAGGCAGCAGCTGGGCTATACCGAAAACTGCCGTCTTGTTTTTGGAGAGGCTGACGGCCTGCCCCAGCTTATCATCGACAAGTTCAATGATTATTTTGTGATCCAGACCCTGGCGCTCGGGATCGATGCCTGGAAACCCGCAATCGTCAATGCCATCCAGTCGGTCTTTCAGCCCAAAGGCATTTACGAGAGGAATGATGTGCCGGTAAGAGAGCTGGAGGGATTGCCCCAGCAGAAAGGTTTTTTAAGCCAGCCCTTTGATACAAAGATCATCATCAATGAAAATGGGCTTAAATTCCATGTAGACCTTGAGAACGGGCAGAAAACGGGCTATTTCCTGGACCAGCAGGACAACCGGAGGGCGATCCGGCATATCGTAAACGGAGCCGAGGTGCTTGGTGCCTTCACCTATACCGGCACTTTCGAAATCCATGCCGCTCATTATGGCGCCAGGTCTGTTCTTGGACTCGATATTTCAGACAATGCGGTTGCGCAAGCCAACCGGAACGCTGCCCTTAATGGTCTCGAAAATATCGTGCGTTTCGAAGCGGCCAATGCATTCGATGTGCTCAAGCAATGGGGCAAGGATGGCCGCCAGTATGATGTGGTGATGCTCGACCCGCCAGCCTTTACCAAGAGCAGGGCTAATATCCAAAAGGCGATCACCGGTTATAAAGAGATCAACCTGAGGGGCATGAAACTTATACGGCCCGGCGGTTTCCTTGTAACTTCCTCCTGTACCAACCTCGTACAACCCGATCTGTTTCTCCAGATCATCGACATGGCAGCCAAGGATGCCCGTCGTAAAACAAGACAGGTAACCTTTCAAAAACAATCATCGGATCATCCGATTGTCTGGGGCATGGAGAACACGGAATACCTGAAATTCCTGATCGTAGAAGTAGGGTAGAAGCATTGTGCTAAAGGTCAAGCTGATTGCACCGACGGGAGCAACTTGTGCCCGATCGGTCAACTAAAAACAAAGCCTTATTTGGATACCTGGAACTTGCCCGTTTCCACCAGCTTGCCGCTTTTATCAAAAAGCTTGTAAACATAAACACCGCGGGTGAAGTCTGTCAGGTTGATGGTGGTTTGATTGGAGATATTGCTCTGCTCAACCATCTTGCGGCCCAGGAAGCTATAGATCTGGATGGAATAACCTTTTTCGTAAGTCTTTTGAAAATCAAAGGTAATAACCGTTGTGGCAGGGTTCGGGTAGAACCTGAGAATGGGCGCCTGCACGCTCGTATTCAAAGCCTGGCTACCCTTATCTTGGGCTTCGGACCGGGCATTGAACAACAGGAATAAAGATGCTATAAGTAAAAATCTCTTCAAATAAACCAATTTTAACGGTTACCTACACAATAATAATCGATTTTACAAAAAGTGCAAAGGCCTTGCCGAAAAATAGTAAGAATTTGTAAAAACTACCTGGTAAGCTCACGTAGTTTTACCTGCAGGGCTTCAAAATCAGGCTGTAAACCAGCATTCTCAAGCACTTCGGCATATTGTATAACTCCTTCTTTATCAATGATAAATGCAGCTCTCTTTGACACGCCACGCATGCCAAATCCAAAAGTCTCGTACAGTGCGCCGTACAGGGTGGAAACCTCCTTGTTGAAGTCGCTCAGCAGGGAAAAATTAAGCTTCTGCTCCTCCTTGAAACGGGCGAGCGTGGGAAGGGCGTCTACAGAAATTCCGAAAGGTTTGGCCTGGAGCTGCTCGTATATATTCAGGTTGTCCCTAACAGAGCAAAGCTCTGCGGTACATACGCTGGTAAATGCCAGCGGGAAGAAAAGCAACAGCACATTGCTGCCGCGTTGTTCAGATAGTTTTACTTCATTCCTGTCGCTATCAAAAAGGGTAAAATCCGGTGCTTGCTGACCTACTTGAACGGGCATAATTTTTACGGGTTTTGTCTATGAACAAATGTATGACGGTAAGGTTGTATAATTCCCTGAACCGGGCAAGTTTTAGCCCCAGCTTACCCTGAACCTCATTTGATCTTTCGACGCATCAATTGATTAACCCTTAATCTGATTATATGAGCAATGAACTGAACAATTCAAGTGGCAAGGGACAAAACAAAGAGGGAAAAGTGCAATCCAATATTCTCACAACGCGGCAGGGTCACCCCGTAACAGACAATCAGAATCTCCGCACGGTCGGCAACCGGGGGCCGGTAACCCTGGAAAATTACCAGTTCCTGGAAAAAATGTCCCACTTCGACCGCGAAAGAATACCAGAACGGGTCGTGCATGCCCGTGGAGCCGGCGCTCACGGCTATTTCGAGGCATACGGAACCGTTGGGAGCGAGCCCATCGCCAAGTACACAAGGGCCAAACTTTTCCAGGAAAAAGCTAAGCGCACGCCCGTATTTGTGAGGTTTTCCTCTGTTATCCACGGTGGGCACTCTCCCGAAACGCTCAGGGATCCACGCGGCTTTGCGGTTAAGTTTTATACAGAGGATGGCAACTGGGACCTCGTGGGCAATAACCTCAAGGTATTTTTCATACGCGATGCAATGAAGTTCCCCGATCTTGTTCATGCCTTCAAGCCCGACCCTGTGACCAACCGGCAGGATGGCGAACGGATATTCGATTTCATCAGCGGCACACCGGAAGCCATGCATATGATCACCTTCCTTTTTTCTCCCTGGGGTATTCCGGCCAATTACAGGCAAATGCAGGGATCGGGCGTAAATACCTATAAATGGGTAAATGCCGAAGGCCAGGCTGTACTGGTCAAGTACCATTGGGAGCCCCTGCAGGGAATCAAGAACCTCACGCAGGCCGAGGCCGAAGCCATACAGGCAAAGAATTTCAACCATGCCACCCAGGATCTTTTCGACGCCATTGAGAGAGGAGATCATCCGCAATGGGAGCTTTGCGTCCAGATCATGAGCGATGACGATCATCCGGAACTGGATTTTGATCCGCTCGACGATACCAAGATCTGGCCGGTGGATCAATTCCCGTTTCTGCCGGTAGGCAAGATGACCCTGAACAAAAACCCCGAAAATTATTTTGCCGAAGTAGAGCAGTCCGCTTTCGGCACCGGAGTGCTGGTTGACGGCCTCGACTTCTCAGACGATAAAATGCTTCAGGGCCGTACCTTTTCTTATTCAGATACCCAGCGTTACCGGGTAGGCACCAATTATCTGCAGCTGCCTATCAATGCACCCAAAAAGCAGGTGGCAAGCAACCAGCGCGACGGGCAAATGGCTTACCGGCAAGACCTGGTGCCAGGCCTGAACCCGCATGTGAACTATGAGCCATCGACATTGGGTGGCTTGAAAGAAGCACCCAAGACCGGCAAGGACCATGAGCCCGAATACCATGCAAAACTTGTAAGACAGAAGATAGACCGCACGAATAATTTCAAACAGGCAGGCGAACGTTACAGGATGTTCGAAGATTGGGAAAAAGATGATCTTATCACGAATCTTGTAAATACCCTCAAGCCAGCCGCGAAGCATATACAGGATAAAATGGTCGAGCTCTTCAGGCAATGCGACCCCGAGTATGGACAGCGGGTTGCCGATGGGCTGAAGCAGGGAGGTTCCGTGTCAAAAGGACCTATCGGCTCAACAGGATCGGGAGAGGCGGTGAGAGAGGCCGAGCAAAAAGGACACGAAGCAAAGCCCTATTGATCAAGGCTACGCCTTATTCGCTGCAGTACTGGCAGCCATCGGTAAAGGCTGTTGGCACTGCGGTTTTCTTATGGAAAAATCTGGAAGTAAACCGGTCATTTAAAACCTGGGACAGTTCACGGCATTGAGTGTGGAGTTGTCGCGGTCGGTAAAGCCTACATATGAAATGCTCAGCTCAAAGCCTCCCCGTCCATAACTGGAAGTTTTGAGCTTTGAAATGTTTACATCATAACTCAATGCCACGGAAAAAGGATTGTAGTCGATCTTGATCACGGGGATCAGTGCATCGTTCCAGCGCAGGAAGGCGCCGCCGTGAAGCGTATAGGCAGGTTGATCGAGATCTGGTCCCAGCTTGATACCGTACAAGGCCCCGGCCACCGTTTCCCTGAAGCTTCCCTGCATCGAATGATCGGCCTGCAGGGTTATATAGCTCGCAGGTGTAACGCCAAACCTGAGCCCGGCCGAAGCCACCCATTTAGGTTCCAGCTGCCCCGAGGCATTCCGGTAAAAAGAGTTTTTGGGACGGGTGAAATGATGATAGGCCAGTCCTACGAAAAAATTATCATCCGGGTTGTTCAGCTGCGTATTATAGCTCATGCCCACTGCAGCGTCTATATAGGTATATTTTGGATCAACAAATGTTTCTCCGTCGCCAAGGCCATCATACATGCTGTTGGTGGTCATCTTCGACCTGTCGAACCTTCTTTGCACAGGCCCTCCCATGAAGCCAAGGGAAAGGTAACTGTTCTTTTCATCGCTTAGCGATTTATGATAGTTGAGTGCGGGCAGTATATGCGTTGACACCCATGAAACCGTTCCAGCCCTGTCGTACAGGACCTGCAGCCCTGCCGTCATAAAATCGTTTCCGCGGCCAATGGGCATTTTGTATTCGCCATTGAGCGAACCGGTGCGATAGGCATTCGTTACGCTGTTCCACTGGTCGCGGTATACAGCCTGTACCCTGATGTCGCCCGTGAATATGCCAGCCAGCGATGGGTTGCGCAGCAGCGGCGCTTCAAAAAACTGCGAGAAATGGATATCCTGGCAAAAAGCAGGAAGGGCCAGCTGGCAGGTCAGTGCCGCAAGCCACCATTTCAGTCTGTTTTTATAATGTCTTTTCATTGTTATTGTATGAGCGCGATATTGCCTTCAAAACGGATGATCTGGCTGTTGTCGCAAAACACCTCTACCTGGTAAACATATACATCCGCTACAGGCTTATTGCCTTTGTATTTGCCATCCCAGCCATAAGCAGCATCATTGACCGGGAAATTGACCCTTTCGAATACTACCTCACCCCAGCGGTTAAATACGCGTATGGACTTCACCCTGTCCAATCCTTTTCCTCTCACATAAAATACATCGTTGCTGCCGTCGCCATTGGGTGAAAACGTATTGGGCACAAAAACATTGGCATTCTTGCAGATCACGAGTACCTCGATTTGCCCGGTATTCCGGCAGCCATTGCTATCGGCAAAGGCTACATTGTAACGTGTATTGAATTTTGGTGCAGCGATAGGCTGAGGACATTCCGTGCAGTTAAGCGTGGCGCCCGGGGTCCAGCTCCAGCTGATAACATTGGAAGTATAGGTAGCAGGCAATTGCACCGGGAACCCGGCCTGCATGGTGAGGCTGCCCGGCAGGTCGACGGTAGGCAGCGGGTTGATCAGGAGGCTCTTGTAGGCTGTATCCCTGCAGCCGCTGCTGTTGATGGCAATGGCTTCCACTTCGAAATTGCCGGCTGTTGTGTATTGCTGCCGCACAGGGTTTTGCACTGCAGCACTGTTGCCATTGGGGAAACGCCATGACCATCGCACCACTGATGTGTCGGTTCTTTCGAATACGCCCAGGTGGTTGATGAATTCATTGACGCAAATAACCGAATCGCCGCCAATGGACACGAGCGGACTTTCAATGACCCTCACCGGTGCGGCCAGCCTGAAGGTGTCGACGCAAGCGCTTTCGGTAAGCACGTTCAGCGTAACAGAATAGTTGCCGGGTGATGTATAGTAATGTACCGGGTTCTCCAGGTTCGAAGTGGTTCCATCACCAAAATCCCAGTTGTAAACCGATAGCGAATCGTTGTACAGGGTGGAGTCGGTAAAGCTTATGAATCCGCTGTCGCATAGCAGCAGCTTGTCTGCACCAAACTTGACCGTTGCCCCCTTGATGCGAACGGTATCGATGCCTGTTACGGGAATGATGCAACCCGAAGGATCGGTGAGGATCACCTTCGGAACAAAATTGCCAAAGGAATTGTACACATGGCTGATGACGGTGGACGTATTGGTAACCAGCACGCCATCGCCAAAATCCCAGGTATAGGTATCTACGGGTCCGGTAGGCGTTGCGGTAAGATCGACCCCCAGGGGCTTGCAGCCATCCAGCGGCAGGTAGGTTATCCTCGAGCCGGCAGTGTCATAAACCTGTACCTGGCCCGTGGCAGTATCCTTGCAGCCTCCCGGGCTGGTCACGATAAGCCTGATCGGGTAAACACCCGGTGTATTGTAAAACTGTACCGGATCCTGCATGGTGCTGGTTCCCCCGCCGAGGTCCCAGGTAGATGTAAGATAGTATTGAGATGTGTTGGTGAATTGTACCTCGAAAGGTGTACACGAACTGATAGAGTCGTTCATGCTAAAGCTGGCCGCAGGGCTGCTTACGGATATATAGTCTGTCCTCACCAGGGAGTCCCTGCACCCGAAATTGTCCACTATCACGAGCTTGACAGTATACAGCCCATTGTTCTCATACACATGCGAAGGCGTGGCAGTGTAACCTAGCTGCCCGTCACCAAAATCCCAGTAATGATTTAAGAAATTTCCTGTGGCTGAATTAACAAATAGCGTAGTGCTGCCAGGACATTGCAGGGTATCCACCGCCCTGAAATCCGCGTTTGGATCGGAAGTATTTACAAAGAAGGGAATGAACTTGTCGCTGCTGCAGCCATTGGCATCGGTTACAGTGAGCTGCACCGAATAGTCGCCTGCGTCTGGATAAGTATGCTGGAATGGTCCGCTGGTAAGGGTTTGCACATTGCCGTCACCAAAATCCCATTTCCAGCTCACGATGTCTGCAAGGCCATCATCCTGGGAAAGATCATCAAAAACAACGGTAAGCCCTTTGCATCCCCTGTTGTTTTGCAAAGAGAAATTGGCCACGGGTCCGTTCACCCTTATGAAATTCGGCTTTGTTACCGTGTCCTGGCATCCGTAAATATCGGTGGTAATGAGGCGTACGGTATAGAATCCCGAGTTGGCGTACTGGTGAGAGGCCTGTTGCTGCGTCAGTACCGCTTCATTCCCATCCCCGAAGATCCATCTGTATTCGGATATGCTGGAAGGGTCAGCAACAATGGCATTGAATGCAAAGCTTGTAGGGTTGCAGGCTACGGTGGTGGATACGCCTATGTCCGGCGACTCGTTGATCACTTTTATCTCACGTGCATAGGTATGCGAACAGGTGTCGTTGGTAACGGTAAGCGATACTGTGTAGGTATCATACGCCGAGTAGATATGTACGGGATTCTGGAGGGTCGATGTATTACCGTCACCGAAATCCCAGAACCAGGTTGTGGCGCCGATCGATGAGTCTCGAAAATCGAACAGGAGCCGGTTATCGCAGGAGGTCAGGTAGCCAAAATCTGCGATGGGGGGCTTGATCCTGATGTAATCGATCTTCGTCAGCGAGTCGCGGCAGCCATTGTTCGTGGCATAGAGCGTTACGCTCTGGAATCCTGTGTCTGAATATTGATGGGTGGGATTTTGTTCCGTTGAGCTGCTTCCGTCACCGAAAAGCCATTGCCATTCATCGGCTTCATTGGTAAGGTCGGTGAACTGCACGCTTTGAAAAGCGCAGGCTATCGTGGGCTGTCCGGTGAAATCGATTACCGGCCTTCTTCCC
>DASTPZ010000281.1:0-4413 GCA_035761965.1 Flavisolibacter sp. | reverse complement strand
AAAGGTTGCCTGTATGCCATAACGGTTGAAGAGGTCGAGCAGCGAAGGGATCACCTGTCTTACACCACGGATGTTGGCGCCATAGCTTTCAATGGTGCGCTTGTCACGCACACCCCACATGAGCTCAAAATCAAGCGAGACGAGGAAGTGGCTTTTTTTCATGCAGGATGGGTTTGGCGGTTTTTGCTGATGGCTTGTATTGATAATAAAGAATGAGCAGGAGAGAAGCAAAAAACGGCATGCAGGGTATCTTGTACCTCGAGAGCGAGCCGAAGTTACCGGTAGAAATACCTACCGCAAAGGCAAAGATGAGGGTGAAGATAAAAAAGAACAGCAGGTTCGGGTCCCTGAAGATCTGCCTGAAAGTATTTCCGATGCCCCGGCGGTAAAAGACCATCAACGTCAGCACAAGAAAAGCCGTGGCCTCGAGCGCCGATAAAAGAATGATCGGTTTTCTGGATTCCCAGAGATAGGGCCTGTAAAGCGTAACATTGACCGCTTGTGGAAATTTGGACAGCATTCCTCCCACCGTGCCGTCTAGCGTACCGATATTGTAAACCGAACCTTCCTGTGCTTCCGATACATGCGTGATCCACTCCTGGGTCTTCTTTGCTTTTTTGCCAATGTTCTCCAATGAGTATTCGTTCAGCTCGCTGGCATAGCGCTGTGCAAAAAAGGCGAGCCCGCCAACTGTGATGCCGATCAGGAAAATGTTCACAACCCAGCGAAGCCCTACCGAGCTTATCTTTTTCGAATGCGTCATCAAAAGCCATAAGCTCAACGCTGGCAAAAAGGCCAGTATGATATAGACCTTGATCACCACGAGCAGGTAGAAGCTAAGCGCCAGCAAAAAAAAGTTCCTGGCAGAAAATTTCCTGTCGATCACGATCCTGAAAGTGCAGTAGGTCATCCAGCCAAGCGAAAACATGCAGATCGTATCCTTGAATATGCTGGAGCCCCATACAAAAGTGCTGGGGATATAAAGAAACGCGATCGCAAGCGGCTTATGCAGGCTTGGATAAAGCTTTACAAAAGTCCGGTACATGGCCCAGATTCCCGAATAGGAAATAAAAGCAAACAGCAAGGCTATCGGCATATAGGTGGTGCCGTTGAAAATACCCAGCACAGCCGCAATGGCGCCTACGGTATAGGACGGAGGATCAGCATACCAGAACATTTGAGAGGAGTATTGGTAAACCGAAGGATTGAGATCCGGCGATCGGCGCAGGAGCAGGTCGAACCAGGTAAGCACCGAATCGTCGAGCGCCGAATTAATGACCTGCGCATGATACAGATAGTTGAAGGTATCGCCACCGTTGTAATAGAACTGGTAGATGAGGCCGATAAAGATGGCGCCGCCAAATTTTAGGTAAAGTCCGGGCAGGTAATACTTCCTGAGGGGGCTACCGACAGGAAGGTTTTTGTCGCGGTACCGTTTGGCAATGTAGATTAAAGGCAAAAGGTAAACCGGTGTAAGCACGAGGTCCCAGATCGTTAAATACTGCACGGGACGAAAATAGCATATATTCCTGCTCTGCCCCGTTCCAGGCCGTTAAACTTTAGAGGACCGTTGGCCTGCAAAGCAGGCCTGCCGGCCCTGTAACGGAACATCCGCAAACTTAAGGCTAACCTTGCCCATATTTAAGTATTTTCATCGCCGGTTTTCGAAACATAAATAAAACTATGCCCCGCGTACTCCGTATTTTAAACCGCCTGGCTGTTGGCGGTCCTGTTCTTAATGCCACTTATCTCACCCGTTACATGTCGCCTGATTTCGATACGCTGCTGGTGGTAGGCGAAAAAGAAGATCATGAAAAAAGCGCCGAGTACCTGGCGAGACAGCTTGGCATCGACTATGTGACCATACCAGGCATGGGCCGTTCGATCAATCCTGCCTCGGATTATTTTGCCTACCAAAAGCTAAGAAAGCTTATTGGCAGCTATAAGCCGGATGTAGTGCATACCCATGCGGCCAAACCGGGGGCTCTTGGCCGCCTGGCTGCCTCAGCCGCCAAAGTGCCTGCCATTGTGCATACCTTCCATGGGCATGTTTTTCATTCTTACTTCAATGCAGCCAAGAGCCGTTTCTTCATCGGCACCGAACGCTATCTGGGACGCAGATCGCACGCCATCATAGCCATCAGCGAGCAGCAGCGCAAGGAGCTGGTGGAGGAGTTCCGTATTGCACCAAAGGAAAAGTTCAGGGTGGTGCCGCTGGGATTTGACCTCGACCGGTTTCAGACCGGCCAGGAAGAAAAAAGAAAGAAGTTTCGTGCCGAGTTCAATGTAAGCGACGACGAGATTGCAATCGGCATCATCGGGCGACTGGTTCCTGTAAAGAACCACTACCTGTTCATGAAGGCCATCAAACATGTGTTTGATCATACAGGCCGTAAGGTCAGGGCTTTTATCATCGGCGACGGCGAAACAAGGGCCGATCTCGAGAACGTGGCAAAGGAGGTAGGTATAAATTACTCAACAGAAAGAAGCGCGGAGCACCATCACCCGCTGGTCTTTACCTCCTGGCGCAGCGATGTGGATGTGATCAATGCCGGGCTCGATATCATCTGCCTGACCAGCTTTAACGAGGGCACACCGGTTAGTCTTATTGAGGCACAGGCCGCCAATAAGCCAATCGTTTCCACGCGCGTAGGCGGCATCGCCGACATTGTGCTGGAGGGCGAAACGGGACTGCTGGCCGACATCCAGGATACAGAAGGCTTCAGCAACCACCTGCTAAGGCTTGTGGAGGACGACGGACTTCGGCACAGGCTGGGCGCCAATAGCCGGAAGCATGTGCTCGAACGTTTCAGCTACCAGCGCCTGGTAAGCGATATGTCCCACCTTTATCATGAATTGCTGGACGGAAAAACGAAGAAGTGATATGCTGTTCTTTTCAAAAAAGAAGCCCGAACCTCCTGCCGACCTTTCCTGGCTGCATACCGATATGCATTCGCACCTGCTGCCCGGCATAGACGATGGTTCCCCGGACCTGGCCACGTCGCTGGAGCTGGTAAAGGGGCTGGCTGCACTGGGCTATAAAAAGCTGATCACCACGCCCCATATACTTTGGGAAATGTATCCCAACACAGCTGGGATCATTACCAATGGCCTGGAGGTGCTGCGAAAGGCCTTGCAGGATGCAGGCATAACAATAGAGCTGCATGCGGCAGCCGAGTATTTTATCGATGACCATTTCGACCGGCAGCTGAGGAACAAAGAGCCCCTGCTCACATTGAGCGGTAACATGGTGCTGGTGGAATTTTCTATGCTTACTACGCCTATGGATCTCCAGGAAATCCTTTTCGAAATGCAGCTGCAGAACTACCAGCCCGTACTGGCCCACCCCGAACGTTATACCTACCTCGCCCGGCGCAAACAATTCTTCGATGAGCTCAAGAATGCCGGCTGCCTGTTCCAGCTCAACTTACTTTCCCTGGGCGGTCATTATGGTACTACGGTGCAGGAACTGGCCGATCACCTGCTCAAGAACAGCTATTACGACCTGGCCGGAACAGACCTGCATCATGCCCGGCACCTGGATGGGCTCCGGAAATTACCGGCAAACCAGCTGAAGCGGCTCCGGGATTCAGGCCTGGTTAAAAATCATCTGCTTTAGCTTCAACCAAATTAGATTTGATTTGTATTGTGTCCAATGAGCTTTACTATCAGAGAACTGGAGTCCCTGTCGGGAATAAAGGCCCATACGATCCGCATATGGGAACAGCGGTATAATTTTCTGAGGCCGTCCCGTACGCAAACGAATATACGTACCTACAATAACGATGAGCTCAAAACCCTGCTCACCGTAGCCCTGCTTAATAAATATGGGTATAAGATCTCGAAGATCGACGAGATGCCGCCCGAGCAAAGGGCGAAAGCAGTACTCCAGCTGCCCCAGGAGGAAGCTTACAAGGAAAACCTCGTAAACGAGATGGTCGGTCATATGATCGATCTCCAGAGCATCGAATTCGAAGAACTGCTCAATGCGCATATCACCCAGTTCGGCATCGAAAAGACCATTACCGGTGTGATCTTCCAGTTCCTGGAAAAAGTGGGCATCCTTTGGCAAACCAACAGGATCATCCCGGTACAGGAGCATATTGTTTCCAATATCATCCGGCAGAAGATCGTGACGGCGATCGAGAACCTGCCTTTTGTAAGGGTTCCAGAACCGCTGTTTCTCCTGTTCCTGCCCGAAGACGAGCACCATGAAATGGGTTTGCTTTTTGTTTATTACCTGCTGCGCAGAAAGAATATACCTGTAATTTATCTCGGCGCCAATGTGCCGCTGAAAGACGTGCGTTTCCTGATGGAGATCAAGAAACCTGCCTGTCTCTACCTTCATCTTACCTCTTTTCCTCATCAGCATAATTTCCAGAAATACCTGCAAACCCTCAGTCAGCAGGCCAG
>DASTPZ010000280.1:0-7632 GCA_035761965.1 Flavisolibacter sp. | reverse complement strand
TCAATGATTCTTTCTAGATGCTTAATGAAACGCCACAGTCGCCGGAAAAAATCAAAAGTTGGCCTTCGATTGTCATTTTCGACACGCATAGTTCTAATATACCATAGCCATATCCAAAGCTTAAAATTGCTTGTATAGTGTTGAGAGGCTGCAAGTGGCTTATTCGAAATAAATGCCACAGTTGATCCATTCCGGGTCAAAGGAGGTCTGGTATTTCTTATAAAAATTGATAGCCGGTTCATTCCATTCCAGTACCTGCCACATCATGCCGTTGAGTTTGCGGCGCTTGGCTTCGGTGATGAGCTGGTCGAACAGCAGCTTGCCCAGGCCCTTTCCTCTCATTTCGTCTGTCACATAAAGGTCTTCAAGGTACATGCGCTGTCCCTTCCAGGTGCTGAACCGGATATAATACAGGGCAAAGCCTTCGATCCATCCATCTACTTCGGCCACAAAGGCCCACCAGACCGGCTTGCTGCCAAAACCGCTTTTTTCAAAATGCTCCAGTGTAACCGTTACTTCGCGGGGCGCTTTTTCATAAATGGCCAGTTCTTTCACCAGCTCAAGTATCCGGGCACAGTCTTCCCGTTCGGCCTTTCTTATTGAGATGTTCATGGCGGCAAAGATAAGCCGGGCAGTTCATCAGGGTGTTCCCGGGCCTGGGCTTCGGCCCCAGTTTTATGAGTATATAAATTTTCAGGGCCGGATGCGATCGTTTTTGTTAATTAGCGTTCCGGATAAATGAATATTTATTTTCTGGAAAAGACGTTGCCTGCATGTATGAGGGACTAAATCATCACACATGAAAGAAGTATTGACACAATTTGCTTTCTATAATCTATGGGCTAATCAGCAACTGTTGAACCTGATAAACCAGCTCCCACCGGAACAGCAGTATAAAGAGGTAAGCAGCAGCTTTGCCAGCCTGTATAAAACTGCGTTGCATCTTTGGAATGCCGAAGCCATCTGGTGGCAGCGGCTCAAGCTGCAGGAGCGTATTGTTCAGCCTGCAGAGACCTTTTCGGGCAGCTTCCAGGAGCTTGCCGATCATCTTCTTGAGCAGAACCGCTTGTGGCAGGAGTGGGTTTCTCATGCCCAGGAGCACATGCTGCTGCATGTATTCCTCTATAGCAATACAAAAAAGGAACAGTTTAAGCAGCCAGTATACCAGATGCTACTACATGTATTTAACCATAATACCTATCACCGCGGGCAACTGGTAACCATGATGCACCAGCTGGGCATTGAAAAGATACCACAAACCGACTTTATCATCTGGAGCAGGAGCGCGCGTATCACCGAAGGGCAGGCAAGGGGATCAAAGCCCCGTACTGCCTGAGCGCTAATATTCCCACTTAACGAGGGTGGCGCCCCAGGTAAAGCCTCCGCCAAATGCAGCCAACACGATGTTGTCGCCTTTATTCAGCTGCTGACGCCATTCCCAAAGGCAAAGCGGGATGGTAGCGGCAGTGGTATTGCCATAGCGCTGGATATTCAGCATAACCTTTTCGTGAGCCAGGCCCATGCGGTCGGCCGTTGCGTCGATGATCCTTTTATTGGCCTGGTGGGGGACCAGCCAGGCGATATCGTCACCGGTCAGGTTATTGCGTTCAAGCAGCTCGGCGCTTACATCGGCCATGCCTTTAACGGCAAACTTAAATACCGCCTGGCCTTCCTGGTAAACATAGTGCTCCTTATTGGCTACGGTTTCGGCTGTTGCAGGTTTCAGGGAACCGCCTGCTTTCATATGCAGGTAAGCCCGCCCGCTGCCATCGCTTTTCAGGATGCTGTCCAGCACACCATAACCTTCATAATTGGGTTCAAGCAACACGGCGCCGGCGCCATCGCCAAAAATAATGCAGGTCTGGCGATCGCTGTAGTCGATAATGGAGCTCATTTTGTCCACACCCACTACCACCACTTTTTTATACCGGCGGCTTTCGATTAGCGAAGCTCCCGTGGTAAGGCCATACAAAAAGCCTGAGCAGGCGGCGCCCAGGTCAAAGCCCCAGGCATTTTTGGCACCGATCTTATCGGCAATGATATTGGCAGTGGCAGGAAACACCATGTCTGGTGTAACCGTGGCGCAGATAATGCAATCTATTTCCTCGGGGGATATGCCTCTTTTTTCGCAAAGCTGCTGAATGGCGGGAACAGCCAGATCAGAAGAAGCCTTGCCCGGCTCTTTTAATATTCTTCTTTCCTCAATGCCAGTCCTGCTGCGGATCCATTCATCATTGGTCTCTACTATTTTTTCAAGGTCGAAATTGGTCAGCTTCGTTTCCGGGACATAGCCTCCAACGGCTGTGATGGCGGCTGTTATCTTCTGATGTAGCATGTATAAATTTTCTTCGGGGGCGAAGATACAAAGGAAGATGAAAGCCCGAGGTAAGGCCACAGATATTCTGGCTTCTGCCGGGCCGGCGGGATGAAACCTAATGGAGGAAGGGAAGGCAGGCTCTGCCTTTATACGATCTTAGACCTACCGCGGGTAGCAGAATTCATTTTTGATTCCGCAGAACCCTCAAAAAACACCCTCCACCCCGGAACGGGCCGCCTTCAGCCGTCTCGAGCATATCTATGGCCTTTTCTCCTTTTCTTTGCGGCATGATCGCTTTCGTTAAAGGCCAATACGCCAAAAAGACCCCTTCCTATGTGCTGGTTGATGTAAATGGCCTTGGTTATGAAGTGCAGATCAGTCTTCATACCTACTCCAAAATACAGGACCAGGAGGAAGGGCTGCTGCATACCCATCTTATCGTCAGGGAAGATGCCCATGTTCTTTTTGGATTCTTCGATACGGCAGAAAAGGAAATGTTCCTCCAGTTGATCGGCATCACCGGCATCGGCGCCAATACGGCCAGGGTGATGTTATCGTATATGAAGCCGGAGGAGCTGAGCCGGGCAATCGTTCAGGGCAATGTAAAACAGCTCGAAAGCGTCAAGGGGATCGGTAAAAAAACGGCTGAAAGGATCGTGGTAGAACTTCGCGACAAGCTGGCCAAACAGCCCGTAGATGCCCCTGTAAATATTTCGGGGTGGAAAGGCAATACTTTACAATCTGATGCGTTAAATGCACTAATCGCACTGGGAATCAACCGGCAAGCTGCTGATACCGCCATCCAAAAGGTGCTGGAAAAAGACCCGGGCATAGGAGTTGAACTTTTAATAAAGAAGGCCCTGCAAATCCTTTGATATCCTTTTGAGTAACCATTGAGAGAAAATTAGACTTGGCTTCAAAACTTACCTATAAGCTCTGTGCGCTGGTTGTGGCTTGCGTCCTGTCCGCCTTTTTCAAGCAGGTATCGGCTTCGCCTTTCCAGACCGGCAACCAGCCGGATACTTCTCGCTACCCCATACGTGACCGTTATGGCGATCCTTATACCAACCCCAATCGCAACAGCTTCGATCTCAAGGATACAGCCTTTGTTAAGCGACGCATAGAGTACGATCCTATTTCAAAAAAATATTATATCATTGAGAAGATCGGGGACAAGTATTATCGCAGCCCGGCCACCTTCACCATGGACGAGTTCCTGAGCCTGCAGGGCAGGAAGGACGAAATCGACTATTTCCGCCAGCGGGCCAATCTGCTTTCTAACCTCAACCGGCGCAGCTACAAGCCTAAATTCGGCTTCAACAAGGATTGGGTGAACAGGATCGTGGGCAACGGAAAGGTCGATATCAAGCCCACCGGCTATGTGGATATTGCGGCGGGCTACCAGGGGCAGAACATCAAAAACCCAACGCTCCCCGAGCGGGCAAGGCGAATGGGCGGCTTCGACTTCAACATGAACGCCCAGCTGCAGGTTGATGCGATCATTGGCGATAAGATCCGGCTGCCCATCAATTACAATACGCTCGCAAATTTTGATTTCGAGAACCAGCTCAAGCTCGATTACCAGGGAAAGGACGATGAGATCCTCAAGCAATTCCAGCTGGGCAACCTCAGCTTCGCTTCCAAAGGCACCTTGATTCCAGGCGCCCAATCGCTTTTTGGGGTTAAGACCCAGCTGCAGTTTGGAAAGCTGTTTGTTACGACAGTGTTGGCTAACCAGCGCTCTGCGAGACAAACATTAGGTCTGCAGGGCGGCACGGCTTCACAGTCTTTCAATATAAGGGCAGACGAATATGAGGAGAACCGGCACTTCCTGCTGGCCCAGTATTTTCGCAACAATTTCAATACGGCTATGCGCGACCTTCCCGTCGTGCGCTCGAATGTCCAGGTGCTGAGGGTTGAGGTATGGGTCACCAACCGCACCGGGGCTACTACCGATACCCGCGATATAGTGGCCTTTATGGACCTGGGTGAAAGAACACCCTTCAACCCGTTCTGGCAGGCTCCAGGTACGGATCTCCCGGATAACAATGCCAATACACTCTACCAGACCATTGCCTCTAATGCAGCTGCAAGAAATTCCACTCAGGCGCAGAGCGTGCTCACCGGACTAGGCGGCATGGAGCCGGTCCAGGAATTCGAGAAAACATTTGGAAGAAAGCTGCAGCCCACCGATTATTATTTCAACCCCCAGATAGGTTTCCTCAGCCTCAACCAGCCTCTCCAGCCCGATGAAGTACTTGGCGTAGCTTATCAATACACCTATAATGGCAAGGTTTACCAGGTGGGTGAATTTTCGCAGGACATTCCGCCCGATAGCAGCGGCAATTCCACCAAGGTGCTTTTTTTGAAATTGCTGAAGGCCACTTCCCAGCGCCCTAATCTTCCCGTTTGGGACCTGATGATGAAGAACGTTTACAGTGTGGGCTTTGGACAGCTTGAAAGACAGGATTTTCAACTCGATGTGCTCTATGAAGAGCCCAGCTCAGGACAAAAGCGTTATCTCCCGGCCGCCGTTACCAACCAGGCAGTGGCGCCCGTCGGTACTCCCATCCTTACCCTGGTCAACCTCGACAGGCTGAACAACCAGAATGATCCGCAGCCCGACGGCATGTTCGATTACATCGAGAACTTTACGGTCATTTCGTCGCAAAGCCGGGTAATTTTCCCCGTACTGGAGCCTTTTGGCCGCGATCTTGAATATGCGGTAAATCCCGCCGACAGGCCCAATGTTATCTTCTATCCATTGTACGATACCATCAAAGCCATTGCACAGAACTTTGCCAACCTGAATCGTTATAAGCTGGTCGGCCGCTCACGGAGCACCAGTAACAGTGACTATCAGCTTGGCTTCAATATCCCACGTGGTTCGGTTACGGTAACAGCGGGCGGACAAATACTCCAGGAGAACATCGACTACGAGATCAACTACGATCTTGGTACGCTCCGCGTGATCAATCCTGCCATTATCCAGTCGGGCATACCTGTACAGATACAATACGAGAACAACGCTACATTCGGCCTTCAGCAAAGAAATTACCTGGGTCTCCGGTTCGATTATCTCGTAAACAAAAAGCTTACTGTAGGTGCTACCATGGTGAGGCTTGGAGAAAGACCCTTCTTTACAAAGCAGGCTTATGGCGAAGATCCTATCCGTAATACCATGTACGGAGTGGACTTCGATTACCGCAGCAATTTTCCACAGCTTACCAAATGGCTCAATAAGCTTCCTTTTTATTCCAGCACAGCCATGTCTTCGATCACCGCCTATGGCGAGGCTGCTGTGCTTGACCCGGGGCATGCCAAGCAAATTGGGAAAGGCGACCAGGGCACCAGCTATATAGACGATTTCGAAGGCACACGCAGCTCCATCGATCTGCGCTTTCCGCTGATCAGCTGGACGCTTGCCTCCGTTCCGCAAAAGGCTACAGATAATTTAGGCAATATCCTGTTTCCCGAGGCCGATAATAAGGACAGTACCAGCGGATTCAACCGTGCCAAGCTCGCCTGGTACAATATCGAACAGGTATTGCAGGAAAGAAGGAACAACAATAACCCTATCCGGGATAACATAGCGGAGCTGATCAAACCTGAAACAAGACAGGTCTTTCAGTCGGAGATCTTTCCAAAACGTTCGCAGGACATAGGTCAGGCCGTGCTGCCTACTTTCGATATGGCCTATTATCCCAATGAGCGCGGTCCATATAATTTTAGAACGAACAACCTCAATACATCGAACGGCCGGCTGCTGTCGCCTGCGAGGTCCTGGGGCGGCATCATGCGAAATATCGACCAGACTGATTTTGAAACGAGCAATATCGAGTTCATCGAGTTCTGGATGCAGGATCCGTTCATCCGCAAGCCCAACAGCTCCGGTGGTGATCTTTATTTCAACCTGGGTAATATTTCCGAAGATGTGCTGCGCGACGGCAAACGCCTGTATGAGAACGGCCTGCCTACGCCAAGCAGTCCCAACACCCCGGTAGAGCCTACAGTGTGGGGACAGGCGCCACGCAATCCTATCCAGGTAACCAATGCATTCAGCAATGACCCGGCCGACCGGCCTTTCCAGGATGTGGGCTTTGATGGTCTGCAGGACGCAGACGAGCGGCTGAAATTTCAGGCCTACCTTGCCCAGATTGAATCCATTTTCGGGGCCGGCTCACCGGTATATAATGCTGCTGCAGCCGACCCGGCGAACGATAACTTCCGCGGTTACCGTGACGGATCCTTCTCGGCCGGCACCGGTATCCTCGAGCGCTACAAAAACTTCAACAACCCGCATGGCAACTCACCGGTGGCAACACAGGGCGATGAATTTACAAATGCCTTTACACTATATCCCGACCAGGAGGAGCTCAACAGGGATAATACAATGAACGAAGTAGAAGAGTACTTTCAATACCGCGTTGAGCTTAGGCCGGGCATGAATCCAACAACCCAGCCCTATATTACCGATGTACGCGAAGTGCAGGCAAGGCTGGCCGATGGCTCCAGCCGTCCCGAGAAATGGTACCTTTTCCGGATCCCGGTAAAGGATTTTCAAACCAAGGTAGGTAACATACCCGATTTCAAATCCATCCGTTTCATCAGGATGTTCCTCACCAATTTCGAGGACACCGCAGTGCTTCGCTTTGGCAAGCTGGAGCTGGTACGCAACCAGTGGCGCAAATTCACTTATGAAGTAAACAATACCGGTATTTATACACCGCTTCCTGCCAATGATCCGGTAAAGGTGGATGTGCTGGCTGTAAACATCGAGGAGAACGATCAGCGTCAGCCGATCATCTACCGCCAGCCCCCCGGCATCGAGCGCCAGCAGCAATTGAGCAATAACAACGTCCAGCTGTTGCTGAACGAGCAGTCCCTGAGCGTAAAGACGATCGAGCTTCCCATCACGCAAACAAGGGGTGTGTTCAAAACAATGAACCTGGACCTTCGTACTTATGGCAGGCTTTCCATGTTCATTCATGCAGAATCTTCAAAGCGGCCCGGCGACGACATTGCTGATGGCGACCTTAATGCAGTGATCCGTATCGGGAATGATTTTGTTAGCAATTACTACGAGATAAAGATACCGCTCAGGATCACCCCTTGGGGAACGAGGGATTCGCTTGGCATCTGGCCTGAGGTAAACAACCTTGATTTCGATCTCGACCAGCTCACCAACCTTAAAATGCGCAGGAACAGCGGCGGCACCTCACCTTCTACCTATTATAATGAGACCATCGACGGGCGTACCTATGCCATCCTTGGCAATCCCAACCTCGGTGAGGTAAGAGGCATGTTCATGGGTG
>DASTPZ010000279.1:0-25867 GCA_035761965.1 Flavisolibacter sp. | reverse complement strand
CAACGGCAAGCTGGAGCATCCGCTTCATAGGAATTGGTTTGAGGCTAAGATAATACGGAAAATGAGTTTTCGAAAGGCTGCAGTGCGCTATCCGAGAGGGAAAACCGGCAATCTAATTTTTGCATCAATGTTGCAATTATTGTAATTTTGTCTGGGTAGATCAGATTTCGTTTCCGGGCAGGGGTCCTTCAGCTTTCCTTTAAACCAATGATCATGGCAGATATGAATGTTTATGATGCAGCAATTATCGGTGGCAGCTATGCGGGCTTGTCCGCGGCATTGGCACTCGGCCGCTCGCTCAGAAAAGTGGTAGTGATTGATGATGGGCAGCCTTGCAACCGCCAGACACCGCGGTCACATAATTTGATCCTGCATGATGGCGACCATCCGGCTGATATGCTGCAGAAAGCTCTGCAACAGGTGCTGGCTTATGAAACCGTCTCTTTTATCAATGCAAGAGCAGAAGATGCAACATTCAGAAATGGCCTATTTCGCATCAGGGCCGGGCAGGATGTTTTACTGGAAGCAAAGAAGATCATTCTTGCGACAGGTCTGCGCGACCAAATGCCGTCTATACCGGGCTTCGAGGCCTGCTGGGGAATTTCTGTACTTCACTGTCCTTATTGCCATGGGTACGAGGTAAAGGGAAAGAAGATCGGAGTAATGGCCAACGGCAATATGGCTATCGAAATGACTAAGCTCATCCGTAACTGGAGCAGGGACCTGGTGCTGTTCACCAATGGACCTTCTGCTCTTGACAAGGCCGATGGAGAAAAGCTGGCATCTCTTGGCATACCCGTGATCGAAGCCGCCATATCCTCTATCAGTCACAATGATGGCCGCCTGAACGAACTGGTCATGGCCGATGGCAGCCGGTTTGCAGCGGATGCACTGTTTGCGAGACCGGCCTTCACCCAACAGACCGGTCTTGCCAGGCAACTGGGTTGTGAGTTTACAGATACAGGGCTGATAAAAGTAAACGAGGAGCAAAAAACGAGCTGTGAGGGAGTTTTTGCCGCAGGTGACAATGCATCGCTTTACCGCGCTGTATCTGTTGCCATAGCCTCAGGCACAAAAGCTGCTGCCTTTCTCAATAAGGACATGATCGACCAGGAATGGATGTGTGCAGAACCTGGTGTTAATACCGCCTGTTAAATGAGAACCGGGATTGAGAACAATCCCGGTTTCTAATGAACGTTGCTTAAGTATCACTGCGAGAGTAGCAAAGAAATATCATGATCTCCATTTCAAAACACAGGCTGTGTTGTGTTTAGGTTAAGCCTGTGTTACCTGGCCTTTCAAAGCGCCCTCGGCGGTCAGATGGCTTTGCAGGCAACCGGTTCATTCCTCGCAGCCGATGGGCGCGCCCGGCGGTATCTCGGCGTGCAGTGTGGGTCTTGCCTTTTCTGGTGTCTTCATGCGTTCCAGCGCCAGCAGCAGGTGGCCCTGGTAAACCGGGTCTGCGGCCTGCGCCTTGCCTTTTTCCAAAAATTGTTTGAGCATGTAGATAGCCTGTGCAAGCGCAGCCTTTGTCGCGAATGAGCTGTTGTCGTCGGCAGAGGCGGCCAGCAGATAGGTAAGCAGCAGCTGCTCGGTTTGCATCTGGATCAATCCTTCCATACCCTTTCTGCGGGGTGCTTTCCAGGTTTTCTCTGTCAGGTAAGAAAGGAGGTCGGTTGCATTTAGCGCATCCGGCTGGCTGCCTGCGACGGACAGCCGGTTGATTCGCTCAGGATGAAGCATGAGGGCAAGTACAAGATCAGCCGCCGTTTCAGCTGGTGACAGTACATCGAAGGCAAGGCCTGTTCTTTTCCTGAATAATTCTCTCGAGGAATTGTAGCCGGCCGGCCTTGGAGGAATGAGAGCCGCTATCTTGGGAGGTATCATCAGCAATTTCGGATCGAGGCAGCCAGTAAGTGCTTCAACTGCTTTCATTTGCTCGGCGCGTGAGAGCGGTGTTGTTATTACCTGACCGTCGCCACGCAGGGCATAGCTATAGCTCATGCCGCCAATCAGCTTTGCCGCAGCTTCGGCCTGGTAGCGGTGATAGAGAAAGACGGGTACCAGTACATCTTCAAGCATCGCCATCGGCATGCCAGGTCTGATATTGTTCTCGCCAAAACGCGCCAGTGCTTTTTCTCTCACCTTCAATACCTGCTTCAGCTCGTCGACGGCATTGCTTCCATTGTCCCAGAGGTGCGCGGCGGGGTGAAGACCGCCGCGGGCTCTGGCGTCCGCATCGGAAATGAACTGCAAGCCCTTTTCGGAGGCCCGGCTCAGCATCTGGTCCAGCGCCTGCTTTTCGTTGCTGCCTGGGGGCGCTTCATAATAACCCCAACTGATGGCCACCTTATCCCATTCGCCTATGCCTTTTGCATATGCGTCCGAAAGATCGATCTCTCCTTTGGCATTCAGTTTTACAGTAGGGTGGGGATAGTCCATTACACTGGCCCTGCCAGATACAGATGCCGCATAATTATGCATCAGCCCGAGTGTATGGCCGATCTCATGTGCGGAAAGCTGGCTTAAGCGTGCCAGCGCCATTCTAAGCATTTCATCGTTTGCCGGTATGCCATTTTCGAAAGGCGCCAGCAGGCCCTGGGCTATGAGGTAGTCCTGGCGCACCCGCAGCGACCCAAGCGTAACATTACCCTTAATGATCTCGCCGGTGCGCGGGTCGACCACCGCCGCGCCGTAAGACCAACCCCTGGTAGAGCGGTGAACCCAGTTGATCATATTGTACCGGATATCCATGGGGTCAGCATCTTCGGGAAGGATCTTGACCTGGAAGGCGTTTATGTAGCCGGCAGCTTCAAATGCCTCGTTCCACCAGCGTGCTCCCTCGAGCAACGCGGATCTTATAGGCTCGGGTGTGCCATTGTCGAGGTAGTACACGATCGGCTTCACTGCCTCGCTTCTTACAGCCGCAGGATCCTTTTTCCTTAGCCGGTGACGCATAACAAGGTATTTTACAACCGGCTCGGAAACCGGTGTGCTGTAATCAAAATAAGATACGGGTATAAATGAAGAACGCGGATCGAAGACCCTTGGCCGATAATCGCTATCGGGGAGTTGTACAAATGAGTGGTGCATACGCAGCGTGATGGCTTCGGCCGAAGGTGTAACCGACTGAACAAAACTGCCCGGCTGCCCATCAGTATTGACGAATGTAATGGTTGCCTCGAGTTCCGTATTGAGGGGAAAGTTCTTTGTTCTGGGCAGGTAAACGGCCGACCGGCTCTTATCGGCCGTATAGCTTCCTTGTCGCATATTGCGTAAGCGGTTTGCCGCCTGCATGGCATCGCGCAGCAGGAAGTCGGTTGCATCTACCAACGCATGCCCATTGCTCTCGGCTTCCACTGTAAAGCCCCAAAGGGCCGATTGGGCAAAGGACTGTTCAGCCGCTCTTTGCTCTGCAGGATCACCACTTAATGCACGGTATTCATAATTGGGCTGGATCATAAGGATCTTTCTTCCCGTTCGGCTGAACCTGATGATCCTGGAGCTTCCAAGCAAACCCCTGTCGAGTCCTACATCGTTGGAGCCCAATCCTGCAGGCAAAGAGGTAACATAAAGCATTTCGCTATCGAGCTTTTGTATATCAAGCCAGATCTTGCCTGCTGCTTCATCCCAGTAAAGGTCAAGGAAGCCTTCAAGCTTTTTCAGACCGTTCGTCTTTTCTTCAATGCTTGGAAGTTTTTGAGCAGCCAGGAGGCAGGGCAGGGCAATAAGCCATGTAAGCAATATCCGGGTCATAACAATCGGTTTGGTTTGTACGGGTTTGAAGTTAGGGCGAAGAAGCATAAGTTGTTTCTTCAAAAGAAATTGAGCTATCGCCGCAAGGGGGTCATGAAAACCGGGAAGCATGCTTTGTTATCTTCGCCGGATGATCAATATACACGAGTTCAGGCTGGGAAATTTTCTGCTACACAAGGAAGCGGGGAGGATCAGGATGAAACCCTGCGCATTCCAGCATTTTGAGCTTATGGCCCGCGGCGAAATCAAAGACCTCTTCCCCGTCGTGCTCAAGGCAGAGCTGCTTGAACAATGCGGGTTTGTAGAGAACAAGGATTATCCGCTTCTTCCGGCCGCCCGCGAATTCGTGTTGGTGCTTCCTGTAAGCGGCAGTCAAAAAAGCGAGATAAGGGCCTATATTAAAAACAACCAGGAATGTTTTGGCAGGGCCATGCTCAATGGCCTTCCGGCAAGCAACAATTTTCACCAGCTTCACCAGCTGCAAAACCTTTATCATGCGCTCACCGGCGCAGACCTGGTCGTAAAGTAAAGCGGCCCCTGCCTTCATTTCTCCGCTATTAGCTGTGAAGATTCCATCAAAACCAGCCTCAGATATGTTGCGGCACATTTTTTTCCTTTCTATGATAAAGGATCAGCAATGTGGATGGGTCTTAAAAGAGGACAGAGGTCCAGGTTCAGGCGTTTGCAAACCCGGGAGCTGCATGCGATGATTGCCTATGCAGCCTCACTTATGCTTAGTGGCGTACCACCCGAGGTATGCGAATCGGCGCTTACCAATTTTTATTGCTCTGTGAAGAAATCTCTCCACTCCATTGTTGCTTCCGAGGCTTAAGCCTGCTCTTTTACATGTATCCGGCTGAGCTGGATAAAAAATTCCCCATAAAGCTGCGCTTGCGGCGGGAATGGTGAAGTTTGGGAGCCGGATATTCCACTGGCATGTTTTATGTCAGTATTAAGATATTATCTCACTTAAAAACTACAACTATGTTACGCTGGACTTTGATTTTTTTAGTGGTTGCGATTATAGCGGCCATCTTTGGGTTCGGAGGATTGGCAGCAGGTGCGGCTGGTATAGCTAAAGTGTTGTTCTTTATCTTCCTGGTTCTCTTTATCGTAAGCCTTCTCTTTGGCAGAAGGGGCGGTGTTACCAATGACCTGTAGTCGGGAGAAGATTTCAGACTGTCGTTACAGACAGGTTTGTATACATTAAAAGCGGCTTGTTAAGCCGCTTTTTTTGCTTGAAGATGATGGTGGCAATGAATATGGAATTCAAAGCTTCAGTTGCTGGTTCAGCTCCTTTATCCATTGCTGTGCAAAGGCTACCGAAGGCTCTATCACTTCCCTGCCCGCGCGAAAGATCATCTTCCATTCGGATGATTTGTTTTCATAAGCCGGGTTGACAAATTTCTTTTTGCCGTTCACCAGCTTAAGAGCGGCGTTGAAATCGACGGTTTTGGCCAGGTTGACAAATGCCTGCAGCCGCTCCCTGATCATGATCCGGTGATCGGCGGGATATGATTTTTCCCATTTGGCTACCGATTCTTTATAATAAGCAACAGAATTTTCGTGGGTCATCACCTCGCTGTCGTAAAGCATATCGAAAACAGCGCTGCTTGAATCCTTATACTCTTTGAGGTTGTTTCTAAAAAGCTCCAGCAGGCCTTGCATATCCTTGGCCAGGTCGGGCATTTTTTTGATCGTCTCCTCCGTGCTTTTAATGGCCTTTTCGGTTTCCGCGATCTTTTCTTTTCTGAACTCTTCCCTGGTCTTCAGCTTATGCTGCGGGTCCCTGGGCATGGCGCTGGCCCTTGCCTTGTCGTAGCTTTTTTTAAATGCCTCGCTTTCTATCTGCACTTTGGCGTGCTGCAGGAGATCTTTGGCGATTGCAGCCCGGTCACCTGTAAGCAGGTTCTTTGCCTTGCTTGCGCCGTAGTAATAAAAATACCCATTAAGAAAGCTCTCCCTGATGTTGCCATTGGCCTTCTCTTCGCTGATGCCCAGCTGCTCCCATATATCGGCATAGATGCGCTTTGCCTTGTAGGATGAAAGCAGTAAGGCAAGTATCGATAAAACCAGCAGTATGCCTGCGATACGAAGCTGGATAAGGACGAATTTCAGTATCTTTTGTTCCATGTTTTTGAGTTTGCAGCCGTAAAATTGCACGCCGGTATCGCTACGGTCAATGCATGCCGGCATGACCTGTCAGAAAAGGCGGATGAACTGCGGCATACTGTAAAGCGGCTACCTGGAATCAATATCAGTCTGTTTGACCTCTATGAACAGGTAATTACCAAACCCTTACATTTGTATTTCAAACATATACCTATGGGATTACTCAATCAGCAATCAAAAAAAGGCGATAAGAAGCAAGGCGGCAAGCAGCCGAAGAATACCGGGTCCCAGTCCAAATTCATCAGTAAGGGTTCCAAGCCTGCCGGTGGAGGCATGGCAAAAAAGATGACCGGTGGTTCCCAGCGGGGTAGCTAGGCTATTGTAAGGGTCGATACAATGCCAGCCGTTGGGTGCGGCTGTATTCTTCGCAATCACCTGATATTCAGAGGTTGGCAATCGGTGCCGCCTCTTTTGTTTTTATAAGCCCGGCAGCCTTTCCCTCATTTTCAAAAATTTCTTTTAGCTCCCGTAGGGGTAAGCGGCTTCATGGTTGTTGTACTATAAATTAGTTTTGACGGGAGCTGTCCATATCGCACCAATTTACCGGGCTTTCAGAATGGAACTGAATGAAACTGTGCTCATAGATCAGCTGCAACGGAGAGATGAAGCTGCGTTCGAACAGGTTTTTAAAACATATTATAAAAACCTGCACGCCTATGCTTTTGCCACACTCAAAGACGATATACTGGCCGAGGAGATGGTTCAGAACGTATTCTGCAAGCTCTGGGAACGCACGGAAAACCTGTCGATCCAGGGCTCTATTGCAGCCTATCTCTACCGCGCGGTACACAACGAATCGCTGAACTATCTAAAACATTTAAAGGTACGGTCGGAGCACCAGCTTTTCGTGTCGCACCGCAAGGAAAACGTATCGGAATCCGGCGCCAAAAAGCTCCAGGCAAAGGAATTGGAAAGCCAGCTCCGGAAGGCGATGAATGAGCTGCCCGAACAGTGCCGTACCATTTTTCAGATGAGCCGCTTCGAGGAGCTTCGCTACCGCGAGATCGCAGAACGGCTGAACATTTCCGTTAAAACAGTGGAGAACCAAATTGCCAAGGCCCTGAAGATATTACGTTCGCGCCTGGCAGATTTCCTGGTCCTTATTTCCTTTTTCATACCATAAAACCGAGGCGATTGAACGAAAACTACAACCATATTAACGATGAGCTCCTGGTAAGCTACCTGCTTAACGAAGCCAGTGCTGCTGAAAGAGCTGTGGTGGAGCAATGGATAGCTGCGGGAGAGGATAACCGTCTTTATTTCGACCAGCTCAGGCTTATCTGGGAAGAAAGTAAAAAGCTGGCTTCCGCCAGCACGGCCGACGAAGACCAGGCCTGGAAGCGCTTCAAGGTTCGGGTCGGAACGCAAAAGCCTGATACTGTACCGGTCCGCCGTATGGGATGGCTTAGGATCGCTGCCCTTTTTGTTCTCATATCAGGGGCCGGCCTGCTGGGCTATATGACTTTCAAAAAGGCACCGGCCGTTGAGCAGCTTGTGGCAAGGGCTGGTAATACCGTTCGCTCAGATACCCTTCCCGACGGATCCATTATAACCCTGAACAAAAATTCAGAACTGGCCTATCCATCTGCCTTCGAAGGCGAGAGCCGCCAGGTATCGCTCAGAGGTGAAGCTTTTTTTCATGTTAAATCAGATAAAAGTAAACCCTTCCTCATCAGCGTTAACGATGTAACGGTCAGGGTAGTGGGTACTTCATTCAACATCAAAAGCGAAAATGGCAGAACAGAGGTGATCGTGGAAACAGGCATCGTACGCGTTACAAAGCAAAAAAGCACAGTTGAGCTCAGGCAGGGAGAAAAGCTGGTCGTGAACAGCAAGGATACGGCGCTGGTAAAGCAAAAAGAAACGGAAGCTCTGTATAATTATTACCGCACCAGGGAATTTGTTTGCGATAATACACCACTCTGGAAGCTGGTGGAGGTGCTTAACGAAGCTTATGGAGTGAACATCACGATCGAAAGACCGGAGACAAGAAACCTTCCGCTTGATGTGACCTTTTCAAATGAGTCGCTTGACCGCATATTGGAAGTCATCAGCATGACCTTTAACCTTAGCATAACCCGCAGCAAGGATAAGATCAGTTTAAGATAAAAAAAAGAACGGAGCATGAAAGAACGCAAATGGAGTAGAAGATTACTCATCGTATTGGTATGGTCTGGACTGGCCATAGGGGCCAGCGCACAAAACTTGCTGGGCAGGCATATCTCTATCGAGGTAAAGGGTCAAAGACTCGATCATGTGCTGGAGATACTCAGCAACAAAGGCAATTTCTATTTTTCCTATAACAGCAATATCATCCGCAAAGATTCGCTGATATCACTCTCTGCTATCAACAAAAGCGTAAGGCAGATCCTCGATCAGCTGCTGCCCGATCATTATGAATTCAGGGAGAGCGGTAATTATATCATTATCCGGAAAACGCCCATAACCATAACAATGACGACCAGCAAGGCGGTAGCAGAAGATAAGTTCTATGTGGTGAGTGGTTATGTGCTCGACAATGAAACCGCTAACTGGATCAGGTATGCAAGCATTTACGAGAAGAGCATGCTTGCAGCAGCTCTGTCTAACCAGGATGGCTACTTCAGGCTCAAGCTCAAGCAAAAGAACCGCAGGGCGGCCCTTACCGTAAGTAAGGAATTTTACATGGATACCACGGTATCGGTCGACCCTGGGTACAACCAGCAGATAACGGTCACGCTCGTGCCGGCCAGCTCCGGCGCCATGACCATTATAGGCCCCGACGATTATTTTGCTCCTGAACAGCTGAAGCTGCGAATTCAAAAGGACTCTACTGTTACCGAATACACCTATTCGAAAACGGATTCGATCAGGGTCGAAAAAACAAAAATGGGTGGCTTTCTCATCTCGCCGTGGCAGAAGTTCCAAAGCCTCAACCTCAGGCGCTTTATCGCTACAAGGCCCTACCAGGTATCGTTTACACCTGGCCTTGGCACGCATGGCAAGCTCAGTCCGCAGGTGATCAACAATTTTTCACTGAACCTGCTAGGCGGGTACAATGGCGGGGTAAACGGGGTCGAGATCGGCGGACTTTTCAACATCGACAAAAAATCGGTGCAATACTTCCAGGTAGGCGGACTTTTCAATATAGTAGGCGGACATGTGAAGGGCCTGCAGGTAGGGGGCATCAACAACACCGTGCTCGATACCGTGCAGGGCATGCAGGTAGGTGGTGTAAGCAATATCGTGAAGGGTAAGTTCAGCGGCTTTCAGCTGGGCGGCGTGTATAACCATGTGGCAGATAGTGTGAAGGGTCTCCAGGTGGGCGGTGTGGCCAACTTCGCGAGAAGGAAAGTAAGCGGTTCGCAGATCGCAGGTGTAATCAATGTGGCCAGCAAGGATATCACCGGTGTACAGGTAGCGGGCGTGATCAATTATACCAGGCATCTCAAAGGTGTGCAGGTTGGCCTGATCAATATCTCAGATACTTCGGAAGGACTCAGCATCGGCTTGATCAACATCGTCCTCAAAGGCTATCATAAGCTTTCTTTTTCGGCCGACGAGATCGTCAATGCGAACGTGGCTTTCAAAACGGGCAGCCGAAAGCTTTACAATATCCTGCATGCAGGCATGAATTTCAGCGATAGCAATGAGGTCTTTACTTTTGGCTATGGACTGGGTACTGAGCTGAGAATGGGCCGTACACTTTCTCTTAATCCCGAGTTGAGCGCCCAGCATCTTTACCTTGGATCCTGGGATTTTGCCAATATACTAAGCAAGGCCCGGCTGAATCTGAGTGTAAGACTGAGCAGGCATGTTTCATTATTTGCAGGTCCGGTGATGAATGTTTATTACTCCAACCAGGATGCTTTCTTTAAAGGATACAGGTCTGTAGTTCCACCGTCGGGATATAAAACCTATGATTTTGGCGACAAGGTAACAGGCTGGATAGGATGGAATGCAGGGATCAATTTCTTCTAAGCATAATCTAGCTTAATCGACCACGGGCCATGATCTTGAACGAGGTCATGGCCCGTGGTCTTTCATACAAAAAATAAAGACTCTAAAATTTTGTTAACGCATAGGGGTAAGGAACCAGTTGGTTGTAGTTCAATAAATGCCTTACATGTCAACTTACATCCAAAACCAACAAGAAGGGAACAGATCATCTGCCGAGGGCTTTCGCTATTCAGCACAGGCTTTTAACAGTTCAAGCAGATCAGGACTTACCAACCCCAAAAGCAACCATAGCTTCGAGCGCAAGCACAAATCCATCGACATGTTTTTGCGGTCATGCTTATCCGCTATATTTTCTTTCGTTTTCCTTACTGCAGCTGCGCAGCCCACACAACAGCTCAGGGGAACTGTAACCGATGGTGTGCTACAAACACCCATTGCCGGCGCCACCGTAACCCTTGACGGTCGCCAATCCGTGGTAACCGACGACAAGGGAAGCTTCCGCTTCAATGCTGTACCGGTAGGCACATACCAGTTACAGGTATCGCATATCTCTTACAAGGTAACTGTTTTACAAAACATTGGTGTCAACAGCGGGAAGGAAACAGTGCTTAGCATTGCCATGGAAAGCACCGTGCAGTCCTCCGATGCGGTCATTGTAAAGGCGAACAGCAAAAAGAACAAGCCTGTCAATGAGATGAGCGCTGTTAGCGCAAGGGCGTTTACGGTTGAAGAAACACAGAAGTATGCGGCAGCTGTAAATGATCCCCTGCGTATGGCCACAGGGTTCCCGGGTGTAATGACCACCGATGATGGCAATAACAATATTGTGATCAGGGGCAACTCGCCTACGGGCCTTTTATGGCGCATGGAAGGGCTCGATATTCCCAATCCTAACCATTTCAGCAGCACCGGAAGCAGTGGCGGGGGTATATCCATTCTCAGCGCGCAGCTGCTGGCCAACTCCGATTTTATTACGGGTGCCTTTGCATCGGAGTATGGAAACGCGCTCAGTGGTGTTTTCGATCTGAGGCTGCGCAGGGGGAACAATGAAAAGAAAGAATACGCACTGCAGGCGGGCTTTCTTGGACTGAATGCATCTGCAGAAGGACCTATCACACCCTTTTACAGCGGCTCTTACCTTGTTAATTACCGCTATTCCACACTTGAGCTTCTAGGTAAGATCGGTGTGCCCCTGCAAGGAGGTTCGACCAATTTCCAGGATCTTTCTTACAATATTTACCTGCCCACCAAAAAATGGGGAACCTTTACGCTTTTCGGTTTTGGCGGACTGAGCTCCGAAAAAGTAAGGGCTAAGCTGGACTCTTCGAAGTGGGAGAGCAGGGATGACCGCTATCAATCGAAATATGTTTCGAATACAGGCGCGGCGGGCATTACTCATAGCATAGCGCTGGGTGCGAAAACCAATCTCCGATCCGCGGCAGGTTTTTCCTATAACAAGATAGAAGACGATTATCGCTATATCCAGGACGATTATTCACTTACAGAAGAATACCTCGACAATTTCAGGACCCGCAAATGGACAATCAATTCAACACTCAACCACAAGTTCTCGCCAAGGAGCACATTGAGGGCTGGTGCAATTCTCAACCTGATCGGGTTCGACTATTTTCAAAAATCAAAGGAGAACGATAGTGCCGATATCAAAGAAGTGATCAATTCCAGGGACAATACGCAAACCGTACAGGGTTTTGCACAATGGCAGTATAAGCCGGCCGATCGTCTTACCCTCAACCTGGGAATGCATTACTTAAGGCTCATGTACAATGGTACCAGCGCCATCGAGCCAAGGGCTTCCGTGAAGTGGCAGGTGAACGGAAGCAACAGCCTTGCATTCGGGTTCGGGCAGCACAGCCAGATACAGGCGCTTGGTGTTTATTTCGCCAAGCAAACCGGAACCGACGGCAAGACCTACTATCCTAACAAAGACCTTGATCTTACAAAGGCTTTTCATTATGTACTGTCTTACCAGCATGCATTCAACAGGAATCTTTCGCTTAAAACGGAGCTCTATTACCAGCAGCTGCGGGATGTGCCGGTGAGTGTCTTCGATTCCAGCACCTTCTCCGTGCTGAACATCCAGAGCGAATACGTAACAGACCCTCTCGTTAACCGTGGCAAGGGCCGCAACTATGGTATCGAAGTATCGCTTGAAAAATACCTGAGTAACCGGTTCTATTATTCTGTGAGCACATCCGTATTCCAGTCGAAGTATACGGCTGCCGACGGCATCGAACGGAACACCCGCTTCAATGGAGGGCTGCTGGCCAATATGGTGGCGGGTAAAGAGTTTCTTTCCGCCAATAAGCTGAGGACCTTTGGCATCAATATCAAGAGCATCTATTCAGGCGGCTTGCGTACAACACCCATCGATCTGGACCGCTCGGTGTCGGCAGGTTATGGTATTTACCAGGAAAAGCTGGCCTTTACAGAGCAAAACCCGGATTATTTCCGTACAGACCTCCGGGTAAGCATGAAGTGGAACCGCAAGCGCCTTACCAGCACGCTTTCGCTTGATATCCAGAATGTGACCAACAGGTTGAATGTCTTTGGCAATTATTACGATGCAGATAAGCAGGAAGTAAAAACTATCTACCAGAACGGGCTTATCCCGGTCCTTAATTATAAAGTTGAATTCTAAACATTAACGAAAAAGACAATGAAAAATTTAAGTTTGATCCTATTGGGCATCGTCGCAATTTTTATGACATCCTGTGAAAAGGTAACAGGAGAGGGGCCAGTGGTAAGCGAAACAAGGAATATCGTCAATTTCTCCGGTGTTGACTTCCGAGTGGCAGGGGAAGTATATGTAAACCAGGACCCGGCATACAAGGTAGAGCTGAATGCCCAGCAAAACATCCTGAACGAACTTGAGACCTATGTATCCAACGGTAGGCTGGTGATCAGGTTCAAGAACGGAGTGAAGGTCCGTGACTATGATCCTATCAGGATAATGGTGTCGGCACCTGAGATCAATCACCTCCGCCTTAGCGGCTCCGGAAATATAACCGGCACAGGTATTCTTTCCAGCACACGGATGGATATGGACATCAGCGGATCAGGCAACATCAATGTGATAGGGCTGAATACAGCTTTCCTTGACGCCAATATCAGCGGCTCGGGCAATATTAAGGTGAATAGCGGAACAGCAACGGAGGAGAATCTCAAGATCAGTGGAAGCGGCAGCATCGACCTGGTCAATGTGGCGGCAAATAAGGCTACCACCCGCACAAGCGGATCGGGCGAAATGCGCGTGAACGCCTCCCAAAGCCTGAATGTAACCATATCGGGCAGTGGGTCGGTTTATTACAAGGGCACTCCGGCAGTCAACACCAGTATATCCGGATCGGGCAGGGTTATTCAAATCTAGCCGTTTTCATTTCCAGTATATAAAGAGCCTGTAGATTCTTCTACGGGCTTTTTTGATGCGCTGTATGGGCAGCGGTAAGCACATTCATGGTGATGCCCTGGCTCCTGTTCAGTCCGTTGGCCGGTGCTGGCATTTCAATTCATTCCTTTTTTTGCACAATTCAACACCATTAAAAACTCTTTAACACTGCGGGCCCGCAATTTCATGTCATCAAATAAAACCAACGCATGAAAGCAATTTTATATCTCGCATCAGCCCTGCTGGGACTAGCCGGTTGTTCAACCCTCAAGATGTCTGTAAGCGATGAGCTGAAAGCGGCCAATGACGAATATGTTGTAAAGGGAAGGCAGGGCATCCTGGTTAACCAGAAGCTGAGCTTTGGCGATTACCGCACTACCAAGGTCAAACGCTCATGGACAAAAGGCGGGAACGGGCGCACCGGCATAGGGTTGGGTGGCACAACGCAGCAAGACTGGGTGAATATCATTTCGGTCGAATACATCAAGCGTAAGCAGACGGTGAACTTCAGCCTTTCGGACGGACAATTGAACTCAGATGTATACTGCGTATCGCGCTTCAATGCCGAAGACCTGCAGATCGGTAAAAAGGAGAACAGCCTGCTGAATATCGGTCTCGACCTTTTTGGCAAGGGAGGTTCCTCCGAGAGCAGCTATTATGTCCAGATCTTTACCGGCAACGATGCTGAGCCCTGGCAGCTCCTGCTCGACAACCAGGCGTCGCAATCCCGCTCAAGAACCTACACGGGCTACCTCGTAAAGGGCAGGGATGAATACTATACAATTCATCCTGTAACAAAGCTCGATCATAAAGGTAAAACCGGCAATACCCTCATGGGCTCTGTAGGCTTTGAGATCCGTGACCGTGAAGGCCGGGCACTGGCTGCCGTTTCGCTTATCGACAAAGGCATGGTCTTCCTTGGAAAAACAGACCCGGCGCAGCGATTCCTTATGGCTAATGTTTGTTCTGCCATCCTGTTGCAGGAACAAATAGGCGGGTAGGCAAAATACGGGCAGGTTTCTTGAGCCTGCCCGTATCCGCTTTTTTGCCAGAATCACTCCGTTCTCTCACCCGTACTGCCGGTCTCCATACTATCACCGCTTCCCCCTGCATAATCATCCCTTCCGCTCGTGGCGCCCAGCTCTCTCAGGTCAGCGATGTGCTTCCGGCCCACACCGGCTTCTGCCGCAATATCTTTTTTTTCTTTACGGCCGATCTCGGTCAGGGGATTCAACTGTTCTTCGCGGCTTCCGCCTTTGTTCTCGGCACTGCCGGTCCCTTCCTGCGACTGGTTCTGGCGTTCCTGTTCATTTATTTCCATAATAAAGCTTTATGTAGGAAGGCAGCAACCATGATGCCATCTAAAATCAGCTGTACGCGGGTCGGGATATTTTTACCGATACTGGTTTAATTTGCACAGCTATATTATGGCTGAAGCAAATACAGGACAGATAAGGCAAAAGCAAAGGCTGAGGTCCATTGTGGGTGGATCGGTAGGCAACCTGGTAGAATGGTACGATTGGTATGCCTATTCTTTTTTCAGTTTGTATTTCGCACCAGCCTTTTTTCCTCAAACCGACCCTACTGCCCAGTACCTTAATACGGCCGGCATCTTTGCAGTAGGATTTTTTATGCGGCCGATCGGCGGATGGCTGTTCGGAAGCATGGCCGATAGGGTGGGGCGTAAGCAGGCCATGACGGTGTCGGTGCTCCTGATGTCCCTTGGCTCCCTGCTTATTGCCTGTATCCCTTCTTACGATAGCATAGGCATTCTTGCTCCCATTCTCCTTTTTCTTGCCCGGCTCGTACAGGGCCTGAGCGTAGGTGGTGAGTATGGCACCTCTGCTACCTATCTCAGCGAAATGGCATCGAAGGACCGCAGGGGATTTTATTCCAGCTTTCAATATGTAACCCTCATCGGCGGACAGCTGGCAGCGGTGGCCATCCAGCTCTTGCTTCAGAAGTGGATACTTACCGAGGAGGAAATGAGGCAGTGGGGATGGAGGATACCTTTTGCAATCGGCGCCCTGCTTTCCGTAGTGGCTTTTTACATTCGCAGAAAGCTCGATGAAACAAGCTCTTTCGAGAATATTCAGAAAACGGAGAGAAAGGGAACTGTACGCGAGCTGCTCCGGCATCCGCGCGCCATACTTACCGTGATCGGCCTCACGCTCGGCGGAACAATTGCTTTTTATACCTATTCGGTCTACATGCAAAAATTCCTGGTTAACACGGTCTTGCTGAGCAAGGAGCAGGCAACGCTTATCAGCTTTGGAAGCCTGTTGCTCTTTGCGCTTGTGCAGCCGCTGCTCGGACTTCTCTCTGATCACATCGGGCGCAAGCCCCTGCTTCTCGGTTTTGGACTGATGGGAACTTTTTTTACAGTTCCCCTGCTCACTGCACTGAGCCAGACCCGGTCGGACGGGATGGCCTTTCTGCTCATCATGGCAGGACTGCTGATCGTAAGCGGCTACACTTCCATCAACGCTGTTGTAAAGGCTGAGCTTTTTCCTGCAGAGGTAAGAGCGCTCGGGGTAGGCCTTCCTTATGCGCTTACTACTGCTGTTTTTGGCGGCACAGCCGAATACATAGCGCTATGGCTGAAAAAATCCGGTCATGAAAGCTGGTTCTACTGGTATGTAACGGTTTGCATATTTATCTCGCTGGTGGTTTATTACCGTATGAGCGATACCCGTAAAACCTCGCTGATCGAGTAGAAGCCGCCGGTTGGGGTAACAAAGAGGAAATATGCGGTTCCGGCAAAAATGGATAATTTGTTTGTGAAATCTCTCCAAAGGAGCATCAAGGGTACCAGCAATAACCATCAATCAACCAGCCATGTTAAGAACCATCCTGCTTACAGCCTTATTTTCAGGCATAACCTTGTTATCTCCAGCGCAGAACAGGCCTGCACCAAAAGGCCAGGGCAGCCGCAAACCGGTGCAGGGTAACTATTCCAGTCTTTTGTGGGAAATAACCGGAAACGGACTCACCCGGCCGTCCTACCTGTTCGGGACCATGCATGTAAGCGATAAGCTGGCCTTTCACCTCGGTGATTCGTTTTATAATGCCTTGAAAAGCGTACAGGTGGTAGCCCTTGAAACCAATCCCGAATACTGGCAGGACAATTTCAGCAAATCTTTCAGGCTCCGGGATGGGGAGAGGTGGTATGGTCGCGGCTGGTCTACTGTTGCGTTCGAGAATTATTATCCTGTTGAGAACCTAAGCCTGACCTCATTTTCCCTCGACAACTATAACAATGCCATTAAGGCGGCGCTTGCTGTAGAGCCTTCGATGGTTAATGGCATGTTGTATCGTACATATGGAACCAGTCTTGATGATTTTGAAGAAGATACCTTCCTTGATATGTACATCTTCCAGGCTGGAAAGAAGCTGGGTAAACGGCTTACGGGAGTAGAAAATTTCGAGGAAAGCGAAAAACTGGTAAGAGAGGCTTACCGCGAAATGCTCAGGGACCGAAACATAAAAAGAAGGAGCTATGATTTTGAAGAAAATATTGCCAACCCCAAGAAGATAGAGGATGCCTATCGAAAAGGAGACCTCGACCAGCTGGATTCACTGCAGCTGCTAAACGTAACCTCCGAAGCATTTGAGGAGAAATTTCTTTATCGCCGCAACGAGATCCAGGCAAACTCCATCGATACCATCCTGAAAAAAGCCTCTTTATTCGCAGCCGTAGGCGCGGCCCACCTTCCGGGTAAAAGAGGTGTCATCGAAATGCTCAGAAAGATGGGCTACAAGCTTCGTCCGGTCCACATGGACGACCGCAACAGCAGGCAAAAAGAGGCCATCGACAGAACCCGTTTTGCCACAAGCTTCACACCCATCCGCTCAGACGATGGGTTTTACCAGGTAAGCATACCAGGAAAGAAGTTTTACCGGTTCACCGGCTGGAGCGGGATGGATGTTCTGCAGTATGCCGATATAGTGAACGGCGCCTATTATATGGTTACGCGCATCAAGACGCACAGCTCCATATGGGGGCACGATGCCGGGCGTATACACCGCCAGGTAGACAGCTTTATGTACGAAAATGTTCCGGGAAAGCTGATCAGCAGGACAGCGATCAGCAAAAACGGCTATAAGGGTTGGGAGATTAGGAACCGAACACGCAGGGGTGATCACCAGCGCTACCAGGTCTTTGTTACACCGTTTGAGCTCCTTATCTTCAAAATGAGCGGGAATGGTGAATACGTAAACGAAGGTGCCGAGGCGCAGGCATTTTTTGGCTCGATCAATATACAGGAGCATAAGGCCGGCGAATGGTTGGGCTTTACGCCGTCGACAGGCGGCTTCAGCGTTTCACTGCCCCAGCGTCCCTTTATCTCGATCGGGGGTAATGGGGATACAAAACGGCTGGAATATGCTGCTTTCGATAAACAAGGGAACAACTACCTGATCATGCAGGCCAGCCTTCGCAACTACTCCTATGCGGAAGAGGACAGCTTCGTGCTCAACCTGATGGATGAGAGCTATGCCTACTCCGGATTTATCGACAGGAAGCTTGAACGGAGGTTTACCCGGCACGATGGCTTCCCGGCACTGGAGAGCAGGTACAGGCACAAGGATAGCAGCTATAGCACGGTAAGGCATATCATCAGGGGAGCTTTGCACTATGTATTGCTGGCACATTATAAAAAGGAAGATGAGCAGGTGAAACAGTTCTTCAGATCCTTTTCCATTGCCCCCTTTGTTTACCCGGAAGCCCGGTTGCAAACGGATACGGTGCTGAAGTTCACGGTCATGTCGCCCTATGGTCCCGATACCACCAATAAGGATGAGCAGGATATAATGGACAGCTTCGAGGCCTTGCTCAGCATGCGCTATGAGGACGATGACTTCCCCGATTTTTATACACGCCAAAAGTCAGCCATGATCGGGAACGATACCACTGGCGAAAAGATAACCATATCGTATACCAGGCATGACAAGTACGCGTTCGAAAAAGACAGCGCCGGTCTCTGGAAGCGGACAATGGGTAGGATAGATAGCTCCCTTGTGTTCAAGCGCGACAAGCAGTGGGCGCTTGCGAATGGTTTTATCTGCAGGGAAATGCACCTCACCGATACCGGGAGCAGCCGGCTTATCCTAAGCAAATGGTTCTACAAGGATGGACATTGCTTTAATATTGCTGCGCTTACAGACAGCCTGACCGGCGGCAGTGCCTTCCTGCGGCAGTTCTTCAGCAGCTTTACGCCGGCCGACAGCTTGAAGGGAGAATCCTTGCTAACCCGGAAAACGGCGCAGTTCTTCGCCGATTTCTTCAGCTCCGACAGCGCTGTTGCAAAAAACGCAAGAAGGGCAAGGTTTCACCTGCGCTTCGACTCTGCCGATGCACCGGATATTGAAAAAGCAATCGCCAGGCTTAGTTGGGATACAAAGAGCTATCTCAATATAAAGAGCTATTTTATCTCGCAGCTTGCAGCGACTGGCAACCCTGCAGCCGTACCTTATTTGAAAGAACTTTATTACAAAATAAAAGACACCGCGGATTTCCAGCATGCGATCCTTGCAGGCTTGCTTTCCATTCGCACAAAAGCTTCCTTTTCTGCCTTCAAAGACCTGGTTGTACAGGAGCCTCCCATAGGGGAGGGAGCGGCCGGCTATACTGGCAGCTTCATAAATAGTATCGCCGTCGACAGGTGGTCTCTAAAAAAATTTCACTACCTGGCAGACGAGTACAATATGAAATGGAGCCAGCTCTACGACAGTCTTGAGCTCACGAAGCAGATCCTGCCAGAACTGTTACCGTTGATGGAGATCGATGATTACAGGCCGGAGCTGCTGAACATTCTTACTACTCTTGTAGACAGCGGTCTGGTCGCTGCAAAAGACTATGAAGCCCATTTCAGCAAAATTTACCTCGATGCAAGACAGCTGCTTAAGAAGCAACTGGCCGCCGAAGAGCAGCTTGAAATGGAAAAGCTGGCCCGGTCCAAAGAACGCCCACAGTACGTAGACGAGGACGAGGATTATTTTGAAGAAGAAGAAGGTAACTATGACCTGGAGCGGCACGCGATACTGATGCTGCCTTTTTACGAAAAACACCCCGGCGTTCCGGCATTCTTTGCACAATTGATGAGAACAGGCAACAAGCGGCTGCTTTATCGCAGCTTTGTGCTGCTCCTTCGCAATAACAGGCCGGTAGCCGATTCCCTGTTCAGCATGTTTGCAAAATTGGATACTTACCGCGGTAGCCTGTATTCGGACCTGGTTAAGATGAAAAAGGAAAGCCTTTTCCCCGAAGCTTTCAAAACCCAGGAACTGATGGCACGCAGCAATATTGCAACAAGTCGGGACGGCTATGGTCTCCCCGATACGCTTGTTTATGCAGGAAGGCTGCAGGCAAGCTATAAGCAGAAAAAAGGTTTTGTGTACTTCTTCAAGTACAAAAAAATGAGGGACGACCCTCATTGGCAACTGGCAGCAGGAGGACTTTACCCAGAGGGAGAGGTTTGGGTAGACGAAGAAAAAATCGACTTGGTAGAGTTGGAAGGATACAAACTGGACGGCAACAGGCCAGTCCAGGAACAGATGGATAACATGCTCAGGGAAATGCTGATCCGGAAAAGAGCCAGCGCTACAGACTTTTACGAGCCACGTATCTATGATGCATATAAGGTTTACCTGCCCGATATGGTGAAAAGATACCGGTACAGGGATTAGGCAAAGAAGTATGCTTATGATTCACGATCACGTATAACCGCTTCCTTATGGGTGCAGACCGGCGAGCAGTTTTTGCCGTATAAAACCTAAGGGTCGGTGTCGTCGGGCAGCTTTTTTTCTGTCCTTTTTTCTTCCGTGTGGAGATTGCCGGCCTGCGATTCAAGGGACATATTCCCGTTTAAATATCTTTTTGCCGGTTTTGCTGACATATTATCAGTACCTGCTATGCCTTAGTTAGGCTACTGAAGGCTATGTACTTACGTATGCATCGTAGTTTTTCATGGGGCCAAAACCTAGGATTTGAAAAATTGCCCATATAGCTTTGCTCCCGTTCATGCATATGAAGAACACCAATCAGTCTCCGGACAAATGAAAAGCCTAACGTCCGTCCCCCGGAAGACCATGCATGATCCGTCTCTCCAATTCCTGTGAATGATCTCTTCAGTATCCATGATTAATTCGTAATCCAAAATCTAAGGGTCGGCATTGTTTCACCCAAAAACGAAAACAATGTTGAAAAGAAACTTAGTGAAAACAGGTTTTGTTGGTCATGGTTTTTTATTGCTCCTGCCTAATGTGGCTGCCGTAAAAAGCGAACCGCTGGTAGCTACAAAGGAAGTAAGGGCAAGGCTGGTATCATCAGAATGGCGCACAGCCGATACACTGATTGTACAGCAGATCATAGACTCCGCCGCTGCCCCTCTCAAGGCAGATACGGTAATGGCTCCGCAGATAGAGCTCAACAAGAATGCCGTAAAATTTGTAAAGGGCTTCCTTAAAAAAGAAGACGAGTCTCTCAGGAAGGTTAGGGAAAGAAGCCGCACCTATTTTAAGCTCATCGACACGGTTCTCAGCAAATATGGCCTGCCATTGGAGCTGAAATACCTGGCCGTTATCGAATCGGAGCTAAAGGCCACAGCGGTTTCGCGTGTAGGTGCCAAAGGTATGTGGCAGCTGATGCCCACAACTGCCCGCGAGCTTGGTTTGAAGATCACAAAAAAATATGATGAGCGTACGAATGTTTACAGAAGCACTGTAGCTGCCGCTAAGTACCTGAAAGCGCTTCATGCCGAATTCGGCGACTGGCTGCTTGTAATAGCTGCTTACAATGGAGGCCCCGGAACTGTTTACAATGCCATACGCAAGGCAGGTACCCGTAATTTCTGGGCGCTGCAGGCACATCTCCCAATGGAAAGCCGTGCGCATGTGAAAAGGTATATAGGCGCGCACTATTATTTTGAAGGCAAGGGAAGCCTTACCACGCTTACCCGTTCGGAGTCGCTTGCTTATGCAAGGGCTGTGGCAAACTTCCAGGCTGCATCACTGGATCCGGCTGCAAAAGATAGCACGGATGCCCTTGCCGCAACGGTGCGCTAAGCTGCAGGCAGGATAGATGCGGGGTCACCAGGTCAAAGATCTGAATGGAATTCCGCCAGATATAACTACAAGGATGGTTGTTTTTAAATGCTGAACTTTCCCGGAGCGGATGCAAAGCGGTAGGAGGAAAGTTCAGCTTTTTTTATGCCGGTTGGTGTGTGGCCTTGCGGGCATCAAGGGTAAAGCCGATCGAAGTGCCGATATTTTCCTTGCTGCGCACATGAATGGTATGTCCATGCGCTTCAATGATATGCTTGCAAATGGAGAGACCAAGCCCGCTGCCGGTTACATCTCTCCCCCTGCCTTCGTTGGTGCGGAAAAATCTTTCGAAAACACGGTCGAGGTTCTTTTCGGTTATGCCCATGCCATCGTCGCTGATCTCGACAAGTATGTTCTTATCATCCGTATTGTACATGCTGGCTACCGTCGACCCACCGGTCTTCCCGTATTTTATCGAGTTATCTACAAGATTGCCAATCACCTGCCTGATCTTCTCCTTATCTGCGTAAACGATGATGGGTGTTTCGCAGCCTTTTTTAATGGAAAAGCTGATGTTTCGCTGTTCGGCCTTCCAGGAAAGGCTCTCAAATACCTCTTTAACAAGGTCCTGGATCACAAATACCTGTTTGCTGAGCTTTAGCTCGCCCCTTTCAAGCTTTGATATCTCGTCGAGGTCTTTGATCAGGTTCACCAGGCGCTCCACGTTCTTTGCCGCTTTTTCGAGAAAGCGCTTATTCACTTCCGGGTTCTCCATAGCGCCCTGCAGAAGGGTGTCTACATAACCTTGGATGGCAAATACCGGGGTCTTGAACTCGTGCGAAAGGTTCTGGAGAAATTCTTTTCGGAAAGTCTCATTCTTTTTCAGAAGCTCGATCTCATGGCTTCGCTGCTCGGCCCAGGCTTCCACATCTTCCCTTACATTGTCGATGCTTTTTTGCGGCAGGATGTATTTATAATAGGTCTCCTCCCGCTTGGTGGCCTTTGTCTGGTGAATGAACTTGTAGATGAGCTTGATCTTACGGTAGATAAAGTTCTGGATGATTGAAAACAGGAGCAGGTAGCTGCCGATAAAGATCATAACCAGCGCAGCCAGCGCGATTGTCCAGCTGTTTTCAAGAAAATAGATGCCAAGGCTGATCGGCGCCGACAGCAGGATGGCCGTAAAGGCAGACAGTTTTTTCGGGGAAAGGTTCTTTGCCTGGAACATGTGGAATAAAACAGTAAATGCTAAGCGGTAAAAATAAGCAATGGCAGCAAGCCTTTCACAAATTTGGTGCGGCTAGGCCTTCGCGGCCGGAAGGATCTTCCGGTCACAGCTCAAACTTGTAGCCAACTCCCTTTACCGTTGTAATGCAATCCACACCCAGCTTCTGCCTGATCTTTCGGATGTGCACATCGATGGTGCGGTCGCCCACGATCACATCATTGCCCCAAACCTGGCTCAGGATCTCGTTTCTAAGAAAAACCCTTCCCGGTTTCGAGGCCAGCAGGTAGAGGAGCTCGAATTCCTTTTTGGCAAGGATGATCTCCCTGCCCTCGAACGATACCAGGAATTTTTCCGGGTCTATCACCAGGCTGTCAAGTGTTATGATATGGTTGGCGGGTTTTTTCACCCTGCGGAAAAGCGCATTCACCTTGCTCACGAACACCCCGGTGCTGACGGGCTTGCTTACATAGTCGTCGGCGCCCGTACTAAAGCCTTTGAGCTGGGTAGCTTCGTCTGAAAGCGCGGTCAGGAACATGATGAGCGTGTCCTTAAAGGCCGGCTGCGCACGCAGCAGCTCACAAACCTCCATGCCGTTCTTCTTTGGCATCATCATATCCAGCACCACCAGGTCGGGCTGAACCTGTTTCGCCCTGTCCAGGGCCTCATCGCCATTTTTGGCCGTGATCACCTGGTAACCTTCCTTCTCCAGGTTATATTTCAGGATCTCTATGATGTCCGGTTCATCATCAGCGATCAATACCTTCCTCGGCCTTGTATCCATGAAAAACTCTCTTTGACCGCAAACCTACAGGAAAAGGGCCGATAGCTAAATGAAGGCTTTCTGGTTAACACAGACTTAATAAAAAATTAATGCTAAGGGGGGTAGTAAAAGGTTGCGCGCAACGCAAGCGCTTTATTTTCTGTCTTTTATAGAATACCCTGCTAAAACAGGCCTTAACGATGGATTAAGTCTTCGGGTATTAAATTTGTATTATGAGGCGAATGAGTCTACCCTTACGATTACTGTTGAATAGTCTGCTGCTGATGGTTGGCCTGCAGGGTTTTAGCCAAACCCCTGCCGATAAGGGCTGCAAATTCGTGTTAAGCCGCGAGCTTTGGCACGATAGAATAAACAGGGAGCAGAAAAACGCGCTTAAGGCAGACGGCAGGGCCGATATGTCCTTTCATGCCGGAAATAACGAAGACATCAATTATCACGTCACCCAAACCCTTATCAAAAGGGTTGATGACCTGCAGTGCCGCCTCGATAAGGACTCGCTGATGCATGACCAGCAGAAAGTAACCTACATCAAGGGTGTGGAATATTTGCTGCGGAACTTTATTTCCATGTATAAAAGCAGGCAGTTCAGCGCTGCTAATTTTCCAAAAGCCTTTGATACCTATGAGCTTGCAATTGTTAAAGATCTCAAAAAAGAAAGCATTGAGCAGCTCATCGAGCAGAGCAGCTATGAGATAGGCAAGTTAGTGATCACAACCGGTGCATTTGATGGCAATATCGGTATCAACACGGCAAAAAATACGGTTTTCCGGAAGTATTGCATACTGCATCCCGATCAGATTCTTTCTGAGCTTTATAAGAATCCCAATGTTCCCTTCCGCGACAGCCTGATTATCCTTGCCGGTTATAAATACCCTAAAAGACTTTACGATTTCGCATCGGCCAATAACGAGCTCGGCCGTGCGATCAGGAAGGTGAATGAGCCCTTCATCAAGGCTATTTCGAAAATGGCTACAAGCGGCGGAAGCGGCCAGCTTTATTTCCCCTTTCTCGATAACCTCACCGCAGGCCGGATCAGCTTTGAAGACATCAACGCGGTTAAAGACGACGAAACAAAATATTACAAGCTGCTGGTGAGCACAAAAATGGATTATGTAACCAGGAGCCTGGATGGAGAAAAGATCCTTAGCATGGGCGTGCTGGATACCATGCTCCAGCGCAAGGGCAGGGATTATTTTGTAAAAACGATCAATGCTCTTCACGAAGAGCAGCCCCCTGTCAGGTTCAAGATCCTGCAGCCGCTGTCTGCACAGGAACTTTATTACCTCGTTATTGCCGGTGAAAGGGATATGTATACCTCCAGCTACACTGCAGGCATCTTTCCGCTGATGATGCAAAAGATCAGGAACCGTGGCGATTCCCTGCTGATGAGTGTAAGCTTTGACCGCTTTAAGAAATTCATTAAGGTAGCAGCGGGATATAATACCCTCAGCGAATTTCTTGGCAGCTTTGGTGACAAGGAATATGCCCAACTGGTGATGAGGGGTTTTGTAAACGGACTGGAAAAATCCACCGGGCTGGAGGATGGCGTGGATGTGGCCGATTCTTATTCGAGCATAGCCGAAAGCCCGCAGCTGAAGGCCGTGGCCGAAGAAATGCTGGTGAATGTAAAGGCCAACTACGACAGGAACGTCCAGGACAACAACAAGCGGGGAATGGTGATGTACAACCTGCTCTATAAGCTGTTTCTCTCTGCCGACAGCACCAAGAAGATCGACCTCTCGAAAGAGTTCGGTATCCCCCCTGTTTATAATGTAAGCTATCAATCACTTAAGCAGGACAGCCTGGACAAGGTAAACATCCAGGTTTTCTTTTACGGTGATAAGGATGGGCGTATGAACTTCAGCGGCTTTACACCGAGCTTTGCCAACAGCAACTGGAAAAAGATAGAGGACAATAAGTACTGGGTTGCCTATACATCTACCAAAGGCAAGCCCATTGTTATCTATGCAAATAAGCCGCTCGATGAAACAACGGGTGAGCTGGAAAAGGCCCAGGAGGCGGTCAACAGGCACCTGGAAGAAAAAGGTATTCAGCCTACAATTGTGGTGCACCGCGGGCATAGCTATTATGCTCCCTATACCATCGAGCAGGTAAGACCGGCAGCCAAGATCGTGCTCCTTGGTTCCTGTGGCGGGTATAACCTGGTGAACAATGTGCTGCAGCATGCGCCAGATGCACATATCATCGCTTCGAAGCAGGTGGGCAAAAAGGACATCAACCAGCCCTTCATGGATATATTGAACGAAAAGCTCCGCAACGGCGCCTCGATCGATTGGAGGCCTTTCTGGTCGGAGTTCAGGCAAAAGGCCGGCAAGGTGGATGGTTTCGAGGACTATATCCCTCCATACAAAAACCTGGGTGCCATCTTTATTAAGGCCTATACCAGTTCGATGGGAGAGAATGAGCTCTAAATTTGCCTAAAGATTTTAATTTGAGCAGCACCGAGCCAAAAAAGCGTTTTTTCGATATATCACTGTTAAAAAGGGTCCTGCAGTTTACCCGGCCCTATAAAAAAAGATTC